>NZ_KV795633.1:0-224089 GCF_001809065.1 Corynebacterium sp. HMSC055G02 | reverse complement strand
AAACGTCCGCATCCCCTTTTGTCACTTAACCCCGGAATCTGATGCGCCTTCTTCGGAACTTTTCCACCGTGCAAGCCCTCTAATACGTGAACACCGGCTATAAGAGACGTGCTTCAATGCGATTGGAAGCGATATTTGGTCCGTCGGTGGTTGATTATCACGTTGACCAGGAGGCGCAGTGGAAAGCCAGTTACCGCTCAAGAACGATTTCATCGATTTGCTGCTCGAACAAACCGCTGAGGACGAGGGACTGACCTTAGAAGAGTATATCTTTAGGCATATTCGGCAATACGAGGATCAAACTGGTGAAGAACTTCAAGAGCTGTTCGCAGCCGGAGAATTGGATAATGAAGAACTAGAAGAGCTGTTATTGACCAGCCATTTGGCGACTCATGAAGTAAACGAGGTGACCGAACAGTACTACTACGAACTCCGAAAGGGAACGACTATCGGGGTTCTATCCGTTTTGTTTCTCGTGGTCGGCGTAATCTTTGGGGGTATCGCCGTAGTGTGCGCTTTCAACGACGCTATGGGGGCTGGTCTGACCTGCGGAGCAATTGGTGTGGTTTTGGCTTGTGTGCGTCTTGGGACGATTATTTGGGCGAGTACGGATTAGCTGTCTTCTAATTGGTGTCTGGGTTATATGGCAGGCTCTACAGCTAAGTGCTGTGCCTGTGCGAGATGGAGTGTAAACGGCGTGGCCGCTGATTCGGAGTCAAGTAGTGAAGGCGTTCGACAACACCATGTTCTGCGAATAACCCACGAGTTTTGCCGCTAAGGCTCTTTCCCGAAAAGACTGAAAAATTTCGTATGAACAGGGAACTTTTTGCGTGCGCGCGGACTCTAACAAGCATGATGAGTTCACTTCCCGGTAGAAAGCCCCAACGGCTGGTGATAAGCAGCGATTCCATATCGTCCTTGGAGGATCGCCCACGCGCTCAGGCGTCTGACGATCGCCCACGTCCTGACAACCAGATTGGAAACAAACAGGCTTCGGAGAGATCGCGATTTAAGAAAGCGGTTTTGAATAAGCGCCGTATAGCTGTTCTTTTGGTCTGCACCGGAATGCTCCTTGGTTCAGTTGTATTTGCTTATTCGAAAGTGTCCGAGGCGAAGAACTATGTTTATACACCGCCTGGGATGCCGCATAACTTGGCTGAGAAGCTGCCTCCGCTTTTGCGAGCTATTAGCTACGTTGATGAAGAATCCGATGGAGGGCGAACTGTAAGTCTTGGAGACGAGAACGTCGAGGGTTTCTCGTATGGGATCGATTTGCCCGGGGCATGTACAACCCCTTCTTATTCATTGATTTCAGACCAAAAAGTAGTCAGGAGGCATCTTTCAGGTGTTGAGTCTCTTGACGGCTACAATGGTTTGTCCATACCTGGGTATAACGCATTTTCATATTTAAGTGAACAGTATGCGGGTGTGGATTGGAAAGACTATAGAACGGTTCTTTATCCCGATGATGAATCATACTTGATAGAAATCAACTGTACCCAATTTTGGCGTACAGACTCTACAGCAGATATTGAAGAGTGGCATGAGCGACTTTATGAACTTTTGTCTGTCGATGGAGGGTTTTAAATGGGGAAGTTCGGAAAGATGCCTATCGAAAACGAAACCAACATTAAGAGATTTAACGTAATTGATATCAGTTTAATTGTTGGCACTTTACTGTTAGCTACGTGTGTATTCGGTGGTAGTATGTGGTATGCGGGGGTCGAATGGCGCCGGCGGTCACGATGAGGTTCGCCTGTATGATGGACCAAGTATCGAAGGATTGCGGCCCACGCTGACCTCTAAATCGCCTAGTTTAATCCCTGCGACCTCAACGAAATGTTCGCTGGATATGATTTGGAGTATCCCAAATATTGAGGTACCCCAGGTAGCGGCGCAAGTTTGTGATAGCTATATTTATGTCGGTGTGGAATCGTGGATTGAGCGAGTCTATGCGCATCGGGAATCTTGGCCGAATTATAAAGAATATGAATTGCCTGGATTTACGGCGTTCGAATTTGGGTATGGAGGTCAAGCGATGGTAATTAATGATAATCGTGATTTGGCAATTTATATTCGCCATATTGACCGTCATAAAAATAATGAACTATTGAAAGATAGCTTTGAAGATGGCGGTAGTTTCGAGCGATTTGTACAGAGGATGCGGGTCTAGAACGATCTTTACGGTTGTTCCTAGCCTGCGGCTGGCCTGGTTTGTCCAAAACTTGGAACCGCAACATACGGGTCAGCTTCGTGCTCTGCGGGGTTAAACCTCCTGCTTGCCGGTATGGTCTAAAGAGGTCGGTACAGCCGGTACCAAGTCCGAGTAGCGGGAGGCACGCTGGATAATGGGCAATAGCAGAACCCTTGATGATCGAGATCTCGAGTCCGCGCTTCGCTCACATGACGTGGCTACGCTGTCGCGGCTCTTAACTGATATTGAGCCCAAGGCTGCCGCTCGAAAGATGCGCCGCCTCAGCCATGGGGAACGTGCGCTGTTCTACCGCACACTGCCGAAAGACACGGCGGTTGAAACCTTCGATGAGCTGAACTCGGCTCTGCAGGCGCACCTGATTGACAGTCTCCGTGATCCTGAAGTCACCGCAGTTTTCGCGGAGATGGAACCGGACGATCGAGCAGAGCTGCTCGACGAGCTTCCTGCGTCTGTCGCTGCAAAACTGCTTGCCGATCTGCCGGATGACGAGCGAGAGCTAACCAACATCGTCCTCGGTTACCCCGATGGTTCCATTGGGCGTCGGATGAGCCCGGAGCTGGTGTCGCTTCACGACGATATGACGGTGGGGGAGGCTCTGGAGACCGTCTACAAGCATCTGGATGATGCCGAATCCATCTACACGCTGCCGGTGTCGAACCGGAACCGTCGGCTGGTGGGCGTGGTTAGCCTTCGTGAACTGATGCGCGCCAGCAGTGATATCCATGTTGCGGCGATTTTGCGGAAGGCCGATTACGCAGAGGCGACCGAATCCGAAGAGAAGGTAGCCCGCATGTGCGCTGATCGTAAGCGCCTAGCTCTGCCGATTGTCGACAGCGAGCAGCGTGTTATCGGTCTGCTCACGGTCGACGACGCCCTCCGGATTCTGGAAGAGGCAGACTCCGAGGACCAAGCTCGTATTTCCGGTTCTGAGCCTCTGCGCTTGCCCTATCTCGCGACGCCCATTTTCGAGATTGTTCGCTCTCGTGTGGTGTGGCTGCTCGTGCTTGCTATCGGTGCAACATTGACCGTGCAAGTCCTGGAAACTTTCGAAGAGACTCTTTCTCAGATGGTGGTTCTCTCGGTATTTGTGCCGCTGCTGATCGGTACAGGTGGCAATACCGGTAACCAGGCAGCAACCACGATTACGCGTGCGTTGGCGCTGGGGGATGTCCAACCCCGCGATATATTCAAAGTCATTCTCCGCGAGGTGAGAGTCGGTGCCTTCCTCGGTTTATTGCTTGGTACTCTCGGCCTGCTATTGGCTGGCTTGGTTTACGGCTGGGACATCGGCCTAGTGATTGGCCTGACGCTGCTGGGTATTTGTACTCTCGCGGCAACTGTCGGTGGCATCATGCCGCTAATCGGTAAGAAGTTCGGCATCGACCCAGCCGTCTTCGCTAACCCGTTCATTACCACTCTTGTCGATGCCTCCGGTCTGATCATCTACTTCCTGATCGCTAAGTCAGTATTGGGAATCTAGTCCCGTCGCGCAGGGGACGTCGGCGGTATAGAAAAGAGATCAACTACGCCATAATGGTGGCCATGAGCAATGGCACCCACAATCACCGCACTTGGAAAGAAATTATCGCTGCCGATCCGCAGCATTCTCGTCGTTACGCCAACCGCTGGCGGGGATTCGTGCGCGAGGGCCGCGATATTGACGGCGAGGCTCGGTTGGTGGATGCAATGGCGCCACGCCACGCTCGAATCCTGGATGCCGGCTGTGGGCAGGGGCGCGTCGGCGGTTACCTGGCGAAGGCTAGTCATCGAGTCGTCGGTGTCGACGTCGACCCCTATCTCATCGACGAGGCAAAGCGACAGTTCCCGGACGCGACGTGGTTGGTAGGGGACTTGGCGCAGCTGCCGCACGTGCTTGACGACGGGCTGGAGAACACACCCCACGATGACACGGCATCCGCCTTCGACGTCATCATTTGCCCCGGCAATGTGCTGACTTTCGTAGCGGCAGAAGACCGCGCGAAGGTACTGCAGGGCTTCGCGGAGGTGCTGAATCCGGAGAGCGGTCGTGCCATTATCGGCTTCGGCGCTGGCCGTGGTTGGGACTTTGCCGATTTTGAAACCACTGCGCAGGAGGCTGGGCTCACCGTGATTCAGCGTTATTCCACGTGGGATCTTCGTCCCTTTGACAAAGAGTCTCAGTTCCTGGTTGCAGTGCTTGAGCGAGCTAAATAGAGCGGGCTAAGCAGCGCGGACTAGGAATCTTTAGCCAGGAGTTCTTCGACTTCGGTTTTCGTCGGCGGCTGCGCTCCCTTGCGGGACACAGTGATGGCAGCCGCGGCGGCCGCATAGTGCAGAATCTCGCGCCACTGATCTGGTGATACGGAAGTCAGGTCAGCTGCCGTCAGACCTCGTTCCTCAATTTGCGCCAAAAGTGCGCCCATAATTGTGTCCCCAGCACCGATGGTGTCAACGACATTCGCGTTGACGGCTGGGACATCGATGCGGTTTCCGTCGGCAAGCAAAGTGAGCCCATCGCCACCTCGGGTGATGACGGCGGCCGGAACTTTAGTCAGCGCCTCTTCGCCAAGGAACTCGACTTCCTCGTCCGAGAGCTTCAACAAATTGACGTAGGGGAGCAAGCTCATGAGGAATTCGCGGTGTGCATCCGTTGCGTAAATGGGGCGAATATTTGGATCCAAAGCGACCAGGGTGCCATTGGCCGCGAACTGTTTGAGCAATTCCGCGTACCGGCTGGCACCTGGTTCTAGCGCCAGTGACAGGGTGCCGAAGCATGCGATATTCGCATCGATGTGCTTCGGCTCCACCAACGGGGTGGCCGTGCCGTCGGTGTAAAAGGTGTACGTTGCAGAGCGATCGTCGTGGATGGTGGTTACCGCCAGAATGGTCGGCTCTGGGCCACGCTGAACGTAAGAGGTGTCGACCCCTTCGTTTTCCAAGTGCTTGACCAGCTCATTTCCGAAACCATCTGTGGACAGGCGGGACTGGAAAATAACATCCGCACCGAGGCGAGAGGCCGTAACCGCGACGTTGTAGGGGCCTCCGCCTAGCGCCGGCACGTGGTTATTGAGGCTGCCAGGAGATACCGGAACGAGGTCAACCAGACCTTCGCCGCAAACACAAATAGCCATGACTTCAATAATATCGGGGGGGGGAGGGGTATGACCTATCGGTCGAATTACCATCTGTCACCGCCACAGGGCCGACTGAATGACCCGAATGGCCTTTTCGTGGACGGCGAGACACTGCATGTGTTCTACCAGCATGATCCATGCTTTCCACATGCGCCGAAGAGAACTGGGTGGGGACATGCGTCCGCGTCGCTCACGACAGCCGAGCGGTGGCGTCATCACCCCGATGCGCTGTATCCAGGCATGCCCTATGACAAGCATGGTTGTTATTCTGGCAGCGCGGTTGTTGATGGCGATGATGTGTGGCTCTTCTATACCGGCAATCTGAAGGCAGACGGTCGCCGCATTCCGTCGCAGAATCGGGTGCGCGCGCTTGACGCCTCCGCCCCAGAGGGTGGGATTCATCTTGCCGATTCTGGTTATCTCATGGATTCTCGCAACGATTGAGAAGTTCTTCCATAAGCGTCTCAAGGGCACTGTCGACTTCATGCTGACACCACTGTTGACGTTGCTCATCACTGGTTTCATCACCTTTGCCGCCATTGGTCCAGTACTGCGCACTGCAGGTGAATGGCTGGGTATTGGTCTTGCAAATCTGTACGAATTCGCGGGACCTGTGGGTGGCTTCTTGTTCGGCTTGGTCTACTCGCCAATTGTCATCACTGGTCTGCACCAGTCCTTCTCACCAATCGAGTACATGCTGTGGGACCAGGGCGGCTCGTTCATTTTCGCGACGGCATCGATGGCCAATATTGTCCAAGGTGGTGCCGCGCTGGCAGTGTACTTCCTGGCCAAGAGTGAGAAGCTTAAAGGTCTGGCTGGCGCCTCCGGTATGTCGGCGCTATTCGGTATTACCGAGCCGGCCATCTTCGGTGTGAACCTACGTTTGCGCTGGCCGTTTTACATCGGCATGGGTGCCTCGGCCATTGCCTCAACCATGAAGGACGAGCCGAAGTCAGAAACTGCTGCTGCACCTGCTGGTACCGGAGAAAAGAAGTAAATCTGCCTCTCTTCGACGGTGAATCGCAGTTCCTGGTTGCAGCGCCTAAGGGGGGTAGGGCGCTGTGACCGTCGTAAAGCGGTTGCGATTCCGCGTCAGCCTGTCGTTATTCTTTTATGCGAATAACTGCAATTAACGGCACGCAGGGAAAGGCTTCGGCGGTGACGCTATACGAAACGCTGGATACGGCTGGCGACAAGAAACAGGAACTGTTGACGCAGGACTACGGACGATTTGCCGTGCGAGCGGTCCTGGCGGGTATGTACCTGACGCTCGGGACGGCCTTTGCAGCGGTCGCTGGACAAGTGGCAGAGGGCGTCGCGCCGGGGACTGGGGGACTGGTTTTTGCGTGCCTGTTCGGGCTTGGGCTGTTCGCCATTGTGGTGCTCGGTGCGGAGCTTGCGACCGGCAGCATGATGTTTGTGTCCTGGTCCACCGCACGCGGACGCATGGCGTGGGGAGTGGCCTTTCGAATGGTGGCCGTCGCTACGTTCTACAACTTCATCGGTGCGGCGATTGTGGCGCTGGTGCTCAGCCAGAGCGCCAAGCTCGGTGGGATCGATGACACACATCTGATTTCCACCTTGACTGAGGGGAAGCTGGCCAAGCCGTTCTTCGGCGCTTTCGTAGAGGCCATGGGTGCGAACTTCGTGGTCAATATGGCTGTCCTAGGTGCACTTCAAGCCAAAGAAATCATTTCGAAGTTCGTTGTGATTCTGCCGATTATTGCAGTGTTCGTTGGGCTTGGACTCGAGCACGTGATTGCGAACTTCTCGTTGTTTTCCTTGGCCTTTTTCGCTGATCCGCATCCTGCAGCCTTCGATGGTCTGCACATAACTGTTAACTGGGTGGCCGTGTGGCTGGGCAACTTCGTAGGTGGTGGCCTGGGGATCGGCGCGGTCTACGCCTGGTTGAACCAGACGAAGACCAGCTATGTTGACTAGGTTTTGAGTTTCGCTGTGCGTTAACCGGGCACCTATTTGACGGTCTAACCGACAGCCTGCCCGAAGAGCAGACCGACGAAGTAGGACACAATCAAACCGAGCGCACCACCAATTACCAGGCGCAGAGCAGCCTTGCCGGAGTGCGTGGAGCTGAGCTTGGCGCTGATGTAGCCGGTTAGAGCCAGAGTCACGATGGTGACAACAGTGACTGCGATTGCGCCAGAAGTGGGGCCGGTGAAAACCAGTGCCGCAATCATCGGCAGGATGGCGCCGAGTAGGAACGACAGTGCCGAAGAACCGGCAGCAGCCCAGGGGTTGGTAAGTTCCTCACCGTCAATGCCCAATTCCAGCTTTAGGTGAGCCGCCAGCGGATCGCTTTGTGCGATGCCGTGGGCAGCATCTTCGGCGATATGTTCTGGGATGCCGTAGCTAGAGAGAATCCCCACGAGCTCTTTATGCTCTTCATCTGGAAAGTCTTTAAGCTCGGCCTTTTCTTTGGCAATCAGTGCCCGCTCAGTATCGCGCTGGGTTGAAACCGAGACGTATTCACCCAGGGCCATCGAGATAGCCCCAGCGATAACGGCCGCGGCGCCAGCAGTCAGAATGGCTTCGCGAGAGGAACCTGCTGCAATCACACTGAGCAAGATTAGAGCAGTGGAGACGATACCGTCGTTGGCTCCGAGAACTCCGGCGCGAAGCCAGTTGAGCTTCGCCGACTCAGATGCCTTATGTGGTTCATGAGGATGTGCATGCGTGGTCATGGCAGGACCTTTCTCCCATGTCAGCCCCATGCCTACGGGTGGTACGAGGCCTCACCATCGATTTAATGCCGATTCGGGCACATTCTCAACCAGTGAAGTGAAACGCGGGGAGTCCTCTCGCGCGCGTAGCTCTTATGGAAGTCGGTGTGAGCGTTTGTGGAGGTCGGCGCGCGTCAATGTCAACACCGCGGTCAGTGCAATCAATGCACAGGTCAACATCGAAATAGCCATCGAGAGGGGAAGATTGGAACCAAGCCCCACCAACGGGGAAACCGTGGCGGCCGCGAGGAACTGTGTGAAGCCCATGAGACCGGAACCTGAGCCAATTCCGATATCTCGAACCTCCTCAATTCCGAGTGCCGTGGCATTGGCGAAGATTAGCGGCATCATCGGTACCGTAATGAACAGCAACAGCCAAGTAGTGAAGAAGGTAATCCCGACGAGGGCATTAATAATCAGGCCTATCGACGTCACGAGCATGACCGTAAGGGCAACTAAAATGCCTTTGCGGGGATGAAGCCGGTTGATCATCTTGCCGTTGAGGATTGACACAAATGTCAACATCGCTGCATTGGATGCGAACACGAGAGAAAACTGAGTAGGGGTGAGCCCCAGCAGCTCCTGGAAGATAAAGGGTGACGCAGCGATATAGGAAAACATCACCGAGAAGCCACCAGCGAAAGCCAACAAGTAGCCGACAAATACTGGCCGCCGCAGCAGCCTGCCAATATTGGGCAGGAGATTGCGCAGAGCGCCTGTGGAGCGTCGCTCAGGCGGCAGGGTTTCCGGAACCATCAGGATCACAATCGCGACCATCGCGACGTTGATGGCTGCGAGAAACCAGAACACGCTGCGCCAGCCGAATGCGGGGCCTAGAAAACCGCCCACAAGGGGAGCGATTGCCGGGGCGATGGAGGAAATGCCCATCAGCGTGGAGAAAGCTCTCGCTGATGCCTTGCCCGTCAAGAGGTCTGGTACTACAGAACGAGCCAGAACAACTGTGGAGCCACCAGCTAACCCCTGGAACAGGCGCATTGCAATAAGCGTGCCAATATTCGGTGCTACTGCACAGAGGATTGACGAGCCCAAGAACACCAAAGTCGCAATGAGAAGCAGCTTCTTGCGGCCCAAACTATCGGAGAGAGCGCCAATGACGAGCTGTCCAGCAGCCATGCCAATCATGAAGGTTGTCAGCGTGAGCTGAACCATCGACTCGGTCGTGGAGAACTCGCGTGCAATCTCCACGAAGGATGCCAGATATGTATCTGCGCCGAACGGGGCGGCGGCGGATAATAAGGCCAAGCCGGCAAGTAGCGATACCGGCAGCGTCTGTGCTGGCTGTGTCTGAGCGCTCCCGGAATGTTGATTTGTCACTGTCTCAGTATAGGGTTGCCGCACAAGGCATAAACCATGTTGGGGGCATGAAACTAAGGGATTTTGTTGTCCCGCACGAACGTGCCATAATACACAGGTTGCGCGAAGCGACTGCGTGCTGCTCTCAACGGTCTAGAACCGTAGTAAGCACGAGGTCAAAGCGATAGGAAAGCTACCTCTAGCAGGTGCTTCCGTCGTAAAGCGTAAACGCAAGACATAAAGACCGCGTGCGTTTAGGACGGAAATCTGACGCACAATGCAACCAGGTCAGGAGAAACGCAGTGATTCAGCAGGAATCCCGTCTGCGCGTTGCCGACAACACTGGTGCACGTGAAATTCTGTGCATCCGCGTTCTCGGTGGCTCGACCCGACGCTTCGCTGGCATTGGCGACACCATTGTCGCAACTGTCAAGGAAGCTACTCCGGGCGGCAACGTCAAGGCAGGCGAAATTGTTAAGGCAGTTATCGTCCGTGCGAAGAAGGAGACCCGTCGTCCGGATGGCTCCTACATCTCGTTCGACGAGAATGCAGCTGTCATCATCAAGGCCGACGGTGAGCCAAAGGGCACCCGTATTTTCGGCCCGGTCGCGCGTGAGCTGCGTGACAAGAAGTTCATGAAGATTGTCTCGCTCGCACCGGAGGTGATTTAAGTGAAGATCCGTAAGGGCGATACCGTGCTGGTTATCTCCGGTCCGGACAAGGGTGCTCAGGGCAAGGTCATCGAGGCCTACCCGAAGCGCGACAAGGTCATGGTCGAGGGCGTTAACCGTACCAAGAAGCACGTTGCAAACTCCGCTGCGGAGCGCGGCGCTTCCTCGGGTGGCATTGTCACTCAGGAAGCTCCGATTCACGTGTCGAACGTCATGCTGGTCGACGAAGATGGTACCCCGACTCGCGTCGGTTACCGCTTCGATGAGGACGGCAAGAAGGTTCGCATCTCCCGCCGTACCGGGAAGGACATCTAAGCATGAGCGAAAATTACACCCCTCGTCTGAAGGCCCGTTACCGCGATGAGATTCGCGGCAAGATGCAGGAAGAGTTCTCCTACGAGAACGTCATGCAGATTCCGGGCGTCACCAAGGTCGTCGTCAACATGGGCGTCGGCGCTGCTGCTCAGGACAAGAAGCAGATCAACGGTGCTATCAACGACCTGACTCTGATTACCGGTCAGAAGCCGGAGACCCGTCGTGCTCGCAAGTCGATCGCTAACTTCAAGCTCCGTGAAGGCGATGCCATCGGCGCTCGCGTCACCCTGCGTGGCGACCGTATGTGGGAGTTCCTGGATCGTCTGCTGACCGTGGCTCTGCCGCGAATCCGCGACTTCCGCGGTCTGTCTGATCAGCAGTTCGATGGTCACGGTAACTACACCTTCGGCCTGTCTGAGCAGACCATGTTCTACGAGATCGACGTTGACAAGATCGACCGCCCGCGCGGTATGGACATCACCGTCGTGACCACCGCTACCAACAACGAGGAAGGCCGCGCGCTGCTGCGCGAGCTGGGCTTCCCGTTCAAGAAGTAGTTTTGCCTCTTCGGTAGCTTTTGCCTGAAGCCCCGGATGCCGCTTGGCCTCCGGGGCTTTTTGCTGCTCTGTTAACTGCTTATGTTCGTGGGGGAGTGAGGTCGCTGTGCGGGGCCTGCGTAAAAGTTACCAGTGTTGCTGGTGGGAAAGTTGACCCTTTTTGGGGGTTGGAAATTAGTAAAGCCACAAGGTTTCTCAGTTGAAAGTTAGGCGTTTGTGATGATTTCGTTGTAAACTGCCATTCGTCATAGTGACGGCCGCCAAAATGCATTGTGGTCGTTATCAATTTGGGCAAGACTTAAGTGACTTCAGCTTCTGTGTGATTGAGCCAGTGGTTCTACACAGAGCGGTTCTTAAGTTAAAACGCAAAGGGATTAACTACATGAAGAACTTCTCCGTGGCCGTCCGCTCGGCTGCTATTGCAACTGTTGCGGCTCTGGGTCTGAGCTTGGGTGCAGGTGCTGCCAACGCACAGCCGGCACTGCCGGAAATGCCGAACATTCCGATTCCGGGTATCGGCGACACCGGCCCGAAGGGCGTCAAGCAGATCGTCACCTTCGGTGACTCCTTCACCGCTAATGCCGGTAAGGGTGGCCCGCGTGGCCTGGCGCCGGGGCAGAACGTACTGGTCGCCAACTGCGCTACCGACATGGAAAACTGGCCGAAGGTCGCAGCTACGAAGCTGAACAAGTCCCTGGGTGACTGGTCCTGTAACGGTCTTGGCGGCTTCCCGGGTCAGCTCCTCGCATACCTGGAGGCTTCCATCCAGTACGGCGACATCGGAGAGGGCACCGAGAAGGTTGTCCTGATGTACGGCGGCATGGACTGGGTCCAGTGGGTTGACGTGGCAGGCGAGCTTGTCGCAAAGCCGGATCCGCAGGCTCCTTCCGCGTTCAAGCAGACGCTGCGTCAGTTCACTGACCGCGTCCACCAGGTTGCCCCGGGCGCTCAGGTCGTCCTGGCGTCGTACCCTGAGTACGCCACTGATGACCAGCTGTGCCTGGTGAACACCCCGAACCAGACCTTCCCGATCCCGGCACCGGGTGGCAGCGAGATCCAGGGTGCATTCCGTGACAGCATTCGCTCCGCATCTCAGCACGTAGGTGCCGGCTTCATTGACGTCTACGAGGCAACCCTCGGCCACGGTACCTGCAACCCGAACCCGGATGAGCGCTTCGTCGCCGGTTTCGCAGACCCGGTGATGGGCCCGATGACCAACCACCCGACGGTGGCTGGCGAAAAGGCAATGGGTAACATCATCGCCGACCAGCTCTACTAATTTCCTTTCGCCGGCACCATGTCGGCTAGGAATTGAGTTCCACCGCTAGTTGGTGGGGCTTCACGCCGTGAGCGGACTAACGTCCGTCCGCGGCGTTTTTGCATTTCGGCCGGTATTTGTTAGTATCACCAGGTCTGCCCTCTATAAGAGGTGCGGCAGTAAAAATGTAAGAACTTTGCTGTAGGCCCCTCGCCTCGCATCGTCTCTGGTGTCACCTGGGTGGCGAGCTGACTCGGCTATTGAACCGAGTTGGCGAACAGTAGCCCTTAAATCGCCGGAATCACGATATTGGTAATCACTCCAACTTAAGCTTTCGCCGTGTGACAGTTGCTGTTTGCGCGGTCATTGGAGTTAGCCACGAGGTGGGAAGGAACCGCAGCGAGAAAGGAAGCGGTCACTAACCATGACCATGACTGACCCAATCGCCGACATGCTGTCGCGCGTGCGCAACGCTAACAACGCGTACCACGACTCTGTCTCGATGCCGTCGTCCAAGCTGAAGGCTAACATCGCCGAGATCCTCAAGTCTGAGGGTTACATTGCGGACTACGCAGTCGAGGATGCCAAGGTCGGCAAGACCCTGACCCTGAACCTGAAGTACGGTCCGTCCCGCGAGCGTTCGATCGCTGGCGTGCGTCGCGTCTCCAAGCCGGGTCTGCGTGTTTACGCAAAGTCCACTAACCTGCCGAAGGTCCTCGGCGGCCTGGGCGTGGCTATCATCTCCACGTCTCAGGGCCTGCTGACTGACCGTCAGGCTTACGAGAAGAAGGTTGGCGGGGAAGTCCTCGCTTACGTCTGGTAAAGGGGGAACTACACAATGTCTCGTATTGGTAAGAACCCTGTCGTTGTCCCGGCAAACGTTACTGCCCAGGTCAACGGCCAGGACGTTTCCGTCAAGGGCCCGAAGGGCGAGCTGTCTGTCTCTATCCCGGCTCCAATTACCGTTGAGCTGAAGGACAATGAGATTGTGGTCAACCGCCCGGATGACCACCGCAAGAGCC
The DNA here is from genome assembly GCF_001809065.1 of Corynebacterium sp. HMSC055G02. NCBI lineage: Bacteria > Bacillati > Actinomycetota > Actinomycetes > Mycobacteriales > Corynebacteriaceae > Corynebacterium > Corynebacterium sp. HMSC055G02. Next base: position 210,883 of record NZ_KV795633.1, on the reverse strand, counting down.
GCTCCCTGCACGGCCTGTCCCGTTCGCTGATTAACAATATGGTTGTCGGTGTGACCGAGGGCTACACCATCAAGATGGAAATCTTCGGTGTCGGTTACCGTGTCGCCAAGAAGGGCAAGGACCTCGAGTTCTCCCTGGGCTACTCGCACCCAGTCCTGATCGAAGCACCGGAAGGTATCACCTTCGACGTCGACGGCACCACCAAGCTGTCGATCACAGGTATTGATAAGCAGCAGGTCGGACAGCTCGCAGCTAACATCCGTCGTCTGCGTAAGGATGATCCTTACAAGGGCAAGGGCATTCGTTACGATGGCGAGCAGATCCGTCGCAAGATCGGAAAGACGGGTAAGTAATGAGCAACACCAACGAAAAGCGCCTCCCGGTAGGCAAGGACATCTCGACTCGTCGTCGTGTCGCCCGTGCCCGCCGTCACGCACGCTTGCGCAAGAACGTCCGCGGCACCTCCGAGGCACCGCGCCTCGTCGTGCACCGCTCTTCCCGCCACATCACCGCTCAGGTTATCGACGACTCCATCGGTCGTACCCTGGCAGCTGCTTCCACTCTGGACGCAGATCTCCGTGGCTTCGAGGGCGACAAGAAGGCCAAGAGCGCCAAGGTCGGCGAGTTGATTGCTGCTCGCGCTAAGGATGCTGGCATCGAGAAGGTCGTTTTCGACCGCGGTGGCTACCAGTACCACGGCCGCGTTGCTGCTCTGGCCGAGGCTGCCCGTGAAGGTGGTCTGAAGTTCTAATGCGCACTTACAAGTCCAACGGAAGGAATGCGTGATGTCGGAACGCGATAAGCGCGAAGGCGGACGTAACTCCGCTGACAACAAGAACAACAACCGTCGTGGTGGTCGCGGTAACGACCGTCGCCAGCAGGACGAGCGTTCGCAGTACATCGAGCGCGTAGTAACTATCAACCGAGTTTCCAAGGTCGTCAAGGGTGGTCGTCGCTTCAGCTTCACCGCTCTGGTCATCGTCGGTGACGGCGAGGGCATGGTCGGCGTCGGCTACGGCAAGGCCAAGGAAGTACCGGCAGCTATCCAGAAGGGTGCTGAAGAGGCTCGTAAGAACTTCTTCCGCGTCCCGATGATTGCTGGCACCATTACCCACCCGGTTCAGGGTGAGACCGCTGCTGGCATCGTTCTGCTGCGCCCGGCTGCTCCGGGTACCGGTCTGATTGCCGGCGGCGCTGTCCGCCCGGTTCTCGAGTGCGCCGGTGTTCAGGATGTTCTGTCCAAGTCGCTGGGTACCAACAACTCCATCAACGTTGTTCACGCAACCGTTGATGCTCTCAAGCAGCTGGTTCGCCCTGAAGAGGTCGCCGCACGTCGTGGCAAGTCCCTCGAAGAGGTCACCCCAGCACGTATGCTGCGCGCACGCGCAGGTCAGGGAGCGTGATTTCCATGGCACTGAAGATTACCCAGGTCCGTGGTACCGCTGGTACCAAGCAGAACCAGAAGGATTCGCTGCGCACTCTCGGCCTGAAGCGCATCAACGGTTCCGTCGTTCGCCCGGATACTCCGGCTGTGCGCGGTCTCGTGAACGTTGTGCGTCACCTGGTCGAGGTTGAAGAAGTAGCGGGGGAGTAGGTAAACCATGAGCGAACCAATTAAGCTCCACGACTTGGCCCCGGCTCCGGGCGCTAAGAAGAAGAAGACTCGCGTCGGCCGTGGTGAGGCTTCCAAGGGTAAGACCGCTGGTCGCGGCACCAAGGGCACCAAGGCCCGCAAGCAGGTTTCGGCAGCATTCGAGGGTGGCCAGATGCCACTTCACATGCGTCTGCCGAAGTTGAAGGGCTTCAAGAACCCGGCGAAGGTCACCTTCCAGGTGGTCAACGTTTCGGATCTGGAGCGGCTGTTCCCGAACGGTGGCGACGTCACCATCGCCGACCTGGTTGCAAAGGGCGCTGTCCGCGCTAACCAGCCGGTGAAGGTCCTCGGCGACGGCGACATCAACGTCTCCGTCAACGTCACCGCAACCAAGTTCTCGGGCTCCGCAAAGTCCAAGATCGAGGCTGCAGGCGGCTCTGTCACTGAGGCCTAAAGCATTTAAGCTTTAACAAAAGAGCTCTTAACCCAAGTGGTTAAGAGCTCTTTTTGTATTGAGGGGAGGAAAGGGGAGGGGAGGGCAGCGCAAACTGCTGGCTTACAGCAGGCCGGTGTTGCGCAGAGCCTGCTCCAGTCGGTCGATGTCAGCGTCCGTATGGAGCGCGGTAATGGTCAATCGCAACATTGCCTCACCACGGGGAACCGTCGGGTAGCGAATCGCAGGTATGTACACGCCTAGCTCCGCCAACCGTGCTGTGGCGTCCATCGCTTCGGCTTCGTCGCCGACGGGCAGCGGGATGATTGCAGATGCGGGGTCGGCCTGTGCGCCAACCAGGGAGCGGACGCGCGCAATATTACGCTGCAATCGCTTGACGACGTCCCCAGCCTCCAACTGCTTCAACGCGGCGCGGATAGCTGCGACGGAACCTGGGTTCATCGACGTTGAGTACACAAAACTGCGGGCTTGATTGCGTAGCAGTTCGCCAACTGGTGGGGAGCAGAGAACGTATCCTCCTTCGACACCGAGAGCCTTGCTCGCGGTGCCGACCACAATGTCCGGGCGCATGCCCAGGTGCGATGCAGTGCCACGGCCTTGCTCTCCGATAACGCCGACGCCGTGGGCGTCGTCAAGCATCAGCCATGCGTTGTGACGGCGACAGGTGCGCTCGAGTGCGGGGCCGTCGATGACTTCGCCTGACATGGAGAACACTGAGTCGGAGATGACAAGCTTGTGGCGAGCGCTCGATGTTTCGAGGAGACGGTCGAGTGCCTGGTAGCCAGCGTGCGGAAAGACCGTGACTTTAGCTCGGGCATTGCGGCAACCGTCGATGATGGAAGCATGGTTGGCGGCATCGGAGAAGATTTCAACATCGGCGGTGGCAATGGCGGCGATGGTTGAGTGGTTCGCCTGGTAGCCAGTCGCAAAGAGAACGGCATCGTCGAAACCGAAGAACTGCGCCAGTTCATTCTCAAGTGCGCTGTGGATGCTAGTGCCGGTGGTCAGGCGAGAGCCGCCGGACCCGGTGCCGAAATGTCCAATTGCCTCGGTGGCAGCTGAGATGAGTTCAGGGTGCGTGGACAGGCCGAGGTAGTCCGAAGAAGAAAACAGTAGATAGTCGGTTCCGTCAATTCGGCTGTGTGGCAGTTGTCCGGTTTCGAAAGTGCGCAGTGTGCGGGCAAGCCCTTCAGCGGCCCAGGCCGAGTTCCTTTGGGCGGCGATTGCTGAGAGGTCGCTGTTGGGGGCGGTCACGTCCGGCGAGGAACTGGCGTCAGCTGGGAGCTCGACGTAGACCGGCGCGTTCTCCAGGTAATCGATTAGCTCGGGGATATCGGTGCCGGGTTCAACGATGAAGATGCGAGTACCAAGAGTGCTGCCGTGGTCCTTGATATTGGGGATACGGTGAAAGATTCCGTCCAGCGCCAGATATCCCCGCGTGTAAAAGGGGTCATCGGAGAGGCAGATTTCTGCGACGATACCCGGGGCGCTGTGAACCTTAGATGCGAGGATGAGCGCCTCGTGAAAATGATCCTTGGTGCAGTCCTTACTGGGGTGCGAGATGGCATCAAAAGTGGAAACCCGTACACCACGGGCAGGATTTGGGTCGAGCCGTTCACCGGAGGAGGCATCGATAAGAGCGGCACCGCGGAGACCTGTGAGTGAATAGGCCATTTCGACGGCGATGTCGGCTGCCTGTATGCCTGCAGCGTGTAGGCGTTGAGCAATGAGATTGCGTGCGTCCTCAGGGCTGGGGTTCGACTCTAGAAAGGGAGTCAACGCGGGCACGGTGCCGATAGCTGACTCTTCAATCTTGTCCACAGTGATGTGAATTGTGTCGGCTCGACCCTTGTCGTGGTGAAGTGCACGGCTAGTCATTGCAGAAGCCAGCTGAGGTAGTTCGACAACCGGTGCAAGACGCTCAGCGCCAGAGATATGGCAGCCATCGGCGCTGGATCGCATGCGGATACTGTAGGTACTCACAGAGCAAAACTTTAACACTGTTCAAGTTTTGTCTGGGAAAATTGGGTGGAGCACAGTGAGGGGCGTGGGCTCAGAGGGGAGGGGGCGCTGGGATCGTCGTCAAGCGAAAAGAGGTGATTGGCGGGGCGCTGTACTAACGGTGATATGGAGGTGTATTGCGACGATGTGGAGAAACGCTGGTAGACTCACTACGTCAAATACTGTCAATTAAAGGTTTGAGGAATACGTCATCCGCGTTGCTTAACTAAAACGGGAGACTACTGGCGGATAAGCGGGTAAGTCTTTCGGGAAAAGCGTGGGAGAAGCGGATTTCTTGACCTCGGGAGGATGCACGTGGCTTCCGGTCTCATTGCGGCGTTGCGCGATCCCGATTTGCGTAAGAAGATCTTCTTCACTCTGACGATGATCATTCTGTACCGAATCGGCTCGCAGATTCCAACCCCTGGTATCGACTACCAGTTGGTCAACGCGCAGCTCGAGCAGATTTCGAAAGATCAGTCCAGCGTTTACTCGCTGATTAACCTGTTCTCAGGTGGCGCTCTGCTGCAGATGGCGATTTTCGGCATCGGCATTATGCCGTACATTACGGCCTCGATTATCGTCCAGCTGCTCACGGTGGTGATTCCACACTTCGAGCAGTTGAAGAAGGAAGGGCAGTCGGGTCAGACAAAGATGACCCAGTACACCCGCTACCTCACAGTGGCGTTGGCGTTGCTGCAGTCTGCAGGCATTGTGGCCATGGCAGACCGAGGTGCCCTGCTGGGTGGCTCGCAGTCGCTGCTGGTTAAGGATGCGGGTGTCTTTGACCTCGTGGTGATGGTCGTTGTGATGACCTCCGGTGCCGTGCTGGTCATGTGGATGGGTGAGCTCATCACTGACCGAGGCGTCGGCAACGGTATGTCGCTGCTGATTTTCTCCGGTATCGCCGCTGGTATGCCGGCGCAGGGAGCGAACATTCTGCGCTCCACCACCGGTGTCGTGTTCGCCACCGTGATTGTTGCCGTGCTGATTCTCATCATCGGCGTTATTTTCATTGAGCAGGGACAGCGCCGTATTCCGGTGCAGTACGCAAAGCGCATGGTTGGTCGTCGCCAGTACGGCGGATCTTCCACCTACCTGCCGCTGAAGGTGAACCAGGCCGGTGTTATCCCTGTCATCTTCGCGTCCTCTCTGATTTACGTGCCGGTTCTGATTACCCAGATTGTTCAGTCCGGTCAGTCGAATCCGAACATGGACAACTGGTGGCAGCGCAATGTCATTCAGTACCTGCTGGCGCCGTCCAGTTGGCAGTACATTCTGCTGTTCTTCCTGATGATCATCTTCTTCTCCTTCTTCTACACCTCCGTGCAGTACGACCCGCACGAGCAGGCGGAGAACATGAAGAAATACGGTGGATTCATTCCGGGCTTCCGCCCGGGACGTCCGACTGCTGAATACCTGTCCTACGTCCTGATTCGCCTGCTGACTGTCGGCTCGCTGTACCTGGCGCTGATTGCTGTTCTGCCAAATGTCGCTCTTGATATGGGGCTTGGCGACGCGAACTCCAGTACAGGCGGTATGTTTGGAGGTACAGCCCTGCTGATTCTGGTCAGTGTTGCGCTGACGACGGTCAAGCAGGTTGAAAGCCAAATGATGCAACGTAACTACGAAGGGTTCTTGAAGTAATGCGACTCGTACTTGTAGGTCCTCCCGGTGCAGGCAAGGGCACTCAGGCAGCTATCCTCTCGGAGAAGCTCGGTGTCCCGCACATCTCCACCGGTGACCTGTTTCGCGCAAACATCGGTGAAGGCACTCCGCTCGGCATTGAGGCGAAGTCCTACATCGACGCCGGCAACCTTGTTCCGGACGACGTGACTGTGCGTATGGTCGAGTCCCGTCTGAATGAGGACGACGCTGCCAAGGGGTTCCTGTTGGATGGCTTCCCACGCACTGTTGGTCAGGCAGAAGAGCTGAAGCGTCTGCTGTCCAACCTCGGCACTGAGCTGGATGCGGTCGTACAGTTCGACGTTTCTGAGGATGTCGTCGTCGAGCGCATGCTGGCCCGTGGTCGCGCAGACGACACTGAAGAGGTCATCCGCAACCGCATGCATGTGTACACCAATGAGACCGCTCCTTTGCTGGATTACTACTCGGAGAAGATCATCAAGATTGCCGCTGAGGGATCCGTTGAGGAGATTAACGAGCGCACGATGGCTGAGCTGGAGAAGCTGAACTAGGCTCCTGGCACACCGGGTAACTAGACGCTCTAGCTTTTTCGCTGGCTGGGGCCGATGGGTTTGCCGGTTGTAGATGGTTGTTGAAGCCGCCCTTTCGAACCGTTGAGGTTTGGAAGGGCGGCTTTTGTGTGTGGCTGTTGGGGCTGGGGTGGGGCGGGGGGGGGCAGCCGATAGTGAGGGCTACTGGAAGTCCTGAATGATTTCGTCGATAAGTGGCTGTGCGGCCTCGGCGCCAATATTCGCGAAAACGAACTCTTGGTAGATGCGGTTATCCTCGTCGATAACCATAACGAAAGGGGACCCCTTGCTGATGCCGCTAAATGCGTGCTTGCCGGGTAGCTCGTATGGTGCGTAGTTTTCGACGGACTCAGCCTTTTCGTTAATGCGCTCGACAGTGGCCGGGTCCTCGGCCGTACTGAGCATTGCGGTGCCACCGTCGCCAACTGCCATTACGCAGGTGAAGCCATGTACGCTCTCGCTGCCAAAAATGACGGGTTTAGAGTCATCCGACTCGACGCAGCTGCCAATCGCCTCCTTAATTGCATCAGGTGTGAAGTTTTGAATCGACTCAGGCAGTGCAGAGGCGCCCATGAAACCCGAGGTGCTTCCAGGGGCCTCCGGCGATTCCGTGGCAGGGGAAGTGGAGGGGACAGTCGGCGCTGGCGACGGTTCGGGGTTGCTTGAGCATGCGCCAATCAGGAAAAGCGAGCTGGCAGCAATAACAACGCCCGCAGTCTGCGCGGACTTCAACAGTGAATGCATGCCAGTTATCGTAGGGCAGCTCATCTTTGGGTGTAAATTTCTCGGAAGTAGCAGCGATCCGAGCGGCGCCCTCGTAGGTGGCGGGGTGCGGCTAGCCGGTGGTTCCCTTTTAAGTCAGAGTAGACTCAACCAGCGTGATGAGTTTTCCACGCCGCCGCAAAGTAGTTCCTGCCCGCACCGAGGGAGAATTGGATGCGATGCAAGCGGCCGGCGAGATTGTCGGTCGTGCATTGCTAGCCTGCCGAGACGCCGCTAAGCCAGGGGTCACCACGGCAGATCTCAATGAGATTGCGCACCAGGTCATTATCGATGCTGGCGCAACGCCGTCCTTCCTTGGCTATGAAGGCTTCCCGGCATCTGTCTGCGCATCAGTGAACGAAGTGATTGTCCACGGCATTCCGTCTTCGTCTACGGTTCTCGCCGATGGTGATTTAGTCTCAATTGACTGTGGCGCAATCCTGGATGGCTGGCACGGCGATTCGGCACTTACTTTCGGCGTCGGAAAGCTGAGTGACGATGTCGAAAAACTGAACATTGCGACATCAGAGGTCCTCGCCGAAGGTATTAAGGCCATGGTGCCGGGCGCTCGCCTCACCGATATTTCGTATGCGCTTGAAATGGCCACCCGTGAGGCTGAACTGCGCCACGATATTGAACTCGGCATCGTCGATGGGTACGGCGGGCACGGTATTGGGCGTGAGATGCACATGGACCCCTTCCTTCCCAACGAAGGCAAAGCTGGAAAGGGTCCCCGCATCGTCGAAGGCTCCGTATTGGCCATTGAACCGATGCTCATTCTCGGCGGCGAGTGGGGGAGTGATGAGCTTGACGACGGCTGGACGGTCGTCAGCGCCGATAGAATGCCGGCCTCCCATTGGGAGCACACAGTTGCCGCCACAGCGGACGGCCCCCGTATTTTGACTCCTCGAAATGAATAACTAGTGCGGGAGGGGCTACGCGAAAGGTCAGAATGTCGCCATAAAGGCTGCGATGAATTCTGAACGCGGAGAGAGAGTCCGCCTGCCATCGCTTGCAGGCGGTCCCATAGTGGTCGTATTTGGTAAAAACGCAGGTCGCGTGTAAAGTTGGGCGATGGTGTGGGCGCAGTGTCGCTGCAGTGATGATTATCCCTGCACGGAACTGCTAAAACACCAGGCAGAGTAGAGATTTCCCAACTGGTGCCGGGATTGTCCCGGGTATCCGCCAGAGAGACGTGGAGGACATGGCTAAAAAGGAAGGCGCAATTGAGGTTGAGGGTCGCGTCGTCGAACCCTTGCCGAACGCGATGTTCCGAGTGGAGCTGGACAACGGGCACAAGGTGCTCGCCCATATCAGTGGCAAGATGCGCCAGCACTACATCCGTATTCTCCCGGAAGACCGAGTCGTAGTGGAGCTTTCTCCGTACGATCTCGAGCGTGGGCGAATCGTCTACCGCTACAAGTAAATCGACCTGACCACTGTTGGTAGTGGTTATGGGCTTATTTACTAACTAGACAGAAACTCCACCGTCCTAGCTGCTTCTGGTGACGGCCGCGTGATGTTGAGACCGGGTGTCTCAGCAGATTAGCGCGGCGGTTCTTTATGAAAGCTTTTCCACAGAAGTAAGCGAGAATACCTCCGGCAACGGTGGCTGGAGCCTTTCTATAACACTTGCGCGACTCGGCGTCCGACCGAGTAAGCCGGGTCTGGGAAGGATGGCAGTGGAGTAAACCACCGCATCAACCGGAAGGAAATTGCCGTATGGCACGCCTTGCTGGAGTTGACCTGCCACGCAACAAGCGTATGGAGGTCGCTCTTACCTACATCTATGGCATCGGCCCCGCCCGTGCCAATGAGCTGCTGGAGAAGACCGGCATCTCTCCGGATCTGCGCACCGACGCTCTCACCGATGAGCAGGTTGCTGCGCTGCGTGACGTGATTGAAGCTACCTGGAAGGTCGAGGGTGACCTCCGCCGCCAGGTTCAGGCTGATATCCGCCGCAAGATTGAGATTGGTTCCTACCAGGGTCTGCGCCACCGTCGTGGCCTGCCAGTCCGTGGTCAGCGCACCAAGACCAACGCTCGTACGCGTAAGGGTCCGAAGAAGACGATCGCCGGAAAGAAGAAGTAAAACATGGCAGCTCCGAAGTCCGCACGCGGCCGTCGTACCGGCCGTCGCGTTGTAAAGAAGAACGTGGCTCAGGGCCACGCATACATCAAGTCCACCTTCAACAACACCATCGTGTCCATCACGGACCCGAAGGGCGCTGTTATCTCGTGGGCCTCCTCTGGTCACGTCGGTTTCAAGGGCTCTCGTAAGTCCACTCCGTTCGCTGCTCAGATGGCCGCCGAGAACGCTGCTCGTAAGGCCATGGAGCACGGTATGAAGAAGGTTGACGTTTTCGTTAAGGGTCCGGGTTCGGGCCGCGAAACCGCCATCCGTTCCCTCCAGGCCGCTGGCCTTGAGGTGTCCTCGATCTCGGATGTGACCCCTCAGCCGCACAACGGCTGCCGTCCGCCGAAGCGTCGTCGCGTCTAGGAATAGGGTAAGGAGAGAACAGAAATGGCCCGTTATACCGGTCCCGCAACCCGTAAGTCCCGTCGTCTCCGCGTCGACCTCGTCGGTGGCGACATGAACTTTGAGCGTCGTCCCTACCCTCCGGGGCAGGCTGGCCGCGCTCGTATCAAGGAGTCGGAGTACCTGCTCCAGCTCCAGGAGAAGCAGAAGGCACGTTTCACCTACGGCGTGATGGAGAAGCAGTTCCGTCGCTACTACGCCGAGGCTCACCGTCGTCCGGGCAAGACTGGCGATAACCTCGTCGTCCTGCTGGAGTCGCGTCTCGACAACGTTGTCTACCGCGCTGGTCTGGCTCGTACCCGTCGCCAGGCTCGTCAGCTGGTTTCCCACGGCCACTTCACCGTTAACGGTAAGAAGATCAACGTGCCGTCCTTCCAGGTAAGCCAGTACGACATCATCGACGTGCGCCCGAAGTCGCAGAAGATGATTTGGTTCGAAGAGGCACAGGAGAACCTGGTCGACGCTGTCGTCCCGGCATGGCTTCAGGTTGTTCCTGAGTCCCTGCGCATCCTCGTGCACCAGACCCCGGAACGCGCACAGATCGACATTCCGCTTCAGGAACAGCTGATCGTCGAGTTCTACTCGAAGTAATAACCAACTTCGCTTGCATCCATTCATTCCCTATGGCGTCATATAGCGGTCGCCACCTGGAGGATTTTCGAAAATGCTCATTTCCCAGCGCCCAACGCTGACTGAGGACTACATTGATTCCTCTCGCTCCCGGTTCGTTATCGAGCCGCTGGAGCCGGGTTTCGGTTACACCCTCGGTAACTCCCTTCGTCGTACGTTGCTGTCGTCCATTCCGGGCGCTGCAGTCACCAGCATCCGCATTGACGGTGTGCTGCACGAGTTCACCACTATCCCGGGCGTGAAGGAAGATGTCTCCGATATCATCCTGAACATCAAGGGTCTGGTGCTCTCGAGCGAGTTCGATGAGCCGGCTACCGTTTACCTGCGTCGCGAAGGTGCAGGCGCGGTGACCGCTGCAGACATTGAGTGCCCAGCAGGTGTGGAGATTCATAACCCGGACCACCACATCGCTACTCTCAATGATTCCGGTCGCTTGGATATTGAGATGATCGTTGAGCGTGGTCGTGGCTACGTGCCGGCGACCCCGAACTCCGGTGGCGAAATCGGCCGCATTCCGATGGACCAGATTTACTCGCCAGTTCTGAAGGTCAGCTACAAGGTGGAGGCTACTCGTGTTGAGCAGCGCACCGACTTTGACAAGCTGATCATCGATGTCGAGACCAAGAACTCGATCACCGCCCGCGACGCGATGGCGTCGGCAGGCAAGACTCTGGTTGAGCTGTTCGGTCTGGCACGTGAGCTGAACGAGGCTGCTGAGGGCATCGAGATTGGCCCGAGCCCGCGCGAGGCTGAGGATGTCGCTGCGTACCAGACTCCGATTGAGGATCTGGACTTCTCTATGCGCTCCTACAACTGCCTCAAGCGTGAGGAGATCCACACTGTCGGTGAGCTCGCTGCTCGTACCGAGTCGGATCTGCTGGATATCCGCAACTTCGGTGACAAGTCCATCAATGAGGTCAAGGAGAAGCTCGCTGAGCTTGGCCTCGCTCTGAAGGATTCCCCGAACAACTTCGACCCGGCTGCTGTCGCTGATTTGGACGCTGCCTCGGGCGATGACGCTGACTGGACTGATGGCGCAAGCGCTGGCTACGACGAGTAGTTCACCGACGCGACTTCATTAAAACGAGGAGATACCTATGCCTACCCCTAAGCAGGGTTCCCGTCTCGGCGGCTCCGCTTCGCACCAGAAGAAGATTCTGGCCAACCTCGCGAAGCAGCTCATCGAGCACGGCAAGATTAAGACCACCGACACCAAGGCCAAGCTGCTGCGTCCGTACGTTGAGAAGCTGATCACCAAGGCAAAGCGCGGCACTCTCGCAGATCGCCGCAACGTTGCAAAGCTGCTTAACGACAACTACGCAGTTAAGAAGCTGTTCGACGAGATTGGTCCGCAGTTCGCTGATCGCGACGGCGGCTACACCCGCATCATCAAGCTGGGTAACCGCAAGGGCGACAATGCCCCGATCTCTCTGATTGCTCTGGTTGAGGAAGAGACCGCAACTGCTGAGGCAACTCGCGCAACTCGCGCTGCTGCTTCCAAGCAGGCTGAAGAGGCAAAGGCCGAAGAGGCTGAGGCTACTGAGGCTGAGGCTGCAGAGGAGGAGTAATTCCCCTCGCTGACGGCTTCTGACCGTCACAGCTTTGAACCCCCGTTGAGCAGTTCATATCTGAACGCTCTTCCGGGGGTTCTTTGTGCTTGACGACGGTGCATAGCGCCCGACTCCAGTTCTGCCTCCGGTTACACCGACGGATTACGCACCAACATTGAGAGCAATACGGAGACCCTGCGGTGGAAACTGCTGATTATCTAATCCGGGGTCCCGGCTACAATCTGTTAACCGTGACATCACTTACTCCAACGACTCCGGATACCCCGTGCGATTCTCCCGATCGAGCCGCTATGGGGAGCACCGACTCCGACCTGGTTCGGTTGCGTTTTGACATTGCCTATGACGGGACCGATTTCCATGGTTGGGCTGCTCAGCGCGATAAGCCTACTGGAGAACCGGTGCGGACTGTGCAGGCGACGTTGGAATCCACTTTGGAGAAGGTGTTGCGCACTCCCGTGCAACTGACTGTGGCCGGTCGTACAGATGCCGGTGTTCATGCCTCCGGGCAGGTGGCTCACGCAGATGTTCCTGTCTCCTGTTTAGACACACGTTCTATCGCAGGGGACCCGAGTAATTTGGTTCGTCGTGTAGCGCGACTATTGCCCGCGGACGTGACGCTTCGGGGCACCTCGTTTGCGCCCCCGGGTTTCGATGCCCGCTTTTCCGCGTTACGTCGGCACTATGTCTATCGCGTCACTAGTTGCGTCAGTGGCCCGCTTCCTACCCGTGCTCGCGATACGGCCCACTGGCGGCGGTCAGTGGACATCAACCGCATGCAGGTGGCGGCTGATGCCCTACTGGGGCTCAATGACTTTGCCGCTTTTTGTCGACACAAGCCACATGCGACGACCACTAGAGATCTACAGCGGTTCCAGTGGTTCGACGTATCTACGCGGGAAGAACCAGAGCTGTACGAGGCCCATGTGACTGCCGACGCGTTCTGCTGGTCTATGGTGCGCTCACTGGTTGGGGCCTGCCTTAGTGTCGGTGAGGGGCGACGTGCGGTTGGATTCACTGAACAGTTGTTGAGTGAAGGGAAGCGTTCCCCGTTGGTCCCGGTGGCAGAGGCGCGTGGGCTCAGCCTGGTAGGTGTTGATTACCCCGGCGATGCTGATTTGGCGGCCAGGGCGGAGCAGACCCGCGAGCGTCGTGATGCCCGGACAGATGGGGACGAGGCTTAAATGTACAAGCTCTCGGTAATATTCCCTGAAGAAAGTGACCGTAGGAGGAGTGTTCGGTAGTGGTGTGGGCAATTGTTAGCTTGGTTGCGCTGCTCGTAATCCCCGGCGCTGTTGTAGTGAGAGCCAGCGGCGTTCGTACTCCGTGGGCGCTGGCCCTCGGTCCTGCGGTGACGTTTGGTATCGCAGGTACCGCAGGGTGGGCGCTCGGCGCTATCGAAGTGCGCTTCACCTTGGTCAGTGCGTCTATCTGCTGGGCCGTGACACTACTTCTCGCGCTTTGCTGGAGTGGCGGCAGCGCTTTGATTCGGCGGCGGCGCGGTAGTGTCGATCGCTCAGTGTCGGCCGAGACGCAGCCGCCCGCCGCAAGTCGATGGCGCGAGTTGGGCTATGGGCTAATCGCAAGTATCGGAGTCATCATCGCAGCGGCGGTTCTCACGTGGACCGCTATCGGCCGCATCGCTTCAATGTCCGAGGGGATGGCGACCATCCAGCAAGGCTGGGACACACTCTGGCATGCAAGTGTGCTCCGTTCGATTACGGAAGACGGCATGGCCTCGGCCACTAGAATGGGCGAGATTCAGAATGTGGAAACTCAGGCGGTGTCCTACTATCCCGCCGCATGGCATGCGTTCGGTGCGCTTTGGATATTGATTGTCCGTCTACCAATCACCGAGGCGGTCAATTACCTCGGCATTATCATTCCGGCCGTGACCATACCCACGGCGGCTGCGGCGCTGACCTGGCGAATTATTGATCGCCGAAAGCTGTCCACCGCCGTTGCTGCGGGGGTTGCGGCGCTTGTTTCCGCAGCGCTTCCGGTATTGATGCCCGTCGGGGTCTTCGTGGGGGCCTGGCCGTACCAGGTCTCGATTGCGCTAGCGATTACCGTTTTTGCCTTTGTTACGTCGCTCCCACACGCACCTCAGCGCATCTTGAGCGCTGCGCTTTCGATAATCGGTATCGGAGAGCTCCATCCGGCATCGGTGCCTACAGTCGTTATGCTCGGTGCAATTTGGTGGTTGTGCTACCGCCTGCCGCGTCCCGCGCATCCTGAACTGGGTGCGGTTCGCGCCAAGCTTTACGACGTCGCGGTGATTGCAGCCGCCTTTGTGCCAGCAGTGGCAGTACTACTGCCGCAGTGGCTTACGGGAACTTCTCAGACCGAGGATGTGCGCGCGGTTAGCGCTGAAGTAGACGACCTCGATCGTTTCGATGCGTGGTATCGAGGCGCCACAATGCTGACCCGCCACACTGAGGAATTCCGGCCGTTCTGGCCAATCATCATCCTCGGTTTCATCGGGATGGCGTTTTTGGTTTTCGCGGATACTTCGCGCCGACGGGTGTGGGTAGTACCGGCCTGGTTTGTTTCGGTGTTGATGACGACCCACGCGCTCAATCATTTTGGTGGCGTGCCGGGCGATATTCTCGCGCTGTATACGGATCTTCACTATTCGACGCCTCACCGGTTGGTGATGGTCACCGCGTACCTGTATTCCGCGCTTGCGGGTATCGCCGTTGCGTGGGGCTGCGCGTGGGCGGCTCGAATTAGTGAGTCAAAAGTGCCATCGACGGGGCGAGTTCTGGGGTTGAGCTTAGCGACGGTGAGCTCTGCTGTACTTGTGGTCTATGGAGTGGCGTCTAATGCTAGCGCTGCGGATTTCGCCTACAAGAGCCCTAGGGAATGGCAAATCATTTCCAAGGCTGACTTAAAGGCATTTGATTGGTTGGCCGAGCAGCCGGAGGCACATAAGTACCGCACGTTTACCAATCCGCCGGAGGGGTCCAGCTGGATGTACGCTCGCAATGACTTGCCGGTAGTGTTCCCGCACTATGATTGGCCAGTGGCGAATAAGTGGACTGCTACCTCAATGCTGTATTGGCACGCTGATTACCTCGGTTTTCCAGACCCCGATCGGCCGGATGGGGTGAACGATGTCGATCGCTCAGCCCGAAAGCTGAACGTGGGATTCATCTATTTGTCACCCCCGGGTATTTGGGATTCCAAGGAGGATTTAGAGTTTCCTGGTGAAGGGCTCTGGGTAGCTCCAGGGGTAACCCCTGTTTATCGAGATAGGGAAGTAACTATCTTCGCCTTCAATGACGTGATTACGCCAGAACGCATCGACGAGATGCGAGCTAGTTCTCCGGAAGTAATTCCTCCCTCGGCTACTAGGGGATGGAGCGATGGTCGGGTAGGTTAGGACACCATGCGGATGAATAAATTTATGGCAACGATCGCAGCCGGTGTGATGATGACTTTCGCGCTGGCCGGATGTGGAGACGACGAGCCGGCTAAGCCGGAAGTCTCGAATCGCTCCGTCAGTTCTTCCGCAAAGACTAAATCCTCGACTCCGCCGAAGCCGACTGAAGAGTCGACGACACCGACAAAATCAGAGACGCCGACGGAAACTCCTGCAATCACCCAGGTCAATGATGCGGATTACACCCCGGCGGACGGCCCAAATACTCGACTCTTTCAGTTGGAGGATGGCACGACACGCTGCTTCCTCAACGATCTGAGCGGTGACGCCTACTTGGCCTGCCAGGTGAATCTTGCCAATCCTCCGATGGTCGATGACGGCACGGGAAACAAGGTTCCCGCCAATGCTGTGTCCTGGAACCCGGGGGGAGTTACTTACGAGGTCCTTACGTTCCCGCCGGCGGGTGAGATGAAGACGCTGCCAGCGAATTCTCAGTTGAGCGCATTCGGTTACAACTGCGCGGCCTATGGCCCGTCTACTCTGGAGTGCTCGGGACCAGCGGGCGCTGCCACTATCGACAATGGCAATGTCACTGGTGCACAGATGCCGAAGGAGGATGTGCCTCCTGCAGCAGGCGGTCAGCCGGGTGGCCAAGAAAATGGCGCTCCGAATGACCCGGCGCAGCAGGGGGAGCCTGACGGCTCCCAGGCGCCGGGCGGTCTGCCAGATTTGGGTGCGTTGATTCCGGGACTAAACCGCTAGTTGCCCGCATAGCTAGTGGCTGCAATTCATCGGTAGTGCGGGCGGTAGATAGCGTCCAGGTGAATTCGCCCATCGCCAGTCGAGGGCACGAAGCTGGCATTTCCGCTGCTGCTGCCGTGGGCGAACCTGTACGACTGACCTCGATGATTCTCGCGATTCCAGTACACAGGTCGGGCTCATACTCTTCGACAACAACCACATCGACGGTGTCGTCTCCAGCTCGAGCGAGAAGTACTGCGCCCAGATCAAGAGCCACAGTATAGAAATGTGGACGGGACGTGCGAATCCCGACTCGATAGCCGAGCGAGAGCATTCCGATGAGCAGCTCACAAATGTCCTGATTGCCGCAGTCGACCTCCAATCGGGGGACGTTCGCGGGACACATTGTGATGGTTTGTCCACTGCTCCCGGCTCCTATGACCTGCGCCGGACCATTAGTGATAGCGATGTCACGTTGTCGGCTTAACCACAGGTGCGGTTTGCGTCCCAACGCCGCCACATGATGAGAGCGTCCAGTGCGGCGCAGCTGCACGACCTCCGCAGAGCTCTCAGTCAGAGCACATTCCGGTGCCGTCAATCGCCGTGCGCGAATACCAAGGGTTCCCAGCCGGTGGATGAGGAAGCGTAGGGCTTGGTCAGCGGAGGCTTCCACCGGAAGAGTTGCCACCAGATGTGTCCAGGGGTCAGGGGCTGTGCCGGAGCGCTCGGCTGCTCGGAAGTAGCGGTGCGCATGCTCTCCGCGGACTTCCGGCGCAATGTGATAAAAGCACAGCGCATCCAGGGTCACTGGGCTGTCGTCGGCAAGCGAGACGATATCCGCAGCGCTTAGCTGGCTTCGCAGGCCTGGTGTGAGACGTAGTCCGATGAGTTGTCCTGGTTCGGTGCGTCGCAGGCGGTCACGAAGGCTGCGGCCGCGCACAGGGACATGCGCGCCTGCAGTGATGGTTATTGCTGTAATGAGTAGCCACAATGACAATGGCATGTGAAAAACCCCCAATATGTTCCCCACTAAAATTCCCCTGGTCGCACAGTAGCGCGGCCTGGCTTACTCTGCAGGGTAGAGATTATTTGGGGGAATAGTTTTGGGGGAAACTCATGCCACGTACGCCGACTACGCCTAGCCAGGTCAGCGGTCATCGATTCTTGATTCGTCGGATTGAGCACGCGCTTGTGCGTGCGGATTCGCGAATGCTGCACGATCCTCTGCGCACGCGTACGCGAGCACTGTTTATCGGCTGTGCGCTGGTGGTTTTACTGGCCGCCGGCACTGCGGTGCTGTCGTTGGTGCGGCCGCAGGGCGGTTCGAGCTCCAATGAGCAGCTGATTGTCGTATCGGGGTCGGAGGGCCTGCATGTACGTGTCAATGGTCGATTGCATCCAGTCGCGAATCTCGCATCGGCGCGGTTAATTTTGGGCAATCCTGCTGAGCCGAAGCGGGTGCGCAGTAGCGAGTTGGACAAAGAGGACATCAGTTTTGCTGTCGGGATTGAGGGCGCACCAGCAGTTCCGGCCGCGCCGGCAGGCTCTGGTGCCTCGGGAGCTGCCAAGAGGGGCAGTGCAGGTGCGCCGGAGTTGGCACTGTCTTTATGCGAGCGGACGGTGCAAGACCTCGGGCAGCCGTGGATTGTTGCAGAGTCGCTTGCGCGTCTTGAAGAAGTCCGTGCGGAACCGCAGCAGCTTACCCGAACCCACTCGGACAGTGCCGTCGTTGCCGATGGCCAAAACCTCTGGCTGATTACGCAGGGCTACCGCTCGCGGCTGGATGTCAACCACCCGGAGCACGCCGCTGTTTCTCGAGCGCTGGGGTTGGAACGCGCCGCAGTCCGGCCTGTCAGCCCTGCGTTGCTCAGAACGATTCCGGAGGTTCCGATTCTGGCCGCGCCAGCAATCCCGAACCGCGGCGCACCCACGCACTTCGCCGCTCCATTCGACACAGTCGGCAATGTGGTTGAGGTCGGGCAGCGGCGCGTTATCGTGCTTGACGACGGTGCCGCGATTCTCTCCCCGGTGCTAGGAGAGCTATTAGCTGCGCATAGCCCAGTTCTGCAGGCCAGTGAGGGGCAGCTGGCGGCAGTTCCCGTTGCGAATGCGCCAGCAGTCCCGGGGCTACCTGAAAAGCCGCTGACGTTTGCCGATGCTGATGGCTGGTTGTGTGCCGGCCGGATAGCAGGACGGCCGCAAGCTCTCGTGCAGTGGTCGCAGCATGCTCCGGAGGGGCGGCACGTGGATTACCCGCATGCCGACGGTTCGGGTGCGGCCGTCGACGGTTTCGTGGATGGTCGCAGCCGTGAGCGCAGCTCGATTGCAGTAAGCGTAAATGGGGCCGTACACGTCATTTCTCCAGAGGGGATGCGCTTTGCTGTGCACGATCGCACGACGTTGGCCGCCCTCGGGTTTAATGCATCAACCAATGCCGATAGCGGTGGCACGCGACCAGTGGACTGGGAAGTGGTGGCCGCGTTGCGCGGAGGCCCTGAGCTGAGTAAGCAGGCGGCGCTAGGGCCGCTGTCCGGGACGCGAGAGCAGCCAGGCACCTAGGCCCAGTGCGCATATCAGGAGCAGTCCAGTCGCCCGGAGCGGTGCATTGCGCTCCTGCGAAGAAAGCAGATCCGGCGGAGCCGGTGCGGCAGCGGGGTTGGCTGCGTGCTGCGCAGCGGTGTCCACAGTGGTCCAAATCAGAGCGTCATAAGGTGCAACGATGCCGCGACCAAGGCCGAGCCCGGAACTAATTGGGCTCGCGGAACTAAGGATGATGTCGCGAACCTGTGCTGGGGAAAGCTCTGGGTTTCGTGCCAGCAGCAGGGCAGCTGTGCCCGACACGGTTGGCGTGGCAAAGCTGGTGCCGGCAATCTGTTGAGCTCGGGTGTTCTCCCCAGACCCGAACACGTGGCGGTCTATGAGACCGGTGGGGGTGCGCGGATCGGGACCGAGTACGGGGCCGCCGGGAGCGGAGACATTGACCCATTGTCCCGTGATTGCATACTCCGCGGGTTGTGCTTGGCCGGCATCGTCGAACTGTACTGCTGATACTGCGATTACCTCCGGCAGAACTGCGGGCCACGCTACGGATCCGTCCTGACAGCTATCGCCCTTATTGCCTGCCGCTGCGACCACTACTGCGCCTGAGACTTCCGCGCGTGCGACGCTCTCGGCAACATCTGTTGCACCTTGGGGCATTACGCCTGCCGGGGCACACGATGTGAGCGAGATATTGATGACCCGCGCGCCCTCCGCGACGGCCCTGTCGATAGCTTGTGCCAGCGACTCCAAATTGCCTTCGCCATCGGCTGTTTGTCTTATCGACAACACGTGCGCGTCGGGCGCCAGTCCGGCGAAACCATCGGCACCGGGCCGGCCTGCAATAATGCCGGCTACTAGAGTTCCGTGACCGTCGCAGTCTACGAACCCGCTGTTGCCGTCGACAAAATCGCCACCGTCGAGAACCTCGCCCAGGCGCTCATTGGGTGAGACCCCGGTATCGATTACCGCCACCGTAATCCCCGCACCCGTCGTCAGTTGCCATGCTTGGCGAAACCGAAGAGCTTTTTCGATCACCGTCGGTTCATGCAGTGCGCTTTCCGACGACAGCATCGTGGCCACGCAGTCCTGGCTGTTCTGGGCAGCCGCTATTGGTGCGATGCCCGACGGTGCTACTGCGGTGGCCGCCGTCAACGTCGAGATAAGCACTGTGGAAAGTGCGGCCGTGGCGGTGAGACGAGTTTTTATGGCATTCATGAAAAGTGGGTTTTTCACTGGAAGAACCCACTTACGAACTCAGGGAATTCGGCAATGATGGCCGCAATGGGCAAAATAACGGCGATACTGCAGGCCTCGGTTAGCTCAGCTATGCGGCGCGTTGTAGGTGAGATGCGTGACGCGGGAAATGCGGCTAAGGCGGTGGCTGCAAGCATGGGGACGACCAGGCCAGCGGCGACTGGCCAATTGCCCTCGAACCACTGTTGAAAGGCGACGGCCACAATGACGGCAAGACCAGCTAAAGCAGTACAGGTGGAAGCTACTTTCCGGGCTTGGCCACGGGAGTGAATTGCACAAAAGACTATGACAGCAGCAGCCATGCCTAGAGGCCACCACTTGTTCGCATAGGCTCCGGAGAAAAGTACCACCAGGGTGAAGATGCTGAGACTTCCGGTGCCACTGCAGAGGATGCCATCGAGAATCCACCCCGCTCGCTTAGGTGCGTTGTGGGATATTTCGGGAGTTTCGCTGTCATCGAAGCTCTCGCCGGCGGCAGGGACTTTGGGTACGCGAATACCGGCAGCCTTGATAGCGATGGAAGGTGCCAGCAGTATCAGGATGACTGCACTAGCAGCGGTGAGCGCTCCTGATTGAACCGAGTTGTGGAAAAGTGCGACAGCCGCAGCGTAAATACCGAAGGTAACTGCAGCACTGAGACTCGTCGCGCCCAGGGTAACGGTGATGCGGTTGTCGCCGTCGCCGGTGTTGGAAATGAGAAAAATCAAACCGATGACGGCAAGCGCGACACTAATCGCAGCAGTCGGCGGCCAGTCGGTGAGTATGCGGTGTAGGTCGAGGCCAACGAAGCAGAGCCCCGAAGAGGTGCCCAGAATGAGCACTTGCAGCTCCAGGGACATGACAATCGCCGGTTTTGCGCTACGCAACAGAGCCAGGCGCAGTCCACCGGCTACTGCCAGCAGCGCGATGAAGCTGATTGCCGCGGCCAGTGTGGAATCGGTACTGCTCAAGCTCAATGAGGCAGCTGCGATTGAAGCTGTGGCCACGAGGGCTGCGGTACAGCCAACAACCAAATCAGCCGTCCCGATACCGTCGGTATAGGTGGTGTCGGTAATGGCATCGGCGGCATCGAAGAGTCGAGGTTTGGGTACAGGTCCTGGATCGTTGATAACCACGAGACGCTCACCTGGTGAAATACCGGCTTCGTTCAGAGTGTCGTCGGCAAGCAAAATCGTGCCGGTGGCGGTTCGTAGCTGCCACTGCGCCAGCGGGAAGTCCGCAATGTCGATATCGAAAATTTGCAGGATATCCGGTACAAGTGCGGCGATTGCGACGTTGGTCGGTAACGCAAGGTCTGCGTGTGCTCGGTTGGTGTCTTCGGGCATGTGTGCGGCATCAATGCGCACGCGAATGAGTTCCCCCAGCATGTATTTCCCCCATGAATTCTGCATGCTTTAGTCCCTCTAGAGTGTCGTACAACTCGCTAGAGCGCTACTCGGAGTAGTAACTGCGCGTGCCCCCGCTATCAGTTTCGGTCATGCGCTGCGAGAATCCGGAGTGTGTTTTAAGCTATGCGTACACCGATTGGTCGGGGGATTGGCCGTCGAGTGAACACAAGGGGCGACACATAGCGGGGGGATTTTTGTGACTAGTGCACAGGCGGAGATTTCGGCTACCCGAAAAGCGGGGCCGCAGCCTATGACGGGCACAATCGCGCCGGATGCGCCTCCAGAAGCGCCCGAGCCACAGCCGGTGCCGCTGATGCGTGCACTCATGCCGTTAATCATGGTCGTGGCGGTGGTCGGCATGGTGGTGTTGATGTTTGTCTCTGGGATGGGACGTAACCCGATGTCGTTTATGTTTCCGCTGATGATGGTGTTTTCCACTGTGGGCATGATGGTGTCGGGAGGGGCGGGAAATAAGGACATGGCACCGGCGCGGAAGGACTATCAGAGGCATTTGTCCAGTATTCGCCGCGCGGTGGCGAAAGCAGCGAGGATGCAGCGTGAATCGGCGCAGTTTATCCACCCTCGGCCTGGAACTCTGTGGCAGCTGGGGGTGATGGGGCGGGCGTGCGAACGCCGAAAGGGGGACCCGGATTTCTTGCAGCTGCGCATCGGGGTGGCAACGCAGCAGCCCGCAACGCCCGTAACACCACCGGCAATTCCGGCGCCGGAGAAACTGGATCCGGTTTCCGCCGTAGCACTGCGGGAAGTTATTCGATCGGCTCGTCAGGTTGAGGGAGTGCCCTTTGCCATAGATGTGTCGGCCTTTGAGATTATCGCGCTCACTGGAGATACCGCGGCGCAGGGGCTGGCTCGAGCGATGGTCGCCCAAGCTGCTGCGCTGCATCATCCGGAGGATTGCCTGATTGCAGTTGTGGGAGATGAGTGGGAATGGCTGAAATGGACGCCACACCACGGACACCCCGCAGTTACTGATGCCTGTGGCCCAGCGCGGTTGCGGGCGGCGACGTGTGCGCAGCTGACTGAGCTGCTCACGGCTATCGACACACTGCCAGCTGCTGTGCTGATTGTGCTGGCGGATTCGAACGGACAGCTAGATGTCACTGAACTGACACCGATTTTTGACGCGGCGGGGTCGGAGACCTCGGTAGTTTTGCTGACCGTCGTGGAAGCGCAGTCAACGTTGTGGGAGGCAGCGGTTCACCATGGCATCGCGCTGGTTGTTTCCACTACTGCTGTGCATGCGGAAACCGCGTCCGGACGGGAGGAGATTGGCGTACCTGATCAGCTGAGTCCAGCAGAAGCGGAGGTGCTTGGGCGGAGCTTGGCGCGTTTTGAAGTGCCAACAAGCGCAGATGATTCTGTTAAGACCTCGGAAGACCCGGTCATGGAGGAGCTCGGGCTGTACCCGCCTCCGACAACTCTGCGCTACCGACCGCGCTACGGCAGTGCTCGTCTGCGCATTCCTGTTGGAGCTGATGACGGTGGTGCTCCGGTCTATCTGGATTTTAAGGAGAGTGCTGAGGGCGGCATGGGGCCACACGGTCTGTGCGTTGGTGCCACAGGGTCGGGTAAGTCGGAATTCCTCCGAACGACCGTGGTAGGGCTCGCAGCTACGCACAGCCCGGATCAGTTGAACTTTGTGCTGGTGGACTTCAAAGGCGGGGCGACGTTTCTGGGACTGGATCAATTGCCTCATGTCTCGGCGGTGATTACCAACTTGGAGCAGGAGCTTATCCTGGTCAACCGCATGGAAGACGCACTGCGCGGTGAGATGACGCGGCGCCAAGAGCAGCTGCGCGCTGCAGGGAATTTCGCCGGTGTCAGCGATTATGAGCAAGCCCGGCGCGCTGGGCAGATAGATGCGCCACCCATGCCCGCGTTGCTGATTGTGGTGGATGAGTTTTCAGAGCTGCTCTCCGCACGCCCGGAGTTTGCTGAGCTCTTCGTTGCGATTGGTCGGTTGGGGCGCAGTTTGCACATGCATTTGCTGCTGGCCAGTCAGCGTCTGGAGGAAGGCCGCTTGCGCGGGCTGGAAAGCCATCTTTCCTATCGCATTGGGTTGAAGACCTTTTCCGTCGCGGAGTCCCGCAGCGTGCTAGGTGTTCCGGACGCCTATCATCTGCCGGCCATCCCGGGCATTGGGTATATCAAATCTGCTGCCGCCGAACCGGTGCGGTTTCGGTCGGCGTATGTTTCCGGCCCGGTGGTCCGTCCGCAGCCTATTGACGGTGCGACGGCTGGGGCAGAGCAGAGGCTGCAGGGGCAGGTCGCAGCTGTCACTGAATTTACCGCTGAAAATTGGACGCGGGAGGCTTTCGGTGCGTCGTTAAGCGATGGTGGAATGGTGGACCCGCCTGCGCAGACATCGGAGCAGACGGTGCTCGGTGCCGTGGTGGCAGCGGTGTCGCACGTACCGACACGTGCGCATCGGGTGTGGCTGCCGCCACTACCGGAGGCCATCGAGCTTCAGCCCGACGAGCAGCTGCCGCGACAGCGATTGACCGGTGTGATTGGGCTGGTGGACAAGCCGCTGTTTCAGCGTCAGGACCCACTGCGTATTGACCTGCGCACGACCGGCGGGCACATGGCAATCGTCGGAGCGCCGCGGTCAGGAAAGACCACTGCCGCACGCACAGCGATCCTCGCGCTTGCCGACGGCATCAGCGCCCGTGACCTGCATTTTTATATCGTCGACTGTGGTGCGGGCGGCTTGAGCGACCTGGCTGAGTTGCCGCATGTCGCGTCGGTTGCACACCGCGGAGACGAGGAGCTTATTCGCCGTACGATTGGTTTTTTGCGTCGTGAGGTAAGTCGTCGGGAACAGCTCTTTCGCACTAATGGATGGCTCTCTCCGGAAGCAGCACGGGCGGCAGGACAGCCGGATTCGGTGTTGGTCATTGACGGCTGGGGTGCGTTCAAAACGGAGTTTCCGGCGCTGAGCGACGATGTGCAGGCGCTGGTTGCAGATGGATTGGCGGTGGGAATTCATGTCCTGCTCACGGCCTATCGCTGGACGGACATGAGACCTGCCGTTCGCGACCTGATTGGTACGCGGATTGAGCTGCGGCAGGCGGAGTCGATGGATTCAATGATTGACCGTAAGGCAGCAGAGCTGGTGCCGGAGAGCCCAGGACGCGGAGTCGCGCCGGGCGGGTTTGCGATGCTGGTAGCTCTCACCGGCGTTGCAGACGCTAAGCGGATTGCAGAGACAGCGCCGCACGGTGAGCAGGCACCAAAGCTCCAGTTGTTGCCGCGGCGGATTGATATTGCGCGTTTGCCACGACCAGCGGCCGCGACGAGAGGTGCGATTGCGGTGGGGCTCGAAGAAGCCGGTCTGGGTGCGGTGATATTCCACCCAGAAAAGGATCGTCACCTACTGATATTCGGTTCGGCAGGCAGTGGCAGAACCGCCGCGTTGAGGGGCATCGTTCACCAGTTGCGGTACTCGCAGTCGGACTCGAAATTCGTCGTAATTGACTACCGCCGTGGGCTAATGGAGGCCGTGCCCCAAGAGCGGCTGGCCGGTTATGCGGGCTCGGCTGCGGTGGCGACACCCATGCTGGCAGAGCTGGCAGAGGTACTGAAGGCTCGTCTCCCGCAACCGGATATCACCCCAGCGCAGTTGAAGGCCCGAAATTGGTGGAGTGGTCCAACCATCAATGTCATCGTGGACGACTATGACCTCGTGGCCGGCTCGCGGGGTAACCCCTTGCAGCCGCTGGCAGAAGTCATCGCTCACGCCGCCGACATTGGGCTCAATATCTTTTTTGCCCGTCGAATCAGCGGGGCGTTGCGATCCCTCCACGACCCGGTCATGGGTGCGGTTAAGGACCAGGGTGCCAGCGTCTTTGTTATGGACGGCACACGCGACGACGGCCCCATCCTCGGCGTAAAGCCTTGCGAGCAGCCGCCGGGCCGTGGCTATTGGGTGGCGCACGGCCAGAGTCCTCAGGTTGTGCAGTTGGGGTGGTTGGATACCGCTGGTGACCAGGAGGACAGTTGATGATTCGGGTCGAATCTTCTTCCACCACCCAGACCCCGACGCTGCGCCACGGCACCTGGCACCTGTGGGGACTCGCGGCACCTGCAGACACCGCAGAACTGGCGGTGCATGGCCCTAGACCGCTTCTCGAGAGCATGCAAACAGTCATTGTGCCCAGCTATTGGGGTGCTGTGCGACAGTGCCGGTTGGCCTCCGCGCTATTGGCTGCTGAACTCAATCCGTACATCCTGACGCTTGCCGACGCCGTTGTGGAACTCGATGAGGCAACTGTGTCTCATAGCGTGTTGGTGGAAGTAGAGGAAACGCGTGTCTGTGTCACTCGTCTGAGCGGGGGCCACATTGCCAGTCGGATGACACATTTGGTCGGAGCGAACGACAGCGCACCATTGGTGGAAACAGTCATTGCGCTGGCTTATCAGCTGACCATGTATCCGGATGCGCCCCAGGGGATACCCGATGATGTGGAAGTTAGTGGTGGGCGCGGTATCACTGAGTATCCGCCCCGCTGGCAGGAGGATATTGAGTTCATCGTCGGCGAAGTTCCACCCGGGCTAGCGAACTCGCGGCGAGCTCTACTAGTCGATCGTCTGCGCGACCGTGGATTTTTAGTCTTCGACTGCCCAGCATCGCGGCTCGGGGAGTGCGTAAATCCGGCCTGGTTGAAAAACATCGGCGACGCTGAAGCCGGTGAAGTGGAGCCGTCGGAGGATTTCGCGGGGCGGCGTCCTGCAGCCAGGGCAGAAGTCAGCTCAGCGTCGAATCAAAGCACAGTTGTGTCAGTAGCTGCCGTTGGTTTGTTGACGGTGGTGGTTCTGATTGTTGGGATTGCTGCATGGCTCTTTAGTGGCGGCATAGTTAGGGAGAACGAAGGGAGACAGAAGCAGCGTGAGACATCGCACGCACAGGCTCCTCCTGTAACTACGCCTCCTGTAACGACGCCTCCATCCACATCGAAACCAGGTCCCGATTCTGCTCCCGTAGTCAAACTGACCAATGCGGGCGTGGAAGCTCGGTTTCCCGGCGGGTGGGAGCTTGACTCGGCAAGTCCGTTAGACCGTCTGATTGCGGTGGATGGAGGAGATATGCGCGTCTTGGTGCTCGCTAGCCCGCTTTCGCAGGACATGGCGCTTGAACATCTAGCCGCCGCTTTGAGCAGCTCCGTTGCCGGGGATGAGACAAAGTCCGCGCCGGAACGCAGACAAGTACTGGGCACCGATGTCGTAGTCGTAGAGGAGCGGCTGCCGTCAGGTAATTCGATAGTGCTCTGGCATCACAAAGTGATGGACGGAACTCAAGTCAGTGTGGGGTGCCAGTTCAGAGGAAGGACTATTGCGCCGGTACGACCCGTATGCGACCAGGCAGTAGTAAGCGCTCGGCCGGTGCCGTAACACGCAAGGGGCGTAGAGAAAGTGACTGGGGGATGGGCGGGGGTAGGCAGGGGTAAAGGTTGGAAAACCAAAATGGAACCGAATCGGGGTTTTTCGCGCCAAACAAT
Source organism: Corynebacterium sp. HMSC055G02 (assembly GCF_001809065.1). NCBI lineage: Bacteria > Bacillati > Actinomycetota > Actinomycetes > Mycobacteriales > Corynebacteriaceae > Corynebacterium > Corynebacterium sp. HMSC055G02. The sequence continues at coordinate 184,292 of NZ_KV795633.1, read as the reverse complement.
ATGACGGGTTTTTAACGCGGGAAGCTGGCTGGCTCGCGCGGGGAGGTAAAAATGCCGTCGTTAATCAGTCACTCAACACGAATAAGGGGGAAACAGTGGCAAACCTATTTGCAGCCGAATCAGATCAAATGACCACTACCGCGGGGGACGTCGATGGCGTCAACTCGGAAGTACAGGGCGAGCTGGGGCGCATTCGAGGCGTCGTGGACGGTCTGGCGGGGGAATGGAAGGGCCAGGCTAAAGACAGCTTCGATGATCTGATGCTTCGTTGGGATGACGCAGCTATGCGTCTATCCAATGCGCTGACGGATATCGCGGATAACATCCGCGCAAATTCCAGCAGCTTCGATGCGGGCGAGGACGAGGGGGCGTCGTCGTTCAAGCAGGTGGCAGCAGCGGGTGCGTCGTTGCTGAACCTCTAAACGTTTTATCGAATCGCACAACCACAACACTGAATCACACAACACACATCACCTTTTGGGGAAAGGGTTCTTAATGCAACCAATTAGGTACAGTTTTGGCGGCATCGACGGTGCTGCCGATGACATTCGGTCCACTTCTGGCACCATCAACGGGCTGCTCGGAGATTTGAAGAAGCGCATCGCGCCGATGGTCTCTACGTGGGAGGGTGACTCTTCGGATTCTTACCAGGAGGCTCAGCGTGAATGGGACACAGCAGCGGAGGAGCTCAATATGATTCTCACGACTATCGCGGATACGGTCAGCGCAGGTAGCCAGCGAATGGCGGATATTAACCGCCGCGCGGCAGCTAGCTGGGGATAGCTTGGTTCCTGATTGAGGCACTTTTGATTGAGCTATGTAACCGGGGGAGGGGAGGACATTGCTCAATTGAGATCTTCAGTTAGGTATCTGCCTTTGAAGTATTCTTGCTAGCAGCACTCCAGGGGGGGGAAAGGCCAGTCTCAGCAGTTTGCGGCTGAGACTGGCTTTGGCATTTTTGTTCTAGCGTCATCTCAAGGTAAAGTAGCCAAACTGTGTGCGCACACGTGAATGTTGCCTCGGGTCTCCACCGGCCGCCGGGGAATAACAACAGTGTGCACGGTGGCTGGCAAATCTACACGGACCCTAAAAGGAGTCATGTTGTCTACTTTCCATCCGAAGGACGGTGACATCGAGCGCAAGTGGTACGTCATCGACGCTACCGACGTTGTTCTCGGCCGTCTGGCTACTCACGCCGCAGACTTGCTGCGCGGTAAGGGCAAGGCTTACTTCGCCCCTAACGTCGACTGCGGTGACCACGTCATCATCATCAACGCCGATAAGGTACACGTCTCCTCGAACAAGCGGGAACGTGAGATGCGCTACCGCCACTCGGGCTTCCCGGGCGGCCTGAAGTCGATGACCCTGGGTCGTTCCCTCGAGGTTCACCCGGAGCGTGTTATCGCTGAGGCTATTGAGGGCATGATGCCGCACAACAAGCTTTCGAGTGCGTCCATCAAGAAGCTGCACGTCTTCGCCGGTTCCGAGCACCCGTTCGCCGGTCAGAAGCCTGAAAACTACGAGATCAAGGCGGTGGCACAGTGACCAACCCACAGGACGTCAATGAGAACCAGAACGTAGAGGCCACCGAGGCTTCCTACGATGATGTTCAGGCTGCCGCTGCTGCTGCCACTGAAGAGTTCACCTCTTCCATCGGCGACGCAGTTGCTACCGAGACCGAGGCTGAGGCTGCTCCGGCTGCACCGCTGACCCTGGATCGCCCGATTCAGACTGTCGGTCGTCGTAAGCGCGCTGTCGCCCGCGTCGTTCTGACCGCTGGTTCCGGCAAGATTGTCTGCAACGGCCGCGAGCTCGAGGATTACTTCCCGAACAAGCTGCACCAGCAGGAGATCAAGGATCCGCTGGTCCTGGTCGAGCGCGAGAGCCAGTTCGACATCAAGGCCAACATCAACGGTGGTGGCCCGTCCGGTCAGGCCGGTGCTCTGCGCCTGGCTATCGCTCGTGCCCTGAACGAGTTCAACCCGGAGGAGCGCAGCGTTCTCAAGAAGGCTGGCTTCCTCACCCGCGACGCTCGTGCTGTCGAGCGCAAGAAGGCTGGTCTGCACAAGGCCCGTCGCGCACCGCAGTACTCCAAGCGTTAAGCTTTACTGCTTCGAAAAGCACCTCAGTTTGCGTATTACACGCAAGCCGAGGTGCTTTTTTGGGTTAAAGTCCGCCGTTACCAGGCATGGCTGCATTTTTGAGACAAGCCCCGTACGTTAGACTTTTATCCGTTAAAAACTGCCACGAGAATCGTTTATCGCGGTGCGATTGCAGTGCGATGAAAGTGCGATTGCAGTGCGATGGGAAGAAGGAAACCGTATGGCGGTGAGCACCACAGCCACCAAGACCTCCGACGCGAAGAGCTCCTCTAGCTCGTCGTCGGTGGCGAAGCATCCCTTCCGCATTCGACGCGTACCAGGCATTGATGGGCTGCGCGGTCTGGCTGTTGCCACAGTGGTGATCTACCACTACTTCGATAATGTGCTGCCCGGTGGCTACATCGGTGTGGATATCTTCTTCGTGCTCTCCGGATTTCTTATCACCTCGCTTCTGGTGCGCGAACGCGCGGTCACTGGGCGCATCGATCTAAAGGACTTCTGGCTTCGTCGGCTGCGCCGCATCGCCCCGGCTGCGATGTTCGTGTTGTTTATTTCCATCGCCGTCGCAGGTCTGGTCGGCGGGGATCCCGCTGTTGGCTTGTCGACGCAGTTTCTCGGCACGGTCTTTTTCGTCAATAACTGGACGCAGATTGCGGGCTCTCAGTCCTATTTCGCGGATTCCGGAGTGCAGCTGTTAGCGCACTACTGGTCACTGTCGGTGGAGGAGCAGTTCTACTTGCTCTGGCCATTGATCTTTGTGGCTCTTCTCGCCTTGAAGCTGGCATCTCGCAAGCTGGCAGCAGTGGCGGGCATTGGGGCGGTTGCCTCTTTCGTGTGGATGGTCTCGCTCTATGATCCGAAGGTCGACCCCACGCGGGTCTACTACGGCACCGATACTCACGCCTTTGGACTCCTGTTTGGCGCGGCCCTCGCATTGTGGTTGACGTCGACGTCGTCACGCGCGGAAGCGGACTCCTGGCCACGCACAGAACCCCTGCTGCGGGACTTCTTTGGCAGTTCCGCCCAGGCTTTCGTAGTGGCCTCGCTGCCGCTGATCTTCCTTTCGTTGGTTTTGCTGATGATGTCGGATACCGCGTCGGCGACTTACCGCGGTGGGTTGGTGTTCGCCTCGTTGCTGTCGGCGGCGATTCTCTATCTTGTCGTTCGCGGTGTCTCACCCGTGCGTCAGATTTTTGAGTTCAAGCCACTGTGCTGGCTGGGAAAGATTTCTTTCTCGCTGTACCTGTGGCACTGGCCGGTCATCGTGCTCATCCGCGAACTGTTGGAGCGCAGTGAGGCCATGCAGTATGAGAACCTCGCTGCCTGCGCAGGTATTGCGCTATCGCTGCTTTTGGCGAACTGGTCATACAAGAATGTGGAATCGCCAATTCGCCGGATGGGTTACCGCCGTTGGATGGCGCAGTTTTCGGGCACGCAGTTTGCCGGTTCCTGGAAGCCGCGCGTTGCAGCAGGGCTGGCGCTGGTCGTCGTGGTTGGTGCAGTTGTGGGAATGGCTACGGCGCCGAAGATGACGCGTTTGGAGGCACAGCTACAGGAGGCAGCTGAGCGCCGTGCGCAGGCTCAGAAGGCGGAGGAAGCCGAGTTGGCCAAGCGCGTTATGCCGCGTGGTGACCAGATCACCGCTATCGGCGACTCTGTGATGCTCGCCTCGGCGTCCGCGTTGGAAGAGAAGCTGCCCGGTATCTATATCGATGCGGCTGTTTCCCGTGGTTATCCGGCCGCCCCGGAGATCATCGCGAGTATGAAGGCGGCGGGTACGCTCGATCCATTCGTCGTGCTGGGTCTTGGTATCAATCAGTCGGCTGCGGCATCGGACGAACACCTGTTGGATGAGATCCTCGATTCGCTGGGTGAAGACCGCATCATTGTCCTCATCAACCCGTACGGTGATCGTGTGTGGATGCCGCAGTCGGAGAGGGAAGTCCTCGACGCGGCAAAGAAGCGCGACAATGTCTATGTGTCTGACTGGTGTCATGGTGTACGTGATGATTTGTCCAAGCTGCGCGCGGACCTTATCCACCCGACCCCGGATGGCGCCGAGGTCTATGCCAATGCCGTGGTCGATGCTTTCCAGCAGTATGCGAAGAACAAGAAACGCATTCCGGACACCTGCGGAATCTAATAAAAATCTAGTTAGTAGTGTTTCCACGGTAAAGTAAGTGGCTGTGGCCAAACAAAAGTCTTCCTCCAGTCACCGTGGATTAAAGATTTTCCTCGGCATCGTCCTCGGTATCTTCGCGCTCTTCGGTGTGTTTTACGCTGTCGATTACGTGCTGAACAAGGACCATGTCCCGCGCGGGTCTACCGTTGCGGGTATTGACATCAGCACGCTGAGCGCGAATCACGCTGAGGCGAAGCTCGAAGAGCAGCTCGGTGATCTTTCCACTCATCCAGTGGCGTTTCGTGCCGGCGAACGCACGGCGGAGGTTCTGCCCGAGGAGGCGGGGCTGAGCATCGACTGGGAGAAGACGGTCGCGCAGGCGGGTAAGCAGACGGCGAACCCAGTTACCTGGGTGCGCAGTTTCTTTACTACCCGTGAGCTGGATTTGGTCAGCGATATCGATAGCTCTAAGTTCGAGCCGCAGGTCGACAGTCTCGTCGGCGAACTGACTATTGCTCCCGTCGATGGTGAGGTCAAGCTTGTCGACGGCCGCGTGGAAACAACTCCACCGGTCATCGGCCAAGATGTCGACCGCAATGCGGTCAGCGGGGATTTGGCCGCCAAGTGGTTGTCGCCGGAGGGCATCGATGTAGAGACCACCGCGCACGACCCGGCCATCGGTGAGGAGCAGGTCCGTGAGGCAGCTGAGGGAGAGGCCGCCGATGCGGTGTCGGGCCCCATTGTTGCCAAGGGCCGTGATGGCAAAGATGGTGTAATTCCGCCGGAGCGCATGGCTGAAATCATCAGCTTTGTGCCGCGCGACGGTGGATTGGTTGCCGATATCAATGTCGACCGCGCACGCGAGATCCTCGAGGAGGGGCTGGCTGCTTCCGAGGTTGATAAGCGCAATGCGTCGATACGCTTCAGCGGTGGTTCGCGTGAAGTGGTCCCCTCGGTTGATGGCGTAGCCGTGAAGTGGGATGAAACTATGAAGGACTTCGCCGAGCGTGTGACTTCGACGGATAAGCGCGAGTTTGATGCGGTCTACGAGGACAAGCCCGCCACCTACACCACCGAACAAGCGGAAAGTGCCACCTTCGATGATGTCATTGGTGAGTTCACCACCGGTGGCTTCAGCTCGGCATCGGGAACAAACATTGCCCTGGTGTCGCAGATGGTCAACGGCGCATTCGTGGCGCCGGGCGATACATTCAGTCTGAACGGCTACACGGGCCCGCGCGGTACTGCGCAGGGTTTTGTCGAGTCGGGCATTATCCTCAACGGCCATGCGGATAAGGCTGTCGGTGGTGGCATTAGCCAGTTCGCCACCACTTTGTACAATGCTTCGTACTTTGCGGGCATGGAGGATGTCGCGCACACCCCGCACAGTTACTACATTTCGCGTTACCCGGCCGGCCGTGAGGCGACGGTGTACGAGGGCGCAATCGACCTAGCGTTTAAGAACAGTTCCGACACTCCGATTCTCATCGAGGCCGTTACTACTGGCTCCGACGTCACTGTGCGCATCAAGGGTGTGAAGAAGGTCAACGTTGAGTCCATCAATGGTGGCCGTTGGGCATACACGCAACCACAGCGTATGCAGGTCAGTGGCAGCTCTTGCCAGCCGTCGTCGGGTGCGCAGGGCTTCACCACTTCTGATACACGCGTCATTCGGGACCTCTCGGGCGCGGAAATATCGCGTGAAACTCAGACTACGGTTTATGACCCGCAGCCAATTGTGTCCTGTGGCTAGTCTGGATTCGCCTGCGCGACCGGCTAAAGTAATACAGCATTGACAATGCAATAGTCCGCGATACCAAAACTCATAAAACCCCCAAGGAGTGGTCTAGCAACAATGGCACGTCTTTTCGGAACTGATGGCGTCCGCGGTTTGGCGAATAAGACTCTGACCGCACCGCTGGCAATGCGGCTGGGTGCTGCTGCGGCCACTGTGCTGACTAGCGGCACGAATCCGTCGGGGCGTCGTCCCCTGGCCATTGTTGGCCGCGATCCGCGTGTCTCCGGTGAGATGCTTGCCGCAGCGCTGTCTGCCGGCATGGCTTCCCAGGGCGTCGACGTTTTGCGTGTCGGCGTGCTGCCCACTCCGGCTGTCGCTTTCCTCACCGACGACTACGGTGCCGACATGGGTGTGATGATTTCGGCTTCTCACAACCCCATGCCGGACAACGGCATCAAGTTCTTCGCCGCGGGCGGCACCAAGCTTGACGACGCGGTGGAGAAGGAAATCGAACACGCTCTCCACAACCTGCCGGAGACCGGCCCCACGGGCACCGGAGTGGGTCGTGTCATCGAGGAGGCCCCAGACGGGCTCGACCGCTACCTGTTCCACCTCTCCCGTGCGGTCAGCACCAAGCTCGACGGCATTCGTGTCGTGGTGGATTGTGCAAATGGTGCTGCTTCGCAGGCCGCCCCCATGGCGTACGCGGCCGCCGGTGCCGACGTCGTCGCTATTCATGACAAGCCGAACTCCTACAACATCAACGACAACTGCGGTTCCACCCACATTGAGGTTTTGCGCGCGGCAGTGCTGGAGCACGGTGCGGATCTGGGTCTGGCTCACGATGGCGATGCCGACCGCTGCCTGGCTGTGGACTCGCAGGGCAACATCGTCGATGGTGACCAAATCATGGCCATCCTGGCCGTCGCCATGAAGGAAGAGGGGCTACTGCACCACAACACGCTGGTGGCCACTGTGATGAGTAACCTCGGCCTCAAGCTGGCGATGGAGGAAAACGATATCGCCCTGCGTACCACCAAGGTCGGCGACCGCTACGTGCTGGCAGATTTGAACGCCGGCGGTTACTCGCTCGGCGGTGAGCAGTCGGGGCATGTGGTCATTCCGGATCACGCCACCACTGGTGACGGCACCCTTACCGGTCTGTATCTCATGGCGCGGATGGCGCGCACCGGTAAGTCTCTGGCTGAGCTGGCCTCCGTAATGAAGGTACTGCCGCAGACCCTTATCAACGTGCCGGTGTCCAACAAGGCCGCAATTCTGGAGTCTGATGAGGTCAAGGCCGCCATCGATGCAGCCGAGGAGAAGCTGGGTTCCACCGGTCGCGTGCTGTTGCGCCCGTCCGGCACCGAGGAGCTCTTCCGCGTCATGGTGGAGGCCGCCGATGCGGAATCGGCCCGCAAGATTGCCGGGGAGTTAGCTGCGGTTGTGGCCGCAGTCTAGAGTCAGGAGTGTGGAAATGAATGACGCGCCAGAGGACATTAAAGCCCGCTTTGCCCCGGGTGAAGCCGACATCCAGGTAGAGGTAGTCGATCGTGACGGTCGGGTTCTCGGTACCGTCGGCAAGCTTGAAGCACACGTTCCGCCGGGAATTTTGCACCGTGCTTTTTCTCTTTTCCTCTTCGATGAGCAGGGACGCATGCTGCTGCAGCGCCGTGCGGAGTCGAAGTATCACTCACCACTGCTACTGACGAATGCGACCTGCTCGCACCCACTGCCGGGGGAGCCGGTGGCCGATGCCGTTGAGCGTCGTGCGAAGGAAGAGCTCGGTGCGGATGTCTCCCAGTTGGAGGAAATCGGCATTGTTATCTACCAGGTCATCGATGATCGTTCGGGATTGGCGGAGCACGAGTACAACCACGTGTACGCCGGCATCGTCGATCCGAAGTCGGTGGATATCAACCCCGATGAGGTCGATGAAGTGGTGTACGTGACCCCGCAGGAGCTCGCAGAACGTCGTGCGAACGAACCGATGACGGAGTGGTTTAACCACGTCTGGGGTGTCGGGGCGGAGAAGTTCTCCAAGTACGGTTTCGACATTGCGGGTGTGCCGGGTATCCATGGCCCCGCAGAGGCGCAGGCTGCCGCACAGTCGGTTTCGGAAAAGGATGTGTAGCTTCGTGACCAGCGTAGAAAACGCCAGCGTCGACGACTTCGGCCTCGACAAGTCCGAGGAATTGGAGACCGGGGAGTTCTATGCCCTGGCCAATGAACAGGGTGCCGCATTCGGTGAAGGCCATGCCAAGTCGATTTTGTTGGGCGAGCACTCTGTCGTCTACGGCAAGCCGGCTATCGCACTGCCGGTGACGTCGCTGCGCACGATGGCGTGGATTGACCGCGTGGAGGATTCTCCAGTCCTGTTTTCCATGGACGGCGAGGTCATCGACATCGACGAGCTGCCGGAGCGCTTTGCCTCCATCGCCGCTGCACTCCGCGCTGGCCTGCGCACCTTCGGTATTCCCGAACGCGACCTGCTGGTTCGTCTCCGCTCTGGTATCCCGCCCGCCGCAGGGCTGGGTGGTTCTGCCGCAGTGGCACATGCGCTTATCGACGCAGTGCGTGACCTCGCCGATGGCACTCTGACCGAGCGTCAGCGCTTTGACCTGGTGCAGGAAGCTGAGCGTCTGGCGCACGGTAACCCCTCTGGCCTGGATGCCACGGTTGCCCGCGCATCGCGTCCGGTTTACTTCAAGCAGGGTGAGTTCCATCCGCTGAAGGTGGCCAAGAAGATGTGGCTGGTGCTGGGGGATACCGGTGTGCGTGGTTCGACGTCGCTGGCCGTTGCCCGCGTGCGTGGTTTCGTCGATTCCCACCGAGTCCACGGCCAAGAGTTGTTGGACCACTTGGGGCAGCTGGCCGATGGCGCGGTGCACAACCTGGCCAAGGGCGATTTTGCCCGTCTGGGACATCGCATGGACTCGGCGCAGGAAGCGCTAGAAGAACTAGGTGTTGGGCATGAGTCCATCACCGATCTCGTCACTGCCGCCCGACTGGCAGGTGCCCACGGGGCAAAGCTCACTGGTGCCGGTTGCGGTGGCTGTGTGATGGCGCTGGCAGAGTCCGCCGATCACGCGGAACTGATTAGCCATGCCATGATGGGCGCCAATGCCGTTGCTACTTGGACTGTGGAGGTAAATCCCTCGTGACCACGACCGCTACCGCCGTCGCTCATCCCAACATCGCCCTGATTAAATACTGGGGCAAGCGCGATGAGGCCGTGCAGCTACCGGCCACAGGTTCGCTGTCCCTTACTCTGGGCATCGCTCCGACGACGACCACGGTGTCGCTTATCGACGATCCCAGCGTCACCGCCGACTCGGGCACTCTGAACGGCCAGGAGATGGTGGGCAAGGACCTCTCCCGTGTCCAGAAGTTTTTGGATTTGGTCCGCGAGCGTGCGGGCAGCACTAGCTTCGCAGAGGTGACCAGCACCAACGAGATTCCGACGGGTGCGGGTCTGGCTTCGTCCGCGTCGGGTTTTGGCGCTCTCGCGCTGGCCGCGGCGAAGGCCTACGGCCTGGACTACACCCCGGAACAGCTCTCGGCTCTGGCCCGTCGCGGTTCGGGCTCGGCCTGTCGCTCTATTTTCGGCGGCCTCGTTGAGTGGCTGCCCGGCGATGACGATGCTTCCAGCCACGCAGTGGCTCTGCCGGATTCCGGCCTGGATCTCTCCCTGGTCGTGGCGGTTTTGGCCCCGGGGCGCAAGAAGATTGACAGCCGTGCCGCCATGCGTCGCACGGTCGAGACATCACCGTTCTTCCCGGCCTGGGTGGAGCAGGTGCCTCGTGATATCGAGGACATGAAGGCCGCCATTGCCGCTGCGGACTTCACTGCGGTCGGCGAGCTTGCCGAGGCCAATGCCATGCGCATGCACGCCACTATGCTGGGGGCTCTTCCTCCGGTGCGGTACTGGAATCCGGATTCGGTGGCGGCTCTCGATCTCGTCGCTACGCTGCGTGACGAGGGCCCCGAGTGCTACGCCACCATGGATGCCGGGCCGAACGTGAAGGTGCTGTGCCGCAGCGGCGATGCCGAGACCATCGCGGATCGTTTCCGCGCAGAGTTCGAGGATATTGACGTGCTGGTTTCCGGCTCCGGCCCCGGCGCTTACCTGGTGTAGCTGGGGGAGTAGTTGAGCAACGCTAAAGGCGGACCTATCGAAGGCGAGTCCATCGGCCGTGGCTGCGGCAAGCTGTACCTCACTGGTGAGTATGCGGTGATGGATGTCGAGGGGCTGGCCGTCATCGCAGGTGTCGACCGCTATGTGACAGTTCGGTGCCGCGATGCCGAACCATCGCAGCCGGTCTCTCGCGTGTACTCCAGCTATTACGGCCCGCAGGGGCGCGTCATTGATATCGATGCACCAGATGACATCGCTACCCATACGATTTCCCTGGTCTATCGCATTGCTGCGGGCGAGTTGGAAAACACCCCAGAGCGCCCCATAAATATCGTCATTGAATCAGACCTCGATGACGCCGACAGTGGTGCGAAGTATGGCCTGGGATCCTCCGGGGCTGTCGCTGTGGCTGTAACTCGTGCGCTGGGGACGCACCTGGGTCTGGAGCTGGATTCACTGGACGTGTACAAGATTGCGATGGTGGCCACGCTTCTGGCTGGTGCAGCTGGTTCCGGCGGCGATATCGCGTGCTCCGCGCACGGCGGGGTGGTGCTCTATCGCCGGCCGAATCCGACGGCGCTCGCAGAGCTCGTGGCGGCTGATCCTGTCGCTGCCGTGGCGGCACCGTGGCCGAATCTTCGCATTGACGCCCGCACCGACCTCGGTGGGCTACAACTGTTGGTCGGCTGGACGGGCAGTCCGGTGAAGACGGACTCGCAGTTGAAGAAGGCCGGTGGCGCAGACCGTGATTTTGTGCGCGGGGTCTCGTCGATAAGCGAAAGACTCTGGCAGGCGCTTGCCGACGGCGACCACACCGCGGCGTTTGCCTGCCTGCGTGAGAATCGGATGCTGCTGCAGGACTATGAGCGTGAGCGTGCTGTGTGCATCGAGACGGAGAAACTGAAAGCGCTCGCCGACATCGCCGATGGCGCGGGGGCCGCGGGCAAGAGCAGCGGCTCCGGTGGTGGTGACTGCGGAATCGCGCTGGTGGGAGTCTCAAAAGATGCCGATGCCGAGGAGACTGCCGCGGACATCACCGCGCGCTGGCAAGCCGCTGGCATCCAGCCGTTGCCGCTGAAGCTGGCCGCTCAACTTTGACCACAGTTTTTTGACCGTAGAATTTAAGACAGCTGAAATTTACAGAAGCTGGGAACCGAAGCTGCATGCAGCTAGAAAGGGTCGCTTAGGACAATGGCTGAAAAGAGCTCGCACGACCTGGAATATGCACACGTACCACTGAGCTGGATTGGTCCGGTGCGCATTAGTGGCAACGTCATGAATGACGAGGTGAAGATTCCGCTGGCGACTTACGAGACCCCGCTGTGGCCGTCTTGTGGTCGCGGTGCGAAGGTCTCCCGCATGATCGAAGGTGGCATTACCTGCACTTTCGTCGGTGAGAAGATGACCCGATCGGTGATTTTCACTCTCGACTCGGCAGCGGATGCCGTCATTGCGCGCGACAACATTCTGTCTCGTTATGACGAGCTGAAGAAGGTCGTGGAGTCCTCCTCGCGTTTTGCCAAGCTGGTAGATATTCACTTCCAGATCGCATCGCGTCTTCTCTTTGTCCGCTTTGACTTCTTCTCCGGTGATGCCTCGGGCCACAACATGGCCACGCTGGCGTCTGAGCGTTTGATGTCCTACCTGATGGAGCAGATGCCAGAGTTGGGCTATGGCTCCATCTCGGGCAACTACTGCACCGATAAGAAGACCTCCGCCGTCAATGGCATTCTGGGCCGCGGTAAGTACGTGATCGCCGAGGCCGTCATTCCGGAGCCGGTTGTCCGCGAGCGTCTGCGCACTACCGCCAAGCGCCTGGCTGAGCTCAACGAACGCAAGAACCTCGTCGGCTCCATCATGGCGGGCTCACTGCGCAGCGGTAATGCGCACTACGCCAATATGCTGCTGGGCTTTTACCTCGCTACCGGTCAGGACGCTGCGAATATCGTCGAAGGCTCGCAGGGGCTGACGCAGGTAGAGGCGCTTGACGACGGCTCCGTGCGCTTTAGCTGCACCCTGCCACATTTGATCGTCGGTTCCGTGGGCAACGGCAAGGGCTTGGACTTCGTGGAGAAGAATCTCACAGCGCTGGGCTGCAAGGAGGACCGTGAGCCGGGCGAGAATGCCCGTCGTCTAGCAGCGTGCTGCGCGGCAATCGTCTGGTGTGGTGAGCTTTCCCTGCTCGCGGCACAGACGAATCCGGGTGAGCTGATGGAGGCGCACGTTTCTATCGAGCGTGCGAAGTAGCGGTTTGTGAATAGTCGTTTGCGACAATTCGCAAAACCTAAGACAAATCTCAGGTAAACGCGCTAGATTTCTGTAGTAGGCAATTAAAATTTTGTGGGCAAAATATCCCGTGGTCTGATGACTGCTCTGATGACATGGGGATGTTTCGTTGCCCGTTATTTCTTAAAAATCTGTAGAGGTAGTGAAGGCACGGTTTTGATGACAACAAGCAATGTGACCCCGATCGGTATTGATGACATCGCCTTTGCGACGGGTTCGTACTGCATTGACCTCGCCGATATTGCGCCCCGACTCGGAGCGGAACCGGCAAAGTACCACAAGGGCCTGGGGCAGGAACGCTCCAGCGTGGTTGCCTCTGATGAAGATCCGGTGACGATGGCCGCGGCCGCGGTGAAGAAGATCGTTGACCGCCACGGTATCGACGGCGTGCGCACCATCATGTTCGCCACTGAGACCGGTATCGACCAGTCGAAGGCCGCTGCTGTCTATGTCCACGAGCTGGTCGGTCTTGACCCGCACGCGCGATCTGTCGAGCTGAAGCAGGCTTGCTACTCCGGTACCGCGGCGCTGCAGTTCGCGTGCGCTCTGGTGGCCCGCAATCCGGAGGAGAAGGTCATCGTTGTCGCCTCCGACATTGCCCGCTATGACCTGGACTCCGCTGCGGAGCCGACCCAGGGCGCAGGTGCTGTAGCCATGCTGGTGACCGCTAATCCGCGCATCCTGGCTATCGATGCGGCTTCGGGCGTCTTTACCCGCGAAGTTATGGACTTCTGGCGGCCGAACCACCGCAGCCAGGCGTTGGTGGAGGGCAAGCTCTCTATTAGTGCTTACATCGACGCTGTTCAGGGTGCTTACGAGGACTACCGTGCCCGCGGCGGTGTGGACTTCAGCGAGATTGACTACTTCAGCTACCACCAGCCGTTTACCAAGATGGCCTACAAGGCGCACCGGCAGCTTTCGGCCAATAACGGTGTGGAGCTCACCGCGGAGGACGAGGCCCGCCAGCTCGGCCCAACCACCGAGTACAACCGCATCATCGGTAACTCCTACACCGCATCGGCCTACTTCGGCCTGCTCTCGCTGCTGGATACCGAGAAGGACCTGGCTGGTAAGAAGGTCGCTGTTGTCTCCTACGGTTCCGGCTCGGTTGCTGAGTTCCTCACCGGCAATGTGGTCGAGGGCTACGAGTCCCAGTTACGCGCCGCAGATAATGCGCGTGAACTGGCTGAACGCGTGAAGCTCGATGATCCGACCTACTACCGCCACGCTCAGGTGACGCATGAAGATCCGGGTGAGTACTCCAACCTGGGAGACGACGCCCTGATTGGCACCGGCCCATTCAGCTTCACCGGTGTTGAGGGGTGTAAGCGCATCTACCGCGCTCGTTAGCCCCCGGGGGCACCCGCGCTAGTACTTAGACGGAACCGAATCCTCTTTTTTCGCGCCTAACAGTAATAAGAACTGTTTTTCGCGGGGAAGGGGATTTTTCGTGTCCGCACGTTTTACTGGAGGCAGTGGCGGAGGCTTGCTGCACTTTTCGGAAGATGCAGTGACAGCGGCTGCCCGAGAGATCGAGCAGCGCGGCCGTGAAGGCCATGAGCGGTGGGGAAGCGCTCCTGATATTTCCGCAGCAGATTGTGGCCAGGGTTTTGCCGCCCAGGGGCGCCGTCTGCAGCAGGCGGCAGCGAGGCTGCGTGAGCACGGGCAATCGATGTACGCGGGACTTGGCAATCATGCTCCGGCAGTGCGGGAACAGTGGCGTGTCTTTGCAGGCTGTGACAGCGCCGGGAGCGCCGACCTCGGTGGAATTGAGGTAGTGGACTGATGCCATGGGTTGCTCGAATTCTTCCGATATTGGTGCGTGTTATTGGCCGTGGAAGCCGTATTGGAGCCAAGCGCGGGGTTGGCGGCATCGGCAAGAATCTGCCCAAAGTCTTGGATAAGGTGCGACGCGCTGACGGCTGGAAGGGCAGCGCCCTGTCCAAGTTCTCTAACTCCGTGGGGTTGATAGCCTCCGCGATAACTATTGCTATGGCTTTCGATTGGGGCGGTTTGAAAGGCGATGCCGCCGACGCCGCCAAGGAGCGCTGCGATAAAGCTGCGCAGGACTGTGCGAATCAGGATGAGCAGTCCGCCAATGGCGCGCAGAGCGTCGGCGAGTGCGGCAAGAAAGTCGACGAGGTCCTTGAGGATTGCGAGAAGCAGGCCGAAGATATGGCTGAGCAAACCGACGGCATCCTCTCTCAGTGCGAAGCGCTTGTCGACGATCCGGAGGTCGGCGCCGAAGCCGCACAAGTGGCCCAGCAGGTGTGCAACAGTCTCGTCGACTCCACTGGTCAGCTCTACGATGCTCGCAATGTCTGCATCGAGCAGTGTCTTGAGCAGGCAGCGTGTGACACTGAGGCCGCGGTGGTCGCCACCCCGCCGCAGCCTCCTACTGTCCCTGCCAGTTCGGGTGCTACCTCGGCGGCCTGTGCAGAGGTGGCTGAGTCTGGGAGTGGCGAAGGAGCTACTGTAACCGGTGGCAACGGTGCTATCGCTGGTGGAATTGGGGTCGTTGCCAACGTTGATACTGGGGTAGAGGCAGGCGTTGCTGCTGGGATATCCGTTGGAGGTGCCATTGGCGCTGCCGGGGCGACCAGTATCGCTGGAATTGCGGGGGCTGTGGGTGTTGCGGGCAGTGTCGCGTCCTCACTGCTCAACTTAGACATGTGCACGGAGACGGAAGAGCCAGTGTGCGAACAGGCGCCTGCGCCAGCGCCAGCACCAGCACCAGCTCCTGCGCCGGAGGACTGTGTGCCGGAACCCGAACCAGAACCCAAGCCCGAACCTGAACCCGAGCCCGAACCTGAAAATGTTCCTGAACCGCCTCCTCCAGCTGAGAAACTAAAGCACTTGGGAATCGAGCTGCCACAGGAGACGCAAGCAGAACAGCGAGCGGAACCGCAGCCAGAACCACAAGCAGAGCCGCAGCCAGCACCAGCCCAGGATTCGGCAGCATCAGTGCAGGAATCTGCTTCAGCTGTGCCCGAGCCCCCTGAGCAGCCCAACGCCCAGGAGCTTGTGGGCGCGGTCAATTCGCCAACGGCAGGTGAGTGGTAATGGGGAGTAAGCATGCCGCGAAATATGACCGGATTGGGCAGGCCTATTACGACGCTGCTGCAATGACTAGGCAGGAGTTCGATACGGCGGTACAGAGGGCACAGAAAGAATTGCAGGGTTTGGAGGAGCGTCGTAAAGCACGCGAAATTAAGGAGAGGGAGGTGGCGGCGGGCGTCGAAAAGCAACAAAAAACCGCCCGACCGAAGGGAACCGTTACGCGGTTGTTCGGGCGGGCGGGGAAAGGGACGCCGACGGTGAAGTCGATTCGGGGCGTGTCCTGAAGCGTGGCCTAGTGACTACTTGCCGGGAATCAGCGAGTGCTCCGGGTTTTCCGGCAGCTCCTTGATGAGCCACTCCATGTCGCGGTTAGTTGTGCCCTTGATAGTGGCGGTCGGGTCTGCGAAATCTGAGTACTTCTTGTCGTCACCGACCGTGGCCAGCAGGAAGCCTGTGAGTGCGGCGCGCGCGACCTCCTGGTACTTCACCTTGGAGGAAGAGAAGCCCGCTAGACGACGGAGAAGAGTTGTTTCCGAGAAGCTGCCCTGGTCAGCCTTGTCTACTTCGCGGTAAACGACATCGCCCTTCCACTGAACAGCCAGGCGAGCCGGGTTACCGCGATCGAGCCACTGATCCTCGCCAGGGGCCAGGACGAGGCCCGGAGCCGAGACATTAGTTGCAGCGGCGCTGGAGGAAGGCGCGGTAGTTGCGGGGAAGACGCAGCCAACGCCGGAGATGAGGTCGTGACCAGCGGCGGCGAGGACGGCTACGCCAGCGCCCATGCCGTGGCCGGCAACGCCGAGTTTCTTCGGGTGGACGACGACCTTGCCCTCTCCGAGGCGGACACCAGCGAGAATCTGGAGCGCTGTCTCCAAATCGTTGGCGAGACCACGGTGATCTGCCACGATGCCATTTTCGGTGTCCGGAGCAGCGACCGCGATGCCCCACGAAGCTAGGTGACGCAGCGTGGCGTGGTACTCCTCAATCGGTGTGCGCCAATCGTGTGCGAAGGCGATACCGGGGATGCCATTGCCCTCGGCAGGCGTGTAGACCTTTCCCGGCAGGCCAGTAAAAGCGAGATCACCGACCATGACGCGGTGCGGTCCACGCTTGGAAAGATTAGATGTCAGAGTCTTCAAGTTGTCAGCCACAGTGAATAGCTTAACTATAAGGTGCATACCTTTGCTGAAAAAGTGCCAGGATGAGCGAGAATGTCTATTTCGTTATGACGATTTTCCGCTTCGCGGGTTATTCTGTAGGACATGTGTGGAATCGTTGGATATGTGGGCCATCAGCCCGCCCTGGATATTGCTGTCGATGCGCTACGACGCATGGAATACCGTGGCTATGACTCCGCGGGGGTTGCCATTGTCGACGATCAGGGGCATATCACTGTAGAGAAGAAGGCCGGTAAACTCGCCAACCTCGAGGCTGCCCTTGATGCGGATGGGCGCGACAAAATCACTGGAACCACCGGAATTGGGCACACCCGCTGGGCTACCCACGGTCGCCCAATTGATGAGAATGCCCACCCACACCAGTCCTATGACGGCAAGGTGGCTATCGTCCACAACGGCATTATCGAGAACTTTGCTCCGCTACGTCAGGAGCTGGAGGATGCCGGCATTGAGCTGAAGTCCGAAACCGACTCCGAGGTCGCCGCGCACATGCTCGCCCGTGCCCTGGACGGTTCCGACGGCGGATCTACCGCTGGTGATTTCGAGGCCTCTGCGCTGTCCGTGCTCAACCGCCTCGAGGGTGCTTTTACGCTGCTGTTTACTCATGCAGACCACCCGGACCGCATCATCGCTGCTCGTCGCTCCACTCCGCTGATTGTCGGTGTGGGCGAAAACGAAATGTTCCTCGGCTCCGATGTTGCGGCTTTCATCGCACACACCCGCGAGGCCGTGGAGCTGGGTCAGGACAACGTCGTCATCATCACCGCAGATGATTACCGCATCCTGGATTTCGCCGGCAACGAGCAGCAGGGTCGACCATTCACCATCGACTGGGATCTCGCCGCAGCCGAAAAGGGTGGCTATGACTCCTTCATGATGAAGGAAATCCACGAGCAGGCTGCCGCCGTCCGCGATACGTTGGCCGGTCACCTCGTTGACGGCCGCATCGTTCTCGACGAGTCCCGCCTGAGTGACCAAGATCTGCGTGACATCGAGAAGGTCTTCGTCGTCGCCTGTGGTACCGCATACCACTCCGGTTTGTTGGCCAAGTACGCCATTGAGCACTGGGTTCGTATCCCGGTCGAGATTGAGGTCGCGTCCGAGTTCCGCTACCGCGATCCGGTGCTGGACCGCCAGACGCTGGTGGTCGCTATTTCGCAGTCGGGCGAGACTGCTGACACCCTTGAGGCCGTGCGACACGCAAAGAGCCAGGGCGCCCGCGTGCTGGCTGTCTGTAACACCAACGGTGCACAGATTCCACGTGAGTCTGACGCCGTGCTCTATACGCACGCCGGCCCGGAGATTGGTGTTGCTGCAACCAAGTCGTTCCTGGCGCAGGTAGCCGCAAACTACCTGGTCGGTTTGGCTCTTGCCCAGGCACGCGGCACTAAGTACCCGGACGAGGTCACTCGCGAGTTTGAAGAGCTGGAGACCATCCCGGCACTGATTGACAAGGTCGTCGCTAAGGGCGATGAGTTCATCGACACGGCCAAGGAAATCGGTGCTATTCCGACGATGCTCTTCCTCGGCCGTCACGTTGGTTTCCCAGTCGCACTTGAGGGTGCGCTGAAGCTCAAGGAGCTTGCCTACATTCACGCAGAGGGGTTCCCGGCAGGCGAGCTCAAGCATGGCCCAATTGCACTCATCGAGGATGATCTTCCGGTCGTCGTCGTAGTGCCATCGCCGAAGGGGCGCGCCGTGCTGCACTCCAAGATTGTCTCCAACATCCAGGAGATTCGTGCCCGTGGTGCCAAGACCATCGTGATTGCCGAAGAAGGGGATCAGTCGGTGGTTCCTTTTGCGAACTACCTGATTGAAATCCCGGAGACGTCCACGCTGCTCCAGCCGCTGTTGTCTACGATTCCGATGCAGTTCCTGGCAGCTGAGATCGCTCGCCAGTGCGGTAACGAGGACATCGATAAGCCGCGCAACCTGGCTAAGTCAGTCACCGTCGAGTAGTTCGTCCTGCTTTCGTCGGTACTGCTCAATCTCCGCATCGAGTTCTTCATCCGTGAGGGACTCGATGCGTTTTGCTTCTTCCTCGGATAGGTCCCAGACCTCATCGGATACATGGCAAAATGACAACATCCAATCGAGGTTGCGTTTCTGAATCGTCTTCATCTTCCGTGTCACACGCTGATGAAAAGTTTGCTTGCCGACGTTCTTTAGCGGCCCAACCGGAACGCTAGTCGCGGTGTCCCCATTACGGGAAGTCCACACTTCTGTTCCGTCGGGGTATCTGTCGATATCCCAGCCCTCGTGCGTTTTTAGATTGTGGTGTCGGCGGCAGAGACAGTGCAGATTCTCAGTGTCAGTCGGCCCGCCCTGCTTGGGATTGTCGTGGTTGTACGGCTGAATATGGTCCAGGTCGCACTTGGCTGCCGGGACGTCGCAGCCGGGGAAGCGGCAGGTACCGTCACGCCCACGGACGCGAGCCACCTGGCTCTCGGTGGGGCGGTAACCATCCACCTTGCTGTCGGCGGAGATACGGATGTGAGTTGCGCGGGCAAGCCATTCTTCGGTGGCTACCTCGCTCAACCAGCCGACGCCATCAATCCATGCTGGCCCACCGCCGACCTCGCGGTAGACATTGATGACAATCTCGGCATTGGTCGATTTCTGTGCCAGCTGTAGTAGCGCTTCCGCCTGCGTGCACTGTTCACCACGATTGATTGCTGTGTTGCGAATCCCCTGAATCCTGGCCATGAGCTCGGTCGCGCGGTCGTTTTCAAGGATTGCTGTGACCTTTTTGTGCTTGCCATCGCCCGTGTCGGAGAGTGCGACCGCTTCGCCTTCTGGAACCCGTTGGGTGCCGTCGTTGCGGGCGCAGTCGTTGTACTCAGAAACCAAGTCGCCGATTAGACGAGACAGCGTGTAGACACCAACCATTGCTTGTCGAGGTCGCGTCGGAGTGAGCATTTCCAAAAGATGGGGCTCTACCGTGTCGAACTGATCTGGTGACAGCCCGGCAACGCCATTGGCGATGGCGCGGAGATGGGCTAACGAGAAACAGAAGGTGGATTCGATGAGAGCCCGGACTTTTGGTAGGCGTTCGAACATCAGCGCAATTTCGCACAGCGTAGAACACTTGCCGCGGCTAAGGCCGGTTCGAATGCTTATGCGGGCAAGATGGTGATTGACATCGACCTCCTCACCGGGAGCGCAGATATCGATCAGTTGAAGGTCTGCGGCGTTGATGGCACGGGCCGCGCTGCTAATCGGGTCGTCGGATTGCTGGTTGGCCCATGAGGGCTTTTGACCTGGTGCTGGAAGTTCTGTGGGCGGCGATGACATTGGTTATCCCCCTGATTACTACGTGTCCGCCGGAGAATTGAAGATTGAGTTCTGTGGTGGAGAGAAGCATGGAGAGGCTGTGTCAACCAGTCCCGCCAACCCCTGTGCACCGGACAAAGAACTTTCGCTTACAAATTTTCCCTACAACCCAAATCGTACACCTGTTTGAAAAACTGTCAATAGAATTCTGGAAATATGTTCTAAAATTCTGTGCTGAATTAGATCCGGCCCCTCCGTCCGAGCCTCCTCCGTCCGAGGCCCCTCGGCAGGGCGCCGTACAAAGGCAGGACTCGCTGTCGCGGATGATGCGGGACATTACCAGCTTCAGCGCCATCCAGTTCCTCCAAGAACTCGTGAATGCGTTCGAGCGTATTGGGGGAGTAGAGCAGTGCGAGGTGATCAGACCAGTCGCCACCGCCAGTGGCATTGTTGACGTTCGTAATGTGGTGACCCTCTTGTTCGGGCAAAAAGGCGCCGGTCCACGGGCGAACCACGGTGTCAAAAGGGGTGCCGATATTCAGGTAGTGCGGACCACGTCGGGTAATGCCACGCGCTGCGCGGTTCAGAGTCGCAATGTAGTCAGAGTCCAGCAGCTGTTGAATGCAGGCACGGCCGACAAGGCGGTCGACGAGTTTGTGCATCGGTAGGCCGCATCGCTCAAGGGCACTGAGCCTTCGGCGCATGCCCCACGCAGTAGTGCCTCGGTGGTTTCCCGCAAGCGAGATGACTGCACGCACGGGGCTGTTGTCGGAGGCGTACTGCTCGGCTTCTTCTTCGTTGAGGCCACGGTTCAGAGCTTCGTCGTAAAGCGAATCGATGCTCGCGTTGGCGTAGCTGCGGCAGTGTAGACCGCCCTGGGAATGACCGATGAGGTCGAGGCGGGGTAGGGAGAGTTGGGCACGGAAGCGGTCGAGAAGGTCGGTGACTTCAGCGAGCGCATCGCTTAAATCGGTGGTGGCTTTGACGCTACGGAGACGGCTGACCAGCGCGGCGGGGTCGGAGCCGTAATCGAGTGAGAATACGGGGCGATTCCGGGCGAGGAACGGCCCCAACATGGCGAAGGAGTTGAACGAGTTCATCCAGGTGCCGTGAACCAGGACAATTGGTGTGCGACCGTTGTATCTGTCCAGGTCAGGAGTGACTTTGCCGTCGAGGATTTCGCGAACGTCCTGCACGCCGTGGGGGATCCATTCGGGATGACGCAACGAGCGCAGGTATGCCTGGGGAAAGGCGCGCAGTAGAGGGCCGAAAACTCGCGTGCTCGGGGAGTAGTCATCCATAGGGGCTAATCGTAGGCTGGGTTTATGACGTACTGCTACACAGCTGCCGAAATTCGCGCCGCGGAACAGCCCTATCTGGACGCACAAACGCGTGACGACGAACTCATGCGCCACGCAGCCGCCGCTGTGTCGGAGGTGGCGGAGCGGATGCTCTCAGAGGCATCTCCGGAGCCTGGTCGCGGTCGCGTGCTGCTGTTGGTTGGATCGGGAGGCAATGGTGGCGATGCACTCTATGCTGGCCGAAACTTGTCCTCGGATGGGCATGGCGTGGATGCGGTTTTGCTGGGCTCGAAGCCACACGAGCGGGCACTGAAAGCTTTTGAACTCGCAGGTGGGCGGGTGCTGCCGTTGGGGTGTGACCGGGAGACGGGTTTATCGAAGATTCTGTGGTCGATTAGTGAAGACTACGCACTGATCATCGACGGCATCGTGGGGCTCGGAGGTCACGGCGCGCTGCGTGAAGAGGCCGCGTGGTTGGTGCGCGAAGCGCGGTTGGGCAAAGTTCCCATTCTCGCGGTTGATGTGCCGAGCGGCGTAGAAACCGATACTGGGCGTACTTTTGACCCGCCTGCCCAGACCATCAATCCAGACCCTGATTTGGAGGAGAGACAGAACCCGTACTTGCCATCTCACGTGGAGGCCACGACAACGGTGACTTTCGGCGGTCTGCGCTACGCGCACTCGCTGTCCGAATCCTGTGGCACCGTCGAATTACACGAAATTGCGCTCGATGCCTTCTCCCTCGAACTTCCAGGACTGGGGCAGACGCTCTATGAAAACGGTACCTACAATGCCGTCCACCACCAGACTCCGACCGTGGAGTTCTACGAAGCCCTAGGCGGGAGCTTTCCGGCACCACTTGGCGCGATGACCCCGCTCGAACCCGGTGCAGCTGACCACAAGTACTCCACTGGAGTTACAGGAATCGCTGCCGGAAGCGAAGCGTATCCGGGCGCAGGTCAGCTGTGCGCCACCGCTGCCGTGCATGCGACCAGTCCCGCGGTCATCTATGTCGGCGACGCGGCCGCACGCAACCGCATCACCGCAGCCTTGCCGACGGTCATTGCGCAGCAGGACTCGGTGGATCGCAAAGAGGTACGCGTCGATGCCTGGGTCGTCGGTCCCGGTCGGGGCACTGATGAGAAAGCCGCCGAGGAACTGCGAGACATTCTGACCACTGACAAACCAGTGGTCATCGACGCTGACGCACTGACACTGCTGTCGAAGCATGAGGACATCCGACAGCTCGTTCGTGAGCGCGGCCAGGAGCGCAACCTGCGCACTGTTCTCACGCCGCACGCCGGTGAATTCGAGCGCCTGACCGGGCACGAGGTCACTAACCCCATCGCAGATGCGCGTGAACTTGCCGAGCAGTTCTCCTCCGAAGTGTTGCTCAAGGGACGCCGCACTGTGATGGTCAATCCGACAACGCAGCGCACAGTCGTGGTTGACGCGGGTAGCTCCTGGGCAGCCACGCCGGGCTCTGGCGATGTACTGTCCGGGCTCCTCGGCGCCTGGGTAGCGCGTGGCGAAGCCCTCTATCTACCAGCAATTATTCATGCGCGCGCCGCATTTTTGGCCGCGCAGACAGAGTTCGGACCAGCACCCTGCAGCGCCCAGGACATCGCCGAATCCATCCGAGATGCCACCGCATGGTTCACCAACGAAGGCAGCAGTGGCAAAATACGGCTATGACTTCCTCGGCACCAGCCATCCTGACCCATACCGTTAATCTCGACGCGATCACCCACAATGTGAAGACCGTCAAGGCCATCGCAGGGGTGTCGGAATTCATGGCCGTCGTCAAGGCGGACGGCTACTCGCAGGGTGCGCTGCAGACCGCGCGTGCCGCGCTGGCCGGCGGGGCAACGCAGCTCGGTGTCGCAACAATCGACGAGGCGCTCTCCCTCCGCGAGGAACTCCGCGCCACGCTTGACGACGGCCACACCATCCCCATCCTCGCCTGGATCTGGGACGCAGCAGCCACCTCGTTGGTGCAGCGCGCTGTGGCTGCAGATATTGACCTCGGTCTGCCGTCGATGGCTCATGCGCTGGCCGTGGCCAATGCCGGGCGGGCGCTGTCGGTGACACCACGTGTGACGGTGATGGTCGATACGGGTTTGGGCCGCTCGGGATTCTCTATGGCCAATGGGGACTTTGAGCATGCGGTCGCTCAGCTGGTTGAGCTGCACAAGACCGGTGCTCTGAATATCACCGGTGCTTTCACGCACTTTGCGTGCGCGGATGAGCCGGGCAACGAGAGCGTCGATAAGCAGGCGCAGAATTTCCGTGCTGCGATTGCGGCACTGCGTGAGGCGGGGCTGGACGAGCTGATTAACCATGCGGCGAATTCGCCGGCATCGTTGTCGCGTCCGGACCTGGCCTTCGACATGGTGCGCCCAGGGCTGGCGATTTATGGTGGCGAGCCAATTGTGGGTGCCACCCATGGATTGCGTCCGGCGATGCGGTGGGAGGCGTCGGTCATTTTGGTCAAGAAGCTGCCGGCGGGGCAGTCGGTGTCCTACGGGCAGACGTGGACAGCTGACCGCGATACCACCGTCGGCATCGTGCCCTGTGGCTATGCCGACGGCATGATGCGCTCGGCCTCCGGGCATTTCGAGGTGAGCATCAATGGCACGCGCTATCCGCAGGTAGGGCGCGTGTGTATGGATCAATTCGTCGTCGACCTGGGACCCGACACCGATGTCGAGGCCGGCGACACTGCGGTTATCGTTGGTGATCCCGCACTGGGGGAGCCCGGTCTCGATGACCTCGCGAAGGCATCCGGCACCATTAACTACGAAATCCTCACTGCGCCAAAGGGACGCAGCGAGCGAAAGTGGGTGCGCAGCCGCATCGCGCCAACCGCAGAGGACATGCGTGACCTCGGCGAGGAAATTGGCCGGGAGTTGGCAGCTGGGGATCTGGTGATTCTCGATGGCCCACTCGGCGCGGGCAAAACGACCCTCACGCAGGGCATCGCCCGCGGCATGAATGTGCGCGGTCGCGTGACGTCGCCGACGTTCACAATCGCCCGCGAGCACCGTCCGCTGGCAACCGACGGCGTCACCCTCATCCACGTCGACGCCTATCGACTCTTCGGCGAAGAGGGACCCGGCTCCGATGGCGAGGCCTTCGATGCGCTGGACTCGCTCGATTTGGACACCGACCTTGAGGACAGCGTCGTGGTCGCCGAGTGGGGAATGGGGCTCGCCGAGGTGCTCTCCGAGCGCTATCTACAGGTGAGTATCGATCGTTCGCGTGACGACGATGCCCGCGTCGTCACCTGGACGTGGAGCAAGTAGCTTCAAGTCGGTTCAAGTAGGTTACTGAGTATGAACATTTTGGCCGTTGACACATCGACTCCACAGGTCACCGCGGGAATTGTCCGCGATGGTGAAACCGTGGCCGAAAAGCTGCACCTGGATGCCCGTGCGCACAACGAGGTGCTGGTGCCGCTGATTCAGCAGTGCCTCACTGACAGTGGGGTGGCGGCAACCGAGCTAGATGCCGTGGTTGTCGGCTGTGGGCCGGGGCCGTTTACGGGCTTGCGCGTTGGTATGGCCACCGCAGCCTCCTTCGCCGACGCTCTGGGAATTCCCTGCTACGGCATCTGCAGCCTGGATTCGCTTGCGGGTGGGGTTGGCGATGAACTGGTCGTCACCGATGCCCGCCGCCGCGAGGTGTACTTCGCCGCCTACCGCGATGGCCAGCGGGTTTTCGGTCCGGCAGTGGCCAAGCCAGCCGACGTCATGGAGCTGCTCAAGGAAGAACTTGCAGCAGAAGCCGCCGACTTCGCGCCGAGCCAGGCCCGCGGCAGTCTCAGCCACATCGAGCAAATTGCCGGGCTTGAGGTTGCTGCCGAACAAGTCTTTCCCACTCCGACAGCCATGGTTGAAGCGGTCGACTTTGACTCCGCGCCGGGCCCACTGGTGCCGCTGTACTTGCGCCGTCCGGATGCCGTTGTCCCGAAGGCTATGAGATGAGCGTCGTCAAGCTAGTGCGTCTCGGACCTCCTGCGGCCAAGGCGTGTGCGGCGATTGAGGCGGAGCTGTTTGCCGGCGACGATCCCTGGCCGGAATCGGCCTTTATGGCAGAGCTGGCCGCGCCGAACAATTTCTACGTCGGGCTGATTGCAGATGTAGACGAGGACGAAGAACTGTGCGGCTATGCGGGGATTACCAAGCTGGGGCCTGCGGGGGCCGCCGAATACGAGATTCACACCATCGGGGTGGGGAAGAAGTGGCAGCGCCGGGGCTTTGGGACGCAGCTGATGGACGCGCTGATGGCAGCTGTGGCGGAGGATCCGGGCCCGGTGTTTTTGGAAGTTCGCACAGATAACGAACCCGCAATCGCTATGTATCGGCGCTATGGCTTCGAAAATATGGGGCTGCGAAAGAACTATTATCCGGGCTCTGGGGCGGATGCGTACACGATGTGTCGGCCTGAGTTGGCCAGCTAGATGTTGACGTATTGACTAATCTGCGTTAAACCAGGCACATGGCTAAAACCTTTGCAAAACAGCTCGTAGAAACCCTAGAGAAGCAGGGGGTCAAGCGAATCTTCGGACTCGTTGGAGATAGTTTGAACCCCATTGTCGACGCTGTGCGCGAGTCCTCCATTGAGTGGGTGCACGTTCGCAACGAAGAGGCTGCCGCCTTCGCCGCCGGCGCGGAGTCCCTGGTCACCGGCGAATTAGCAGTGTGTGCGGCCTCCTGCGGCCCGGGTAATACCCACCTCATTCAGGGCCTGTATGACTCCCACCGCAACGGCGCAAAGGTGCTGGCGCTGGCATCGCACATTCCTTCCCGCCAGATTGGCTCGAACTTCTTCCAGGAGACCCATCCGGAGTTCATCTTCAACGAGTGCTCCGGTTACTGCGAGATGGTCAACTCCGCTGAGCAGGGTGGCGTTGTTTTGCATCACGCTATCCAGTCGACCATGACTGGCCACGGTGTTTCCGTGCTGGTTCTGCCGGGCGACATTACAACGCATGAAGTGGAAAATGATGAGTTCGTCACCTCCACAATCAGCAGCGGTCGCCCAGTCGTATTCCCTGACGCCGGTCAGGCCGCCGCGCTTGCCGACGCAATCAACGAGGCTAAAACGGTCACGCTTTTCTGTGGCGCAGGCGTGAAGGACGCCCGCGAACAGGTGCTCAAGCTTGCGGAGAAAATTAAGTCGCCGGTGGGACATGCGCTGGGTGGCAAGATGTACATCCAGTACGACAATCCCTATGACGTCGGCATGTCCGGCCTGCTGGGCTACGGCGCCTGCCACGATGCCTCCAACGATGCTGATCTGTTGATTCTGCTCGGTACTGACTTCCCGTACAACGACTTCCTGCCGACTAAGAACGTCGCACAGGTCGATATCGATGGTCGTGCCATCGGTCGTCGTACCACGGTGAAGTACCCAGTCGTCGGCGATGTGGCTGCCACAATCGAAACCATCCTGCCGCACCTGGATGAAAAGACCGACCGCTCCTTCCTGGACAAGCAGCTGCGGAACCACGAGCGCCTGCTCAGCCACGTCATCGAGGCATACACCCACGACGTTGAGAACATGCGACCGATTCACCCGGAGTATGTGGCCGACCTGATTGATAAGTACGCCGATGACGATGCCGTATTCACGGTCGACACCGGCATGGGCAATGTCTGGGCTGCACGCTACGTCACACCGAATGGCAAGCGAGAGCAGATTGGTTCCTTCCGTCACGGCACTATGGCCAATGCACTGTCGCAGGCCATTGGTGTGCAGGCTGCTGACCGGGACCGTCAGGTCATTACCTTCAACGGTGACGGTGGCCTGTCAATGCTGCTCGGTGAGCTCATCACCGTGAAGCAGGAGCAGCTGCCCATCAAGATGTTTGTGTTCAACAACTCCTCGCTCGGCATGGTCAAGCTGGAGATGCTGGTTCAGGGGCTGCCGGAGCACGAGACCGATCACGACGCGGTGGACTACGCCGGAGTCGCAGAGTCGTTGGGTATCAAGGCCATCCGAATTGAAGATCCGGCCGATGCGCCTCGCCTGATTCAAGAGGCGCTGGCATACGACGGTCCGGTGCTGGTGGATATGATCACCGACCCGAATGCCCTGTCCATCCCGGCAAACATCACCTGGGACATGCTGATGGGATTCTCCAAGGCCGCTACTCGCACCGTCTTCGGCGGCGGCGTTGGTCAGATGATCAACATGGCACGGTCGAACCTCCGCAACATCCCGCGGCCATAGTGGGGGTAGCGCTCTCGAGATGCGGGAGCGGGTGCGGTGCGGTACCTCTGTTTCCATGATTAAAGGTTTTCTGGTGAACCCTGACCTGACGCATCGCATCGTCGAATTTGAGTTGGAGGCCGCTGCTACATTCCTCGGCGGAGTTTCCTCCGACCGTGTTTCGGTGGCGTTTCAGGAAGACGGCGCCGATTACGCCGCTCTCTACAACCCGACGGCCAAGGCTGAGGGCGCTGAACCGAATCCGGTCGCGTCCCTCGGCCGCAATGAGGCTGCTACGGGCAACTCGGCTTTCTTTACCGACCCCACCACCGCAATTTGCGGAACGGTCGTATTTGTCGACGCCGAGGGCAAGGATATCGGCGACGAGGAAATCGAGCGTATTAAGCACGGTATGCGCGCCGTGCGCCACTACCGCGATGACTACCCAGAGGAATACGCTCTCTGGCGTGCCGCTGTGCGGAACCTCGGTCGCCTCGAAATTTAAACTCGGTCGCTGGTAAGCGACCCGGTGGTGCGCTAGTACCATGACTGCTATGACCGAGTTGACCCTGCTGGCAATCGAGAGTTCCTGCGATGAGACTGGCGCTGCAGTGATGCGTGTGCGCTACGACGACACCGACACCAGCACCCCCGCCATTCCCGAGGTGGAAGTGCTTGCCGACGTCGTCGCATCCTCCATGGAGCAGCACGCCCGCTTCGGTGGTGTGGTCCCGGAGATTGCTTCCCGCGCTCATTTGGAAGCCTTGCAGCCAGTAGTCTCCGAGGCGCGCGCGCAAGCAGCTGCCAAGCTCGGTATCGATACTTTTATCCCAGATGCCGTCGCCGCTACCGTGGGGCCCGGTCTCGCCGGTGCGCTGCTGGTCGGTTCGGCAGGCGCGAAGGCTTATGCCGCCGCCTGGGGTGTGCCTTTCTACGGCATTAATCACCTTGGTGGCCACGTTGCTGTCGGAGCTCTCGATGGCGCAGATCTATCCAACGCAGTGGCGCTGCTAGTTTCCGGCGGGCACACGCAGCTGCTGCGCGTACAGGGGGTTGGTCGTCCGATGGGGGAGCTCGGATCGACGCTTGACGACGCGGCCGGAGAGGCATACGACAAGGTTTCGAGGTTGCTCGGATTGGGTTACCCGGGCGGCCCGATTATCGATAAGTTGGCTAAGCAGGGTAACCGCAAGGCCATCGCGTTTCCTCGCGCCATGATGCGCCAGCAGGATGCGCGCCATGACTTCTCCTTCTCCGGCTTGAAAACCGCCGTGGCCCGCTATGTCGAGGCGGCGGAGAAGGAAGGTCGTGAATACTCCGTAGAGGACGTCTGTGCTTCCTTCCAGGAGGCGGTCTGCGATGTATTGACCAAGAAGGCCGTTCGCGCAGCTCAGGATGTGGGGGCCACTACGCTGCTGCTCGGTGGTGGTGTGGCTGCGAACTCGAGGTTGCGTGAACTCGCAGCGGCGCGAGCTACCTCGGCAGGAATTACGCTGCACGTGCCACCGATTAAGCTGTGCACCGACAACGGTGTCATGATTGGCGCAGCTGCCGCCTACCTCATTGCCGCGGGGGTCAAGCCCTCTGGCTACGCCTGCCCGACCGACCCCTCCATGCCTGTGGAAGATCCTGTAATGCAATAAGCAGTGATTGCCCCTCGGATCCATGTTAAATTTCGTTAACTGACTTTGACTTGTTTCTCTGCCATGGATCGCAGGACAATTACAGGAAAGCGCTTGCCCAAAAATGAGTAAAGACTACAGCGAGTGGGAACTTCAGCCATCCGATAATTCGCATAATCAGACTGAGCTGTTTGCGCCGCAGGGTGAACTGCAAACAACGCAAGCACCGCAAGTTGAACATCAGCGCGGTCGTGCTCGGGGAGTGCTATGGGCAGTCATCGCGCTGCTGCTTGTGGTGATTGTCGCTGTAGCGGCGGTGCTTTACCTAGTTGTGAGTGGTCGAGGTGAGCAATGGTTTGGTGCAGGTGCCAAGGATGAAGTAACGCCGAAGCTCACTGTTACTGCGACTGCGACGGAGACCGTGAAGGTGAAGTCGCCGGAGAAAGCCAAGAAGGAAACTACGAGTACGGCTACGCCCGATTATCCGATTAGTGGGGATTGCGAGGCATCGGCGTTCCCGACTACGGAGGAAAACTTTACGATTGTCGCCTGTGACGGATGGTGGGCGCTGGGTGGGCGCGCAAACAGTGGTGGACTGGCGGTCTACCAATGGGACGAAGGTGC
Source organism: Corynebacterium sp. HMSC055G02 (assembly GCF_001809065.1). Lineage (NCBI taxonomy): Bacteria > Bacillati > Actinomycetota > Actinomycetes > Mycobacteriales > Corynebacteriaceae > Corynebacterium > Corynebacterium sp. HMSC055G02. The sequence goes on along the minus strand of NZ_KV795633.1, from coordinate 154,632 downwards.
CTGGCAAAGGAGGGAGCCAGACAGTCGTTACACAACCGGTTCTGGTGGCCCGTGCTTTAGCGATGAGTACATCAAGGAACACGGAATGACGGTTACTGTGTTCGGTCGTATGGCGTGTAACCCCGACAAGCTGACCAATTAGCATTAGCGCTCACTATTGTTGAGTGTTAGCACTTGCAGGGGTAGAGTGCTAACGAAGGTTGTTTGACACACAGTTGTTCACCCGCGACGACGGCTGTGCACGGCAGACCAACCGGCACAAGAACATCACATCACCGCATGTATGGAGGAATTCATCGTGGCGAACGTCAACATCAAGCCGCTGGAGGACCGCGTCCTCGTCCAGATCAACGAAGCAGAGACCACCACGGCTTCTGGCCTGGTTATCCCGGACTCCGCTAAGGAGAAGCCGCAGGAAGCTACCGTTATCGCAGTTGGTCCGGGTCGTTGGGCCGATGACGATGACCGCATTCCTATGGACGTCAAGGAGGGTGACATCGTCATCTTCTCCAAGTACGGCGGCACTGAGCTGAAGTACCAGGGCGAAGAGTACCTGCTGCTGTCGCAGCGCGACATCCTGGCTGTTATCGAGAACTAAAGGGAGGACGTACCCACACATGGCGAAGCTTATTGCTTTTAACGAAGAGGCTCGCGAAGGCCTCAAGCGCGGTGTGGACACGCTTGCCGACGCAGTCAAGGTCACGCTTGGCCCGAAGGGTCGCAACGTTGTCCTGGACAAGGCCTTCGGCGGTCCGCTGGTCACCAATGATGGTGTGACCATCGCCCGCGACATCGACGTTGAGGATCCGTTTGAGAACCTCGGCGCGCAGTTGGTTAAGTCCGTTGCGGTCAAGACCAATGACGTTGCCGGTGACGGTACTACTACCGCAACGCTGCTGGCACAGGCGCTGGTCCACGAGGGTCTGCGCAACGTTGCAGCCGGCGCAAACCCGATTTCGCTGAACCGCGGTATTCACGCTGCATCCGACAAGGCGGTTGAGCTGCTGAAGCAGCGCGCCACCCCGGTCAGCAGCTCTGCTGCCATCGCACAGGTGGCAACCGTTTCCTCGCGCGACACTGAAATTGGTGACCTGGTTGCAGGTGCCATGGACAAGGTCGGCAAGGACGGCGTCGTCTCTGTGGAGGAGTCGCAGTCGATTGCCACCGAGCTGTCCGTGACCGAGGGCGTGTCTTTCAACAAGGGCTTCCTCTCGCCGTACTTCATTACCGACGTCGAGGCTCAGCAGGCAATTCTTGACGGTGCACAGGTGCTGCTCGTTCGCGAGAAGATTTCCTCCCTGCCGGAGTTCCTGCCGATTCTGGAGAAGATTGCCGAGTCCGGCAAGCCGACTCTGATTATGGCTGAGGACATCGAGGGCGAGGCCCTGTCCGCGCTGGTTATCAACGCTATGCGCAAGACCTTGAAGGTTGCCGCAGTGAAGGCACCGTACTTCGGTGACCGTCGTAAGGCGTTCATGGATGACCTGGCAGTTGTCACCGGTGCAACCGTCGTTACGGCTGACACTGGCATGCAGCTGAAGGACGTAGGACTTGAGGTGCTGGGTAACGCACGCCGTATCACCATTACCAAGGACGAGACCGTTCTGGTTGACGGTGCCGGCACCGCTGAGGCCGTAGAAGAGCGTCGTAACCAGATCCGTGCCGAGATTGAGCGCACTGACTCTGACTGGGACCGCGAGAAGCTGGAAGAGCGTCTGGCGAAGCTCTCTGGCGGCGTGGCTGTCATTAAGGTCGGTGCTGCTACCGAGACCGAGGTCAACGAGCGCAAGCTGCGTGTCGAGGACGCCATTAACGCTGCTCGTGCGGCAGCTCAGGAAGGCGTCATCGCCGGCGGCGGTTCCGTACTGGTGCAGATCTCCCGTGAACTCGAGGCATTCGCTGACGAGTTCGAGGGCGACGAGGCAGTCGGTGTCCGTGCAGTTGCCAAGGCTCTGACCCGTCCGGCTTTCTGGATTGCTGAGAATGCTGGTAAGGACGGTGCTGTCGTTGTCTACCACATTGGTGAGCTGGAGAACGGCAACGGCTACAACGCTGCTACTGACACTTACGAGAACCTGATTGAGTCCGGCGTCATCGACCCGGTCAAGGTCACTCACTCCGCAGTCGTCAACGCAACCTCCGTGGCGCGTATGCTGCTGACCACCGAGGCTTCTGTTGTGGACAAGCCGGAGGAAGAGCCGCAGCACGATCACGCTCACTAATTGTCAGTGAGCTAGTGCCCGGGCCTTTGGCACGTAAAATGCTCCCCACCTTTCAATCTGAGGGTGGGGAGCATTTTGGTTTTTATGTGAACTGGATGGAGTCCGAGAGAGGGGAGGGACTACATGGCAGTAACTAGAACGCGTTCAAGTTCGCGTTCACGTGCGGCCGGCTTAGCTCGAAGGATTTCATTTCGTTCAGATTCGCTGAGACCGCCCCAGACACCGTATGGCTCACCAACCTTGAGTGCGTGACTACGGCACTGCATAAGAACAGGGCAAGAACGGCAGATAGCCTTCGCACGGGCTTCACGCAGGCTGCGTGCGCGTCCGCGCTCGCCTTCCGGGTGGAAGAAGGTCGCGGAGTCCTGCCCGCGGCAAGAGCCGTGCAGCTGCCAATCCCACAAATCCGCATTGGGCCCGGGCAAGTGGTCGATGTACGTCATCGGAATTGATGTCTCCTTCATTGAGCTTTCTTGAAGCAGTGAGCTCAAGTGTGGAGGCCAACAATGAACGGTTGGTAAACCTAAGGAGGCCAGCCGGGATACTACGCAAACAATTCCGTCAAACTCTTACCAAATTTTTAGAAACGGCCAGGTCGTCGAGAACGCAAACCGTCGACAAAGCCTGCGCAGTAGTCCCATGGGGCGTAACGGGAGGGGTCTGGATCGAATTGTGGCTCGTGAACCGGGGATGCCTGGCCAGACAGGAGCATCAGGTAGTGGTTTTCCAAAACCTCCCAGTTATAAAAGTGCTCGTCACCGCAGTCCTCACACAACATGCAGACGCCCAGTAATCCCTCTGGGCTCAAAGCGGTGCGGAATAGGCGAACTGCGGCCAGATCTTCAAGAACCTCTCGACGTTCCTGGTCTGTCAGTGGAGCAAACGGCTCATCCGGCTCGAGAAAGCTTGCCGGGTCATTGGGATCTCCTTCGAACGGATCCCGCGGCATGGATGAGAAAAAGTTGTGGTTCACAACCACTACCGTAACAGCTCTGTACGGCAATCCTGTCGATTGGCGATGCACTTAGTTGGGGTTTAGTTCACCTTGGAATAACCCTCAGCTAGCTTTCGGCTAACCCTTGTCGGGCACCTGTCGCTCCGCCTAATTGTCGCGTTTCATCACTGAAGGACTACCCTGTATATAACGTTTGGCAACCACGAAGCGATAGCGCCCCTGGCCGGATGTCGGCAAGGGTGGAGCAGGAGGAGTCCATGACCAACCCCACGGGAATTAGCCTCGGCGGAGACAATCCCAACAAGATTCCACTAGTCGGCCTTACATTCGATGACGTCCTGCTGCTGCCGGATGCTTCGGACGTTATCCCCTCCGGCGTTGATACTTCGACGCAGCTCACTCGTGAGCTGCGTCTGAACATTCCGGTTGTGTCCGCTGCTATGGACACCGTCACCGAGGCCCGCATGGCTGTTGCCATGGCCCGCCAGGGCGGTATGGGTATCCTGCACCGCAACCTGTCTATCGAGGAGCAGGCTCAGCAGGTCGAGATTGTGAAGCGCTCTGAGGCTGGCATGGTGTCCGACCCGGTGACCTGTTCCCCGGATGACACCATCGCCGAAGTAGATGCCAAGTGCGCTCGTTACCGCATCTCGGGCCTGCCGGTCGTCGATAAGGACGGCAAGTTGGTCGGTATCTGCACCAACCGTGACATGCGTTTTGAGGCAGACCTGAACCGCAAGGTTTCCGAAATCATGACCCCGATGCCGCTGGTCGTGGCTGAGCAGGGTGTGTCTGGCGATGCGGCGCTGAACCTGCTGCGCGCTCACAAGGTGGAGAAGCTGCCGATCGTCGATGGCGAAGGCCGCCTGACTGGTCTGATTACCGTCAAGGACTTCGTCAAGAAGGATCAGTACCCGAATGCTTCCAAGGATGGTTCCGGCCGTCTGCTGGTCGGTGCTGGCATCGGTACCGGCGAGGACTCCTGGAAGCGCGCGCACGCATTGGCTGACGCAGGCGTAGACGTGCTCGTTGTTGATACCGCTCACGCCCACAACTCAGGTGTACTTGAGATGGTCTCCCGCGTTAAGAAGGAATTCGGCGAGAACATCCAGATTATCGGCGGCAACCTGGCTACCCGTGGCGCTGCACAGGCCATGATTGACGCGGGTGCAGATGCCATCAAGGTCGGTATCGGCCCAGGCTCGATTTGCACCACTCGCGTTGTCGCAGGTGTGGGCGCCCCGCAGATCACCGCCATCATGGAAGCCTCTGTCGCAGCTAAGAAGGCTGGCGTTCCGATTATCGCCGATGGCGGTATGCAGTTCTCCGGCGACATCGCCAAGGCTCTGGCAGCCGGTGCATCCTCCGTCATGCTCGGTTCGATGCTGGCCGGTACCGCTGAGGCTCCGGGTGAGGTCACCTTCGTCAACGGCAAGCAGTACAAGATGTACCGCGGCATGGGCTCGCTGGGCGCCATGCAGGGCCGCGGCCTGACCGGTGAGAAGCGCTCCTACTCCAAGGACCGCTACTTCCAGGCTGATGTCAAGAGCGAAGAGAAGCTAGTTCCGGAAGGCATTGAGGGGCGTGTTCCGTTCCGCGGCAGCATCGACTCCATCGTTCACCAGCTGGTCGGTGGTCTGCGCGCAGCTATGGGCTACACCGGTTCCGCTACCGTCGAGCAGCTGCATGACGCACAGTTTGTCCAGATCACCGCTGCAGGCCTGCGCGAGTCGCACCCGCACGATATCCAGATGACTGTCGAAGCGCCGAACTACTACCAGCGCTAAACTGGCTTAGTCGAGTTAAATTCCACGGAAAGGGCATGTGAGGAAAGCTCATGCGCGACATCGTTGAAATCGGTATTGGCCGCGAGGCACGCCGGACCTACGAGTTGGACGATATTGCACTCGTTCCCACTCGTCGTACCCGGTCGTCCAAGGACGTCGATACCTCCTGGCGAATTGACGCCTACGATTTCGAACTCCCGATGATGATGCATCCGACAGATGCCATCGCCAGCCCGGAATCCGTCGCTGAGTTTGCTCGTCTGGGCGGTTTGGCGGTTCTCAACGCCGAGGGTATCTGGGCCCGTCACGCCGATGCGCAGGACAAGATCGCCGAGCTGGTGGAGTTGGCAAAGAATGCCGCCACCAAGCGTGAATCCGAGGCAGCGAACCGCAAGCTGCAGGAACTGCACTCTGCTCCAATTGATACTGACCTGTTGGTTGAGCGCATCAAGGAGATTCGCGCAACCGGCGCGATTACTGCAGTTCGTGTCTCCCCGCAGCATGCCCGTGAGCTGGCTCCGCTGGCTATCAAGGCCGGCATCGACTTGTTGGTTATCCAGGGCACGCTGATTTCCGCAGAGCATGTCACGGCTCAGGGTGAACCGCTAAACCTCAAGGACTTCATCGGCAGCCTGGACGTTCCAGTTATCGCCGGTGGCGTTGTCGACTACCAGACTGCGCTGCATCTGATGCGTTCAGGCGCAGCTGGTGTGATTGTCGGTACGGGCTTTACGACGTCCCCGGATGCGCTCGGTATCGATGTGCCAATGGCTACCGCTATTGCGGATGCTGCAGCTGCTCGTAAGGACTACCTCGATGAGACCGAGGGGCGCTACGTCCACATCATTGCCGATGGCGGCATTGATACCGTCGGTGACATTGCCAAGGCAATCGCCTGCGGTGCGGATGCTGTGGCACTGTCCAGTGTGCTGGCAACCGTCCACGAAGCTCCGGGGCAGGGCTACGCCTGGCCGTCTGTTGCGGCACACCCGAAGTACCCGCGCGGTGCGGTGTGGCCGGTCGTCGACGATGAGAAGGAATTGGTCAGCCTGGAAGAGGCTCTGTTTGGCCCGTCCGCTTCGCCGTTCGGTGACCGCAATCTCGCCGGTGGCCTGCGTCGCGCGATGGCCAAGTGCGGCTTTACCAACCTGAAGTCCTTCCACCGCGTTGAGCTGTCGGTACGTCCAAAGGGTTTTTAATCAAAGTAATCGGATAGTTTTTTCGCAAAACTACCTTACTGAAAAGCCACCTCCGCTTAGGGTTAGGAACATGAGTTCCGCGCATTAGCGTTACGCCCTTAGAGAAGGTGGCTTTTCCCATGAGTAAACAACGCGATTTCGATGTTGTAATCGTCGGTTCCGGTTTCGGTGGTTCTGTTTCTGCTTTGCGGTTGACTGAAAAGGGCTACCGAGTGGCAGTTCTCGAAGCTGGTCGACGGTTCGAAGATAAAGACTTTGCCAAGACCAGCTGGCGGCTTCACAAGTACCTGTGGGCTCCTAAGCTGGGACTCTTTGGTGTCCAGCGTGTGCACATGTTGAAAGATGTCATGATTCTCGCTGGTGCCGGCGTCGGCGGTGGTTCTCTTAACTACGCAAACACTCTGTATAAGCCGGGCACCGAGTACTTCCAGCACCGTCAGTGGGGGCACATTACCGACTGGGAGTCAGAACTCACTCCGCACTATGACAATGCATCTCGCATGCTCGGGGTGGTCACCAACCCATCCGACACGCCTGCCGACGTCGTCATGCGTGAGGTAGCCGAAGATATGGGTGTGGGCCATACTTTCCGCTCGACTCCGGTGGGTGTGTTCTTTGGCGCCAAGACCGGTGGTCAGGGTGCGCCGGGGCAAACAGTTTCCGATCCTTACTTCGGGGGGATTGGCCCGGACCGTACTGCTTGTACGGAATGTGGTGAGTGCATGACTGGTTGCCGTCACAATGCTAAGAACACCCTGGTTAAGAACTACCTCTACTTGGCGGAGAAGTTTGGTGCGCAGGTCTTTGACCGCACTACCGTTACCGGTCTGCATCCTCAGGCTGATGGCTCCTGGGTTATTGACACTGAGCGCACTGGTCGTTGGGTAGCTAAGGGCAAGCAGCAGTTTAGCGCTAAGCGCGTCATTCTCGCCGCCGGTGCATGGGGCACCCAGAATTTGCTGCATCGCCAGCAGGCCGATGGGCACTTGCCGCTGCTGCCGAAGTCTTTGGGCAAGCTGACCCGCACTAACTCCGAGGCTATTTTGGGCGCGATGGGTACGAAGGTGGACCCGGAAAATGACTTCTCTAACGGTGTAGCCATCACTTCGTCATTCTTCCCAGATGAGGACACCCATATCGAGCCAGTGCGCTATGGCAAGGGTTCTAATGCCATCGCAATGCTGCAGATGATTATGACCGAAGGAGGTCGTGCAACTCCGCGTTGGCTGCAGGCTGTGGGAACCGTCGTAAAGCATCCTAACTACCTGACGCAGCTCGTGAATCTGCGTAAGTGGTCGCAGCGCACCGTGATTTCTCTGGTGATGCAGAATCGCGACAACTCGATTACGACGTACCTGCAGAAGATTGGGCCGGTGCGTTTCCTGATGAGTAAGCAGGGCGAGGGCGAGCCGAATCCGACGTGGATTCCGTCGGGTAACGAAGCTACGCAACGTGCGGCGGACAAGCTCAGTGCACGTGGTCGGAATGGTCGTGTGCTGGCTGGGGGCACTATCGGTGAGTTGGCAAACATTCCTTTGACAGCTCACTTCATTGGCGGCGCAACGATTTCAGATTCACCCGAAAACGGCGTTGTTGATCCGTACTTGCGTGTGTGGGGTTACCCGACGCTCTCGATTCACGACGGTTCGGCGATGGCAGCCAACCCGGGAGTGAACCCGTCACTGTCGATTTCCGCGAATGCGGAGCGTGCAACGTCGCTGTGGCCGAATAAGGGTGAGGAAGATCAGCGTCCGGCGCAGGGTGAGTCCTACGTGCGCCTGGATCCGATTGCTCCGGTGAACCCGGCTGTGCCGGAAGATGCTCCGGCTGCACTGAACCTGGGTATGCCTGCAGTCCGTAAGTCTTGATAAGCTTTAGGGCGTGTCTGAACAGGTGACTAAGCCCGTCCTCGTCGTGGACTTCGGTGCGCAGTATGCGCAGCTCATCGCGCGACGTGTGCGCGAGGCAAAAATTTATTCCGAAGTGGTCTCGCATGATGCGACGACCGAAGAAATTAAGGCCAAGAACCCGGCTGCGCTGGTGCTGTCCGGCGGCCCGTCCAGTGCCTACGCCGAAGGTGCCCCGAAGCTCAACCCAGAGTGGCTTGAGCTGGGCATTCCGGTGTTTGGTATTTGCTACGGCTTCCAGGCGATGACTGAGGTGCTCGGCGGCACGATTGCTGCTACCGGTGACCGTGAGTACGGCCGCACGCAGCTGAACGTCGTCGACGGTGGCGGTGTCGCTCACACTGGTGTGCCGGAGACACACGAGGTGTGGATGAGCCACGGTGACGCGGTGTCTAAGGCACCGGAGGGCTTCACCGTTACGGCGTCCACCAAGGGTGCTCCGGTAGCGGCTTTCGAGTGCTTGGAAAAGCGCATGGCCGGTGTGCAGTACCACCCGGAGGTCAACCACTCGCCGTATGGTCAGCAGGTTCTGGAGAAGTTCCTGTATGAGATTGCTGGCCTGGAGCCGGACTGGACTGCCGCTAACATCGCGGAAGAGCTGATTGAGCAGGTCCGTAATCAGGTCGGTGAGACCGGTCGCGCAATTTGCGGTCTGTCTGGCGGCGTTGACTCCGCAGTTGCCGCCGCGCTTGTGCAACGCGCTATTGGTGACCGTCTGACCTGTGTCTTCGTCGACCATGGGCTGCTGCGCCAGGGCGAGCGCGAGCAGGTTGAGAAGGATTTCGTTGCCGCAACTGGTGCGAAGCTGATTACCGTCGACGATTCCAAGGTCTTCCTGGATGCTCTGGCTGGTATCACCGATCCGGAGACCAAACGTAAGACCATCGGCCGTGAGTTCATCCGCTCCTTCGAGCGCGCTGTCGCACAGGCGCTGGAGGGCGCTCCGGAGGGCGAGACCGTGGACTTCCTGGTCCAGGGCACCCTGTACCCGGATGTGGTTGAGTCCGGTGGCGGTTCTGGTACCGCCAACATTAAGAGCCACCACAACGTCGGCGGTCTGCCGGATGACGTTGAGTTCACCCTCGTTGAGCCGCTGCGCCTGCTGTTCAAGGACGAGGTCCGTGCGGTCGGCCGCGAACTGGGGCTGCCGGAAGAAATCGTCGCTCGCCAGCCGTTCCCGGGCCCGGGTCTTGGTATCCGCATCATCGGCGCTGTCGATGAGGAGCGTCTGGATACCCTCCGTCGCGCCGACGCCATTGCACGCGAGGAAATGACGGCCGCAGGTATGGACGAGGTTGTCTGGCAGTGCCCGGTCGTCCTGCTTGCCGACGTCCGCTCGGTCGGTGTCCAGGGCGATGGTCGTACTTATGGCCACCCAATCGTGCTGCGCCCGGTTTCCTCTGAGGATGCGATGACCGCTGACTGGACCCGCGTTCCGTACGACACTTTGGAGAAAATCTCCACTCGTATCACCAACGAGGTGCCTGAGGTCAACCGCGTGGTCCTGGATGTGACTTCCAAGCCACCGGGAACCATTGAGTGGGAGTAAGCCACTAGTTGGCAAGGGCCGTGTCTGTGAGTTGTGCAAACTCGCGGGCACGGCCCTTTTCCGTCAGGGCCGAATTGTTCTTGGCGATGGTGATGCGCTTATCGGCGGCTAGGGTGTGGAGAGCTGCGCTCACGGCATCGTCGTCAAGCATGGCGAAGTAAGACAGCTGGTCGGTGAAGAAGACGTAGTTGTCGCGCAGACGTGCGGTGAAGAGGACCGCGAGGATGCGGGCCTCTGGTGAGTCGGCGGGATAAGGGCAGCGTTGGGCGAAGTCGTCGGGAAGTTGTGTGGCCATCGGGAGGAAGCCGAATTGCCGCGGCAGGATTGCGCAGGTAGCGGTGATGGCGGACAGAACTAGGGTCACTATGCAGGCGATCGGTGTAGAGGAGATTCGTTCGGCGACAGCAGCAATAATCCATGAGCCGGGGAAAATCAGCAGCACGCTTACGCTGGAGGTCCAAGAGATGTCGTTTGGTGACTCACGCATCGGCTCGGCGAAATAGGATGGCCGAGTTTCTTTGGTGGGTGTTTTTGCGTGGCGCGGGAAAATGGTGATGCCAATGAGTGCGAGTAGAAGCGCAATCAGGATCCACCAGCCAATGGCGCCGATGATATGGGCGTTAAGCAGCGCGAGCAGCGTAATCACTGCGGTGATGACGCCAATCGCCGTCCCCAGCCGCACGGGGTTATTGATAAATTTTGTCGTGCGTTGAGTTGCGTCTTGGTAAGGCCCTGAAGAGTGTTGGCGTCGGCTGCATTCAGTCATACTTCTTAAGTTTAGTAGCGGTGGAACTATAGATTGTTGAGAGTCGTGTGGCTAGTGTTATGACCATGAGCATTGTAAAAATTAACGCTATTACCGTTCCTGAGGGTGCGGGAGAAGAGCTCGAACGTCGCTTTTCCGCTAACTCTTCGAAAATGACCGATGTCCCGGGTTTTATTGGTTTCCAGCTGCTGCGTCCAACCGCAGGGGAGAGCCGCTACTTCGTCTTCACTGAGTGGGAGAGCGAGGAGGCCTACCAGGGGTGGCGTGAGGGCCGTGCGTTCAAGGCATCGCATGAGGGCGAAAAGCGCAAGCCGGTGTCGTCGTCGGCTGATTTGCTCGAATTCGATGTAGTCCTGGATGTGAAGGCGTAAGCATTACGCAATGTAGTGTTCGGCTGAGGTTAGAGCGTCGCGCGGTGGTGTGCGGCGCTTTTCTTCGCACATTAATATCGAACGTACGTGCTATTTAGGGTAATGTTTAATCCGCTTGTTGGGAAAGAATATTCGAGCAGTGTTCGTGGTGGGCGGGGGGGGCAGTGGGATGGCAGTGGGATGAGGTGGAACAAGAAGTGACAACGGCGGTCAATATTGCTGCGGGGCAGTCTAAGGAACAGACTATTGCGGCATTGCGGCAGGCGATGGCAGCCCAGTCTGGTGGGACTGCAACTGGTGCAACCTTTGGGCTCGGTGAGGCTCTGCCGGTGCCGGAGGCGTTGGAAAATACGTTGGCGGGAGCAGTGCGAAAAGGGGCTGTCAGTGTCATTGAACAGCCCGGTGCGGTATTGGCAGGCCTAATCGCGGAAGTTACGAAGACAGGTCATGTTGCGCTAGCTGGACTCGCTGAACAGGGGTTGCTCTCCGTGGTGGAGTTGGGCGGGAAGCTATCGAACATTGTCTGTGTGCCAGATCCTGGAATGCAGCCGCTTGAAGTAATTGGGCTGTTGGCGGACGGCGTTGACTTGGTGGTGGCTTCGTTGGCGCGCACTCCGCCGCCGTCGCAGGCACGTCCGCTGCAGGCACGACTGCGCACGAGTGGTTGTGCTCTGGTTTTTGTCGGGCAGCAGTGGCCGGGCGCTGAGTCGGAAATTTCCAGCTCTGTTGCTGGTGTTTCCGGGATTGGTACTGGTTATGGCCGGATTCGGGCAGTGGATTACCACGTCAGTGTGTCGGGGACGCGGTTTCCGCGGAGGCAGTGCCGTTGGCGGGTGGGGGAACAGGTGGAACAGAACAATGTGGTCGCCTTTCCCGCACAGAGGAGGTCCTAATGGCAGCGGCGGAATCGAGCCGTGTGGTGGCGCTATGGCTTCCTGATTGGCCAGTGCAGGCAGCGCATCTAGCATCTGTGACGTCGCAGGCTAATCCGCTCAGTCCAGTTGCAATTGTGGGTGATAGCGGAGTCGCTGCTTGTTCTCCAAGTGCGCGCCGTGCAGGGGTGCGGCGCGGGCAAAGTCGTCGCCATGCGGAAGCGTTGTGCCCGGAACTGGAGGTTGTCGAGGAAAGTGCGGTGCGCGACGCTGCGGAATTCGAATCCGTGCTGCAACGGTTGGAGGCGGTGGCAGCTGGTGTCGAAGCTCTACGGCCAGGCTTGGCGGTTGTGGCAGCGCGAGGGGTAATGCGTTATTACGGCGGACAGGATGTGGCCTTGGAAAAGCTGCTTGATGCCGCTGCGGTACCGGGCGTGGACTGCAGCTTGGGACTCGCAGACGATATTGTGACGGCTATTTTGGCAGCGCGCAGGGGAGTGCTGGTAGCTCCCGGGGAGGATGAAGGCCAAAGATTTCGGCAGGGAATCTCTCTGGTGGAGCTGAGGGCGGAAAGTGCACTGGAGATGCCCGCAGAGCTTGCGAAGTCGTGGCAGGAACTCGGCCTGCGCACATTGGGGGATGTCGCTGCGTTGCCTAAGCGGGATATAGCCAACAGGTTTGGGGCGCAGGGGGCTAGATGGCACGATTTGGCCTGCCGTGGGGAAGTGCGGTTGGTGGCACCGCGATCTTTGCCGCCAGGACTGGCGGTGAGCTACCAGTCTTGGGAGAGTCCACTCCGAAGAGTGGATGAGGCCTCATTCGTCGCGCGCTTTCTAGCTGGGCAACTGCATGAAAAACTTTTTAACCATGGGTATTCGTGTTACCGCTTAGCGGTGGTGGCGCAGTTTAGTGACGGCTCAGAGGTGCGCAGAGTATGGCGCTGCACTGAGCCACTGGCAGAACAGACTACGGCTGACAGAGTTCGGTGGCAGCTCGATGGCTGGCTGAATAACAGGAATCGGCAGCAGCCACGAGGGAACAGCGACACTGGTGCTGGAACTGTTGACGGCGCTGAGGAAAATGACGGAGATGATAGCCGCGGAATCGTAGAGCTGCAGTTAGAGCCACTGGATGTGGTCGCCGCCGGGACTGTAAAGCAGGATTTGTGGCACGGTAGTGATGATGCGCGAGCTAAAGCGCGCCGGGCTGCAGAGCGTGTGCAGGGGTTACTGGGGCCAGAGGCAGTACAGCAACCAGTCATGCAAGGCGGGCGTGGCCCAGGCGAAAGAGTGGGATTTGTCGCTTTCGGAGAAAACCCCAAAAACACAAAAACCGCGGAAATTAATCAGCCATGGCCGGGAGCTGTTCTTGCTCCCAATCCGGCAATTATTCCTGCGACTGCGAATGCAGAGGTGGAAGTGCTCGACGCCGATGGGCACACCGTGGGCGTAACTGGGCGAGCGACCATGACGGCGGAACCGTCCCTGGTGCGACATGGAGTAACAACATATCGCGTGTCATCGTGGGCTGGGCCCTGGCCGATTGATGAGCGCTGGTGGGTACCCGATGAGGCTCGCCGAGCGGCAAGAATACAAATCCGTGCGGTAGCGAATGACGGTACCATCGCCGCCTGGTTGCTCATAGGGCATGCCGGCGCATGGAGAATCGAGGGTGCTTACGCGTAGAGACGCAGTGGAGGAGGAGTGCGTCGGTGGGCAAACCGATTACTTCGATTGGAAGTCAATAACCAGGCGGTTCGGATTGCTCAACGAGAAAACCTTGAACGGGGTCTTATCTCCCTTGAGCCCGACGACATACTGAGTCTGCCCCTCGAAGGTTCCGGCACCGACGACTTCCTTAATAACGGACGTCGATGTCGGCTTGACCGAGTCAGAGGGGAAGTCCTCCATCTGGAAATCAAAGGGGTAGCCCATGCCCCGCAAGTCGATTACCAGCTTGGCTGTGCCGTCGGCAGAAATCGGCTTGCCGGAGCCCTGCTGGGTTGGGACATCCTCGTAACGGACGAAGTATCCCGGTGTGCCCTCGCCGGTGAGTTCAAAGACAATACGGTCATAACCGTCGTGGGAACCGACGCGGACATCTTGAATACCCAAGTAAGCGCCATCGGAAGGAGCAGCTTCTGCAGAAGAGCTATTGAAATCGCCCTCCGGAGCAGCATCGTCATCCATGGTGGTCTGCGCCGCCGCAGATGAGCTAGTGGAGCTGCTAGAGCTGCTCGACAAATCGGAGGTGCCAGCGGTTGAGTCAGTTTTCATAGACAGTGCAGCAGCCGAGTCTGAGGAGGAGTCAGAGGAGCAGGCACCGAGAGCTAGACCCAATGCGAGGCACAGGGATGCCGCGATACGGGTACGAGTGCGCGAAGCATCCAGCGATTTCGTATTCATACGTCCGACGGTATGTGCGCAGTTGCGGAATTTCAACAAGTTGAACTGCAAAAGTCGAGGTCAAAGTTATTTGTTGTCAAAGTGTTGCACAATAGTAATAAAACAGGGGTGAACGCTGCGACCTAAGACCCAATCGCAGGGGGCACTCAATTACGCTTAGGCGTATGAGCCAGGCCAAATTTGATACCACCTGTTCCGCTCAGATGACTGAGCCGCTTCCCGGTACTGCGAAGACCGGAAAGCTCTTTATTGCGTTGGAGCACCAACTCGGTTGGTCGCACGATATTTTTGACGGCGGGGTATGGGGAGCAGAGATCACCGGTCAGGTAGAGGCCTGGCTGTCTGAACGCGGCGGCGCGTTGCAGCTGATTCGAAAGCCAGGCCGAATCGGCCAGCAGCCGTGTGATGGCGTTAACGTCTATATCGCGCATTGTGAATCAGTGGATGGCTCTGAGGTTTTTCTCGAACATCGCATGGTTGCCGATGTTGAAGACCTGATGACTCTGGATATCCGCCCTGGCCAGCCCACCGAGGGGGCCACTCGTCTGGACCATCCACTGTTTCTCATCTGTACGCACGGTAAGCGCGATCGTTGCTGTGCGATTAAAGGTCGCCCGCTCGCTGCTGCGATGCACAATCTCTACCCAGAGGTTGTGTGGGAAACCTCGCACTCTAAGGGGCACCGCTTTGCGCCGGCCAGCGTGCTGTTGCCATGGAATTACAGCTTTGGACGTCTGAGTGCGATGGATGCCAAGGGGGTCATCGAAGACGCTCAGCAGGGCATCGTGCATGCAGAGGGCTGCCGCGGCCGTGGTATCTACACCCCGCAGGGGCAGGCGGCCGAGTTGGCTGTGCGTCGTCAAGCAGATGCGTGGGGCGTAGACGATGTCGCACGCGTTGACGTCGACGGCACGACTGCAGTCGTCGCGCTTTACGACGGCCCCAGCGACCGCGACAAGGTCGTGGAATATGAAGTGGCCCTGGAGAAAATCACCACGGAAGGCGTTGTGTCTTCCTGCGGTGATGCTCCAGGGCCAAAGAAGGGCTGGGCTGCGGTCGAGGTAACCCGCCGCTAGCTAGTGGCTAGCTAATGTGCGCGGCTACCTGCGCATAATCTTCTTGGAGAGCCAGTTGCCGAAGATCTGCGCCAACTGGACGATGAAGATGATGACCAGGGTTGTCACCAGGGTGACGTTCCAGTCGAATGCCTGGTAGCCGTAGGTGATTGCGAAGTTGCCCAGTCCGCCACCGCCGATGTAGCCGGCCATAGCCGACATATCGACCACGGCGATGAAGGCGAAGGTGTAGCCCAGTACCAGCGGGCCCAGTGCCTCCGGCACGACGACCGTGCGGATGATGCGCCACGGACTTGCGCCCATCGCACGGGCGGCCTCAATCACGCCGGGGTCGATGGACATCAAGTTCTGCTCCACCAGGCGCGCGATGGCGAAGGTGGCGGCAATCGACATGACGAACACTGCGGCTTCGGTGCCGATGGTGGTGCCGACCACGTTCTTTGTCAGTGGGCCGATGGCCGTAACCAGGATGATGAACGGGATTGGGCGGACAAAGTTAATCAGGACATTGAGGACCTGGTAGACAAACTTGTTGCGCAGTACGCCACCATCGCGGGTGGTGTAGAGCAGCACGCCGATTGCTAGACCTGCGACACCGCCAATCAGCATGGCGACACAGACCATGTAGAGCGTCTGGCCGAATGCCTCGCCCAGCATCGGGCCGAGGCTATCCCAGTTGGTGTCCTTGCCACTCACCGATGGCAGAGAGTTTAAGAGACCGATCATGATGCAAGCTCCTCTACCTGTGTCAGTTCGGAAATAGCAGCAATGGCGGCATCGAAATCAGAGGAATCCGAGGCGGAATTACCTGTCAGCGGAGTCAACCGCAAAGTAAGGCGGCCGTAGGACTTCGCCTGCACATTGGCGACCGCGCCGTGTGCCACCGAGGCGGCGACACCGTGGGCACTAGTGGCCTGTGCCAGGGCACCGAGGTCAACACCGTCATTGATAGTGATGGTGACCAGGCGAGCTGCTGCGCTCTCGGCAGACTGATTCACCGAATCGCGTTCACGACCAATTGGAACATCGCGCAGTGCGGTGGTGGCGAAGCGGCGGCCAACCTCAGTCTTGGGGTTGGCAAAAACCTCGTGGACCGTACCGGTTTCGACGATGTGACCATTTTCCATGATGGCCATGCGGTCAGCGATACCGCGTACAACCGACATATCATGGGTAATCAGCACGATAGTGACACCCATTTCGCGATTGATGCGACGCAGCAGATCCAGGACGCCGGAAGTAGTTTCCGGGTCGAGTGCCGAGGTGGCTTCGTCGGCAAGCAAGAGCGTCGGTTCGGTGGCGAGCGCACGGGCGATGCCGACACGCTGCTTCTGCCCACCCGAGAGCTGCTCGGGGAAGGACTCCGCCTTGTCGCCGAGACCGACGAACTCCAGCAGCTCCTGGGCGCGAGCGCGGCGCTTGGCCTTCGGCATGCCGGCCAGTTCCAGCGGGTATTCAACGTTGCGAATCGCGTTGCGCGAATGGAAGAGGTTGAAGTGCTGGAAAATCATGCCGATATTGCGGCGCAGACTCCGTAGCTGGCGCTCGGAGATGCCGACGATGTCGGTGTCATCCAGCAAAACCTGCCCGGAGGTTGGCTTTTCCAGGCCGTTAATCATACGGATGAGCGTTGATTTACCAGCGCCGGAATAACCGATGACGCCGAGGATTTCGCCGGGTTCAACGGTTAGGTTGATGTCGGCGAGCGCGGTGACGTCGCCGAATTGCTTGTTCAGCTCGCGGAATTCGAGCTTCGTTCCCTTGTTGGTCACGAGTGAATCAGTGCCCCTTGGTCTGTGTTCCCTGGTGTTGGGCGGTGCTTAGGTGGCAGTGTCGTTAGTTCTGCTCGCGCTGCTGCTCTTCGACGCGATCCAGAATGTCCTGCAGCTCCTTAGCCGAACGGTCAACCGGAACCGAGGTGCCCTTGGAGTCCTCTGCGACTGCGTCCTGGACCTCCTTGGAGTGCCAGATCTTGGAGAGCTCCGCGTACTTCGGGTTGTCAGCATTTTCAGCCTTGGTGACAAAGACGTTGATGTACGGCTCTGCCTCCGTGGAGTTCGGGTCATCCTGGAAGATGGCGGTATTCGGGTCGATGCCGGCGCGGTCCAGGAAGGAGTTATTGATAATGGCAGGCTTACCCTCACCGTAGGCGGCCGGAGTCTGAGCGGCATCCACCGGCAGAACCGTGACCTTGGAAGCTTCCTTATCGATGTCAGCAGGGGACGGGGTCAGCAGGTCATCCTGCTTCAGCTTCAGCAGGCCAGCCTGAACCAGCACGTTAATAGCGCGGCCCTGGTTGGACGGGTCGTTCGGGATGACGACCTCGGTGCCCTTTTCCAGCTCATCAACCGACTTGTGGTCCTTCCAGAACAGAGCCAGCGGGACAATTTCGCTCGAGCCAATCGGAGTCAGGTCCGACTTTGCGCCGACGTTGTACTCAGCCAGGAACTTGATGTGCTGGAAGAGATTGACGTCGAGCTGGCCCTCATCGAGTGCGCGGTTCGGGGTCTGGTAGTCGGAGAAGGGCTGAACATCCAGATCGATGCCCTGTTCGGAAGCCTTCTGCTCGAAAACGGTCCAGGCCTTCTTGCCGGCATCCGTGGTGCCGATGCGAATGGCATCATCCGAGCTGCCACAGGCGGTAAGGCCGGTTGCGGCGAACGCGACAGTAAGTACACCGGCGGAAAAACGCTTGAGGTTCATCGAGGGGTCTCCTTATTTAATGGGATTTGTTAGCTGAAGTTTTAAGGCAGAACTAGACCAAGCTGTCTTTAATTCTGGGGTTAAGGCTAGCACTTGCCCAGGTAGTGCTGAAAATTCAACTTCAGCCTAAACAGTCGAGCGTGGCTGAGGTGTGACTTACGGATGCGTCCCGGGGGTGGTGCTTAATACACATACTAATCGAAAATACGTTTGAATACAGTCCGGAGGGTGGGTTAATGTTCGTGGCATGGAAAACATCTCGGGCGGACAGTCGGAGCAGTCCGGTCGGCCACTGAGCTGGTCGCGGATTGAGCGTATTCTATCGGGTAAATTTTCAGGAAAACTACAGCCTAATGGCAGCTTCAACGGCTGGAGGGGGCAGCTGTCAGATTCCATCGTTGGGGCTTTTGAAGCTCCGGAAAGCGGTGTTAGTGGCGGAGGTGGCGTGTCATTTTCGCCTGCGGATATTAAGGCGGAATTGCACTGTCGTTCGAGTTATTCATTCCTGCATGGCGCATCGGATCCGGAAGAATTGGTGTCCGAGGCTGCGCGTTTGGGGTTAAACGTGTTGGGGCTGGCAGATCGCGATGGTTTCTATGGAATCGCTCGTTTTGCCGAGGCTGCAGCGGAGGCTGGTATCGCCACAATCATCGGCGCGGAGCTGGGGCTTCCGCAGCGGCCCCTCACAGTGCTGGGGCGGGGGCCCGAGGGCTATCGGCGCCTGAGCCACACGCTGTGTGATGCGCATATGTCGGCAGGGGAGAAGTCCGTCGTCCGCTATCCCTCGCTGCCAGAGTTAGGGGAGGCCGCAGGTGGTTTCTGGCAGGTGCTTGCCGACGTCAGCTGGGTCGGCGACTTGGAAGAGCTCATTGCGGCCTTCGGTGCGGAGAACGTGGCGCTCGAGCACCGCCTGAGCTCCACAGCAGAGGCGGCCGATGATGAGGAGGCTATTTCGGCCGCAGCTGTGAAGTATGGCCTGCGGGAGGTGGTTTCCTCTGCTGCGACGGCGGCCTCGCCTGCGGCAAGCCGGTTGGCCGGGGCGAAGCAGGCCCTTGCTGTGCGGGAGGACTTAGACGGGTTCGAGTCACGGCTGGAGCCCGCAGGCGGAGCTTGGTTGCGTTCGTGGGAGGAGCTATCGGCGGCAACACGGTATCTGGGGGCGCAGGTGCTGCAGGCAACACAGGACATTGCAGGTGAGTGTGCTTTTACGCTTGATCTCATTGCGCCTGAGTTGCCTCGCTGGGAGGTTCCTGCTGGTCACGATGAGGATTCGTGGCTACGGGAAATTGCTCGTGCGGGGGCGCGGCGGCGGTATGGTCCGGCCGATGGAGCTGGGGATAGCTCCGTGCAAGCGCGGGCGTGGGCGCAGTTAGAGAATGAGCTGACTGTGATTCGAGAGCTGGGTTTTCCAGGCTACTTCCTCATCGTGCATGACCTCTGTGAGTTCTGTCGCCGGGCGGGAATTCTGGCGCAGGGGCGCGGTTCGGCCGCTAACTCGGTGGTGTGTTTTGCGCTGGGGATCACCAATGTTGACCCCATTAGTGCCGGGCTGTTGTTCGAGAGGTTTTTGTCGCCAGAACGGGATGGGCCACCGGATATCGATGTAGACATTGAGTCTGGTCGTAGGGAAGAGGTCATCCAATACGTCTATGAAAAGTATGGTCGTGACAATGCCGCGCAGGTGGCCAATGTCATTACCTACCGGCGGCGCGGTGCATTGCGCGATGCGGCGCGGGTGTTGGGGTACTCGCCGGGCGTTATCGATGCGTGGGTCAGAGACCGGGAAGCGTGCCCGCCGGAGCCGGTGCAGCAACTGGCGGAGCAGCTTCGTGGGCAGCCTCGTCATTTAGGCATTCACTCTGGCGGAATGGTGATTTGTGATCGGCCGATTGCGGATGTCGTGCCAGTGGAATGGGCACGCATGGAAGGTCGTTCGGTAGTGCAGTGGGATAAGGATGACTGTGCGGCAGCGGGACTGGTGAAATTCGACCTGCTTGGCCTCGGAATGCTGGAGGCCATCCACCATTGCATTGACTTGGTCTATGAACAGCATGGGCGCCGAGTGAACCTGTGGGAAATAGATGTCGCTGAACCGGAGGTTTACGAGATGTTGGCACGCGCGGACGCGGTGGGCGTGTTTCAGGTGGAATCGCGCGCGCAGCTGGCCACCTTGCCCCGACTGAAGCCGAGGGAGTTCTTTGATCTGGTGGTGGAGGTGGCACTCATTCGCCCAGGCCCCATTCAAGGCGGTAGCGTGCACCCCTACATTCGCCGCCGAAATGGACTCGAACCAGTGACCTATGAGCATCCAGTGCTGGAGAAGTCCCTCGGGAAGACACTGGGCATCCCGCTATTTCAAGAGCAGCTGATGCAAATGGCCGTCGATGCGGCGGGTTTCAGTGGGGCGGAAGCGGACTCGCTGCGTCGCGCTATGGGGTCGAAGCGCTCAGTGGCCAAAATGGAAGCGCTTCATGCCCGTTTTCTGGCTGGGCTGGAGCGCACCAGTGGCATTGATGCGGATATTGGGGAACAACTGTGGAACAAGATAGTGGCCTTTGCCGCCTACGGTTTCCCGGAATCACACGCGCAGTCGTTTGCCTCCTTGGTGTATTTCTCGGCTTGGTTTAAGTACCACTATCCGGCGGAGTTCTGTGTCGCATTGCTCCGTGCCCAGCCCATGGGGTTTTACTCTCCGCAGTCGTTGATTGCCGATGCTCGCCGGCACGGTATCGGCTGCGATGGTCCGGATATCTCGGTTTCAGGCGTGGAAGCCAGCGTCATCGATGGGCGTATTCGGTTGGGGCTCGGTGCCATTGCTGGTGTGGGCAATGATGTGGCGGAACGTATCGTCGCAGCGCGGCCATTTGTCAACGCAGCAGATGTCGCCCGCAGAGCTCGGCTGAGTGTTGGGCACATGGAAGCACTGGCGCGCGCAGGGGCGCTTGGGTCGCTGGGGATTGACCGTCGGCAAGCACTGTGGGCGGCGGGCGTGGCGGCGACGGAAAGTGAGGGCATGCTGCCGGGGCTCACGCTTGCCGACGCACCTGCGTTGCCCGGCATGACGGAGTTTGAGCTGGCAGCTGCCGATTTGACGGCAACGGGAGTGACCCCGGGGCAGTACCCGGTGGCCGCGTTGCGGGCAGACCTGCAGGAACGTGGAGTGGTGCCTGCGGCGGAACTGAAAACAGTGCCCGACGGAACACGAGTAGAAGTGGCGGGAGTCGTGACGCATAGGCAACGTCCGGGGACCGCTGGTGGAGTGACATTTTTGGGAATGGAGGACGAAACTGGGCTGGTGAATGTGCTGTGTACGCCGGGGCTGTGGAATCGATTTCGGCCGGTAGCGGTGAATTCGCGGGCGATGGTGGTGCGCGGTATCGCGCAGACAGCCTCTGGTGCGGTGACAATCGTGGCCGATCGTCTGGTGGATATGTCCGAGGCTCTGGGGCAGCCAGTGGTGGCAGGTCGAAGTAGAGATTTTCGCTGACTACTAGAATGGATTGTCATGCGCCAGACCTATGAATCCTCGTTAGCACCGGATGGGAGTGCAATCGCCTTTATTGTCCGCGATAGCGGCTACCCGCGTGCGGTACAGCAGGAGATTACTCCGGAGGGGCTAGGGGCGGAGCGCCCCGTGAAACTGCCGGTGGAAGGCCCGGTTACCAGGGTGCTGCACTCCCCGGATGGAAAGTGGATCGCCTGCGAGGTCTCTCCGTACGGTACGGAGCGACTGCAGACCTGGCTGGTATCCACCGATCCGGAGGTCGACGGTGCCCGCCCCCTGCGTATGGATGCGGATATGCGCGCCACACTGGTGGAATGGGATAACGATCTCCTAGCGATGAACGCGGTCGATGCCCAGGGCATTAACTATGCGCGTTTGGTCAACCCGACGAACTCAAAGTATGAGGTCATTGATAAACGCACTGACAGCCAGCTGGTAGCGGCTGAAGGCGGGTTTGGCCTCGTGCGGGTGGGGCCGCGAGGCCACCGTGAGCTACTGCTGGTCGGACCGGGGCAGCAGTGGCAGCCGCTGCTGCCGTCCGATCCCGGCTCCACCACAGATGCCGGTGTCTTATTGGCGCATCCGGGGCAGGAGAAGCTGACCGCGTTCGTGCTCTCAGATCATGGCGCGGAACAGCGTCGCATCCTGCGCCTGGGTATTACTCCCGATAGCGGTATCAGCACTACTGAGCCGCGCACAGCGGAATCGACCGCAGCGGAGATTTTGGATATGAAGATCGGCATCGAAGTTGATGTCGAGGAGTTCATTGGCAATCCGGATCAAGACGTCGAAGAATTTGTCATCAGTGAGGATTCCTCCACTGCGGCTGTGCTGTGGAACAGCGGTGGGGTCAGCACGCTTGAGGTGCTTACCCTTGGCCTTCACCCGCAGACTGACGACATGCGGGTGATGGTGCGCCGCAATGTGGAATTGCCGGGCATGGTTGCGCGCGAGCTGTCAATCTCCGGTGACGGTGAGCTGATCTCCCTGACAGTAGAAGGGCCAGGCCTTGCGCCAACGGTGGAGATTCTGCGCAATATCGGTGGTGTCATTGAGCCATTGGATATGGAACGCACCGAACGGATTTTGGCTCTGGAAGAGAAGAATCTGGAGACCATGCCGGCTCCAGAGCTGGTCTACTTTGTCTCCCGCGATGGGTTGGAACTGTCTGGCTGGCTCTACCTTCCGGAGTCGGTGCGCAATAGTTCTAATGACGTCTCCGGAAACGCACTACCGCCGGCTTTCATCCACATCCACGGCGGACCAGAACTGCAGGCGAAACCCATCCACCACGATGTTCTAGCCAGCATTGTGGAGGCGGGCTTCGTGGTGTTCACTCCTAATGTGCGCGGTTCCTCGGGGTCCGGTAGGTCATTTGAGCACGCGGGCGACCGCTATGGACGCTTTGCCGCTATTGCGGATATCGCAGCGGCGCGTGCCTTCCTCGTTGATGCCGGGCTGGCGGATCCAGAACGCATTGCGCTGGGCGGGCGATCCTACGGTGGCTTCATGTCGCTGTTGGCCTCGGCATGGTACCCGGATCAGTTTGCGGTCATCGTCGATGCCTGCGGAATGACAAGTTTTGAAACCTACTACCAATCCACCGAGCCTTGGTTGGCGCAGGCCGCGTTCCCCCGATACGGCTACCCGTACCAGGATGCTGAGCTCCTGCGCGATATCTCACCGCTGCACCGTGCGGAGGAAATGAAGGCTCCAACCCTATTCATTCACGGCGAGTGGGATACCAACGTGCCTCCGCGAGAGTCTGGTCAGATGCGCAACGCCATGGACGCATACGGCGTGCCCACCGATTTTCTGGTGGTCGAGGGAGAGGGCCATAAGTTCTCGAAGCCGAGGAGCCGAGCGCTAATCGGTGAGACCATCATCGCGTTTTTCACCGAGCACGGTGTGTGCGATGCGGCGCCTGCCACGACAGCGGCAGCAGAAACCAACAACGAGCAGTAAAAGAAGCAGCGGAAAAGAACTGACGGAAGAAATGAATAGCGCCACGACCGAGCCAACGAACGCCGAGCCAACGAACTCCACAGACTGGATTACGAGCCACACCTGCCACGTGCTTTTTGACCGGCCTGTCATCCCGCCGAACACCGGAAACGCTATCCGCATGTGTGCGGGCTCTGGAGCTATGCTGCATCTGGCCAAGCCACTGGGGTTCAACTTCGATGACAAAAATCTGCGTCGCGCCGGGCTGGATTACCATGACCTGGCCGATGTGCGTATTCATGACTCCATCGATCAAGCATTGGAGACCTTTGCCAGCCAAGGGTGCCGCATTTTTGCCTTTACCGCACACGCTGACACGTGGCACACAGACATTGAGTACACGAACACCGATGTTCTGCTCTTTGGCCCGGAGCCAACCGGGTTGGAACAGTCAGTGCTCGATGATCCGCGAATTACACAATTAATCCGAATTCCGATGCTGCCAGCCCGTCGCAGCATGAATCTTTCCAACGCCGCAGCAGTGGCTGCTTATGAAGTCTGGCGTCAGCAGGGCTTTATGGGCGGTAAATAGGGTCTAGGCGAGGGCTGTTACGGGGCATTTCTGGGCATTATTCGCTCCTGTGCCTAAGATAAATGCCATGGCAGCGACAAAGCTTGATGGCAAACTCTACCGAGACGAAATCTTTGAAGACCTGGAAAAGCGCGTTGAGCGTTTGAAGGAAGCCGGCTACACTCCGGGGCTGGCCACCGTGTTGGTTGGTGATGATCCAGGCAGCCACTCTTACGTCAAGATGAAGCATCGCGACTGTGAGCAGATTGGTATCGCCTCTATCCGCCGTGACCTTCCGGCTGACACCACGCAGGAAGAGCTCGAGGCAGTAATCACCGAGCTGAATGAAAGCCCGGAGTGCACAGGCTACATTGTTCAGTTGCCACTGCCGAAGCACCTGGATGAAAACCGTATTCTGGGGCTCATCGATCCGGAGAAAGACGCCGATGGCCTCCACCCGGTAAACCTGGGCAAGCTGGTCCTCAACGAGCCAGCACCACTGCCGTGTACCCCAAACGGCTGTATCCACCTGCTGCGACGCTTCGGCGTTGAGCTCAACGGTGCCAAGGTTGTTGTTATCGGCCGCGGTGTCACCGTTGGTCGCCCAATCGGCCTGATGCTCACTCGCCGTAGCGAGAACTCCACCGTGACGCTATGTCACACCGGCACCAAGGACTTGGCCGCTGAAACCCGTCAGGCTGATGTCATCATCGCCGCTGCTGGTGTCGCTCATATGCTTACTGCAGACATGGTCAAGCCTGGAGCTGCTGTGCTCGACGTGGGAGTTTCGCGTGTCGACGGCAAGCTGGCCGGTGACGTTGCCGATGACGTCTGGGACATTGCCGGTTACGTATCCCCGAACCCAGGTGGTGTCGGCCCACTGACTCGCGCTTTCCTTGTACGCAATGTCGTCGAGCGCGCTGAAAAGCTCGCTGGCCTGGCCTAATCAGCCAGGAGGAACAACTCGTGTCGAAAAGGGAAATTGCGCAGCGTGCCCGGCGGGAAGATCTGCCGGATCCAATGCTGAACCCGCACAGCCCGAAGACCCCGCCGCCGGGGGCATCGTGGCCAATGTGGGTGCAGTATACGATTTACGGTGCGCTCTTTTTCGGCATGTCCGCCTTCGTTGTGTTTCTGGGGCTGGAGCGGTGGCGACGCGCCACATTTATGCTGGGAAGCACAATGATGCTGCTCGGCGTGGCTAGGCAGTACCTGCCGGACAGCATTTTAGGTGTGTTCTCTGTGCGATCCCGGGCCTTTGACCTATGGTTTTGCTCCATAATCGGGATGGGAATCGTATTCCTCGCAGTCAGCGTGGATGCGTTGGAAAGCTAGCTGACATTAGCTGACATCGCGAGCGAGGAAACTACGCACAATCGAATCCACTCGCTCGAACTCCGTCAAGAATCCGTCGTGACCCACGGCGGATTCAATCTTTTCTAGCCCCAAGCAGTTGCCCAGATTGCGGGCGAGGTGCTCCTGCTGGTGGAAGGGGTAGAGAATGTCCGTGTCCACACCGGCAACCATGGTCGGCACGGTTGACGAGTGCAGCGCCTCGTTGAGGCCACCGCGACCACGGCCAATATTGTGCCGATTCAAGGTATCGGTGAGCACAACATACGAGCCTGCATCGAAACGCTGGGCAAGCTTCTCCGCTTGGTGATCCAAGTAGCTTTCTACCTGGAAGCGATCTTCCGTGCGCATCGCGCCCAGCGGATCCTCACCGGGCTGCGCTGCCGCGCCAAAGCGATCATCCATCTCCAGCTCGCCACGGTACGTCAAATGCGCGACCCTGCGTGCAAAACCCAGACCTCGGGCCGGAGTCACACCGCGGTCGTAGTAGTCGCCGCCATGCCAATCGGGATCGGACTCAATGAATTGAATCTGCGCAGACTGAATACCAATCTGCCAAGCAGACGCACGTGCGCCGACACACATCACCAATGCCTTGCCGACGAAATCAGGGTGCATCAGTGACCACTCAAGCGCGCGGGCCCCACCCAAGGAGCCGCCAATGACAGCTTGGAGGCGGGAAATTCCCAGTTCCTGCAGCGCAAGGTGCTCCACCGTCACCGTGTCGCGCACGGAGATAGCGGGAAAGCGAGAGCCCCAGGGCTTGCCGTCGTCCGGATGTGGACTGGAAGGGCCGGTTGTACCGCGACAGCCACCGATGACGTTGGTGCAGATAATGCAGTACTCGTCGGTATCCAGTGCGCGGGCAGAGCCAATCATCCCGTTCCACCAACCCGCAGTCGGGTGGTACTCATCCGAGGGGCCGGAAGCGTGGGCGTCGCCGGTTAGAGCGTGCTCGAGGAGGATGACATTCGAGCAGTCGTCGTTAAGCCGGCCCCAGCGTTCGAACTCGACGGTGACGTCGGGGATGACCGCGCCAGCCTCGGTTGTGACATCGCCGATAAAGACACGCCCCGGCTCGCCCTCGGGTGGGAGGGCGGCCGGGGTAGATGGGGAAAAGCTCATGCCTTATAGACTACTTAGTCCGTTCTGTGTCCGTGTACAAACGGTCTACGCGAGTGCTGCGAAGCCGCCCTCGAGATCGGCGATGATGTCATCGATGTTCTCGATACCGACAGAGAGGCGAACGGTGGCCTGGGAAATACCGGCGCGAGTCAGACCCTCCTCATCGGACTGGGAGTGAGTGGTGGTGGCCGGGTGGACAACCAGCGAGCGGACATCACCGATGTTGGCGACGTTGGAGTGCAGCTTCAGAGCGTCAATGAACTTCCAAGCCTTGGCGGTGTCGGCATCCTTCAGGTCGAAGGAGAGCACGCCGCTGGCGCCGGAAAGGCCCAGCTTGTTCAGGGTCTCGTACCACGGGGAGCTCGGCAGGCCAGCGTAGTTGACCTTGGCGACCAGCGGGTGGTTCTCGAGGAACTCAGCGACTGCCTTGGCGTTTTCATTGTGGCGCTCGATGCGCAGAGCCAGGGTGTCGAGACCCTGAGCCAGAACCCACGCATTGAACGGAGCTGGAGCAGCACCGGTGTCGCGGAGAATGCCAGCGCGAGCGCGCAGAGCGAAGGCCGGGGCGCCCAGGTCAGCGAACTTCAGGCCGTGGTAAGCCTCGTCGGCCTCGGTGAAGTTCGGGAAGATGGAGCGGCCGTTGCGGGTCTGAGTCCAGTCGAACTTGCCGCCGTCGACGATGACACCGCCGAGGGAGGAGCCGTTACCGGTGAGGAACTTGGTGGTGGAGGAAACCACGACGTCAGCACCGTGCTCGAGTGGGCGCAGCAGGGCCGGGGTCGGAACCGTGTTGTCGACGATCAGCGGAACGTTGTTGCGGTGTGCAACCTCGGCGATGGCAGGGATATCGAGGACGTCGATCTGCGGGTTGGCGATGGACTCACCGTAGAAACCGACGGTGTTGTCCTGAACTGCTGCCTGCCAGGACTCCGGGTCATCCGGGTTCTCGACGAAAGTGCAGTCGATGCCAAGGCGCGGCAGGGTGACCTTGAACAGGGTCTCAGTACCGCCGTAAAGGCGTGGCGAAACGACGAAGTGGTCGCCTGCACGAGCCAGGGTGAGGACAGCAGCGGTCTCAGCTGCCTGGCCGGAGGAGAACAGTACGGCAGCGACGCCGCCCTCGAGGCTGGCGATGCGCTGCTCGACGGCATCCACAGTCGGGTTGGTCAGGCGGGAGTAAATCGGGCCTGCATCCGAGAGGTTGAAGCGGTTGGCAGCGTGCTCAGCGGAATCGAAGACGTAGGAGGAGGTGTTGTAAATCGGCAGGTTGCGCGCGGAGGTCTGTGCGTCCGGAGCGAAACCGGCGTGAATAGCGCGAGTGGACAGGCCCCAGTTGGCGGCGTTGCTGTTGTCGTACTTGGTGGTCATTTCAGATACTTCCTTGCGGTTTTTGAGATTGTTCAAAACGTTGCTTACAAACAATAGTGAACCAAGCTGTCTATTGCAAAGTTTTGGAAAAACCCAAGGTAAGAGGGTGTGTATATCTGTGTCGAGAGTGCTATAGTCCGCTTAGTACGGATTGGTTTGATTGGCTCTGGGGCGTGGTCGGTTGTGGGGGGGGGCGGGCGCTGCGGTGCCGAGTGTCGGGCGAGCCAAGCCGGAAGCTGTCAAGGCCGTTAAGGAAGTCAGGGCATAGAAAAAGCCCCTCACGCCATGTGCATCAAATGCAACATGAGCGAGGGGCTATCGCCCGAAACCGGCGGTCAGCCTAGGTCGGCCTAGGCCAGCCTGGGCCAACCAGGCCAGCCAGACCAGCCAGACCAGCCAGGAGCAAGCAGCTAGTCCTACTTCTTCAGACCGTCGATGATCTCGTTGAACTCAGCGGACGGACGCATAACTGCGGAGGTCTTCTCATCGTCCGGCAGGAAGTAGCCACCCAGGTCAGCCGGGGAGCCCTGAGCATCAATCAGGGTCTTGGTGATGGACTCTTCCTTCTCCGTGAGAGCCTTAGCAACCGGGGCGAAAGCTTCCTTCAGCTCGGAGTTCTCGTCCTGCTTGGCCAGCTCCTGTGCCCAGTAGAGAGCCAGGTAGAAGTGGGAGCCGCGGTTGTCGATTTCGCCAGCCTTGCGGGACGGTGACTTGCCCTCGTCGAGCAGGGTAGCGGTTGCCTTATCCAGGGCCTCAGCCAGGACGCGTGGACGTGGGTCGTCGTCATGCTCAGCGGCGTAGCGCAGGGACTCGGCCAGTGCAAGGAACTCACCCAGGGAGTCCCAGCGCAGGTGGTTTTCTTCCTGAACCTGCTGGACGTGCTTCGGTGCGGAACCGCCTGCACCGGTCTCGAACAGGCCGCCCCCGGCCATCAGCGGCACGACCGACAGCATCTTGGCGGAGGTGCCTAGCTCCATGATCGGGAACAGGTCGGTGAGGTAGTCACGCAGAACGTTACCGGTTACGGAAATGGTGTTCTCGCCGCGGCGGATGCGCTCGAGGGAGAACTTGGTAGCGGACACCGGATCCATGATGCGGATATCCAGACCCTCGGTGTCGTGATCTGCCAGGTACTCGTTGACCTTGCTGATCAGGTTGTTGTCGTGTGCACGCTGCGGGTCCAGCCAGAACACTGCAGGGTCGCCAGTGATACGAGCGCGGTTGACGGCCAGCTTCACCCAGTCGCGGATTGGGGCGTCCTTGGTCTGGCAGGAGCGCCAGATGTCACCCTCGGCGACGTGGTGCTCAATCAGAACCTCGCCAGCGGAGTTGATGACCTGCAGGACACCGTCAACCGGAATCTGGAAAGTCTTGTCGTGGGAGCCGTACTCCTCAGCCTTCTGAGCCATCAGGCCGACGTTCGGGACAGAGCCCATGGTGGCCGGGTCGAAAGCGCCATTGGCGCGGCAGTCCTCGATAACAGCCTGGTAGACGCCTGCGTAGGAAGAGTCCGGGATGACTGCGAGGGTGTCGCGCTCCTCACCGTCCGGGCCCCAGCCCTTGCCGCCGTTGCGGATTAGTGCAGGCATGGAGGCGTCAACGATGACGTCAGACGGAACGTGGAGGTTGGTGATGCCCTTATCGGAGTTGACCATGTAAAGGGCCGGACCTTCCTTCAGGTCCTTCTCGATAGCGGACTTGACGGCCGCCGCAGTAGCGTCGTCAAGCTTGTGCAGACCATCGAGCATGGCGCCCAGGCCGTTGTCCGGAGTCAGGTTGGCGGCAGCCAGCTTGGACTCGAACTTCGGGAAAACAGATGGCAGGAAGGCCTTGACAACCTCGCCGAAGATCAGCGGGTCGGAGACCTTCATCATGGTGGCCTTCAGGTGCACGGAGAACAGGATGTTCTCGCGCTGTGCGCGGCGAATCTGAGCGCGCAGGAAGTTGTCCAGGATGTGGACGTTCATGCCCGTGCCGTCAATAATCTCGCCCTTGAGGACCGGCATGTCCTTCTTCAGGGTGATGATCTGGCCGTCGTTAGCCTCGAGCTGGTAAGTCAGCTTGTCGTCTTCCGGCATGACAACCGACTTCTCATTGTGGCGGAAGTCGTTGGAGGCCATGGTGGCGACGTTGGTCTTGGAGTCTGCGGACCAAGCGCCCATGCGGTGCGGGTGCTTGCGGGCGTAGTTCTTCACCGGCTCCGGAGCGCGGCGGTCGGAGTTGCCCTCACGCAGTACCGGGTTAACGGCAGAGCCCTTGACCTTGTCGAACTTGGCGCGGTCGGCGGTCTCCTCGTCGCCTTCCGGCTGCGACTTGTACTTCGGAATGTCATAGCCCTTTTCCTGCAGCTCTGCGACAGCGCGCTTAATCTGCGGGACGGATGCAGAGATATTCGGCAGCTTGATGATGTTGGCGTCCGGCTCCTTGACCAGCTTGCCCAGGGCTGCCAGCGCATCCTCTACCTTCTGCTCGTCCGAAAGACGCTCCGGGAACTGAGCCAGAATGCGGCCTGCGAGGGAGATGTCGCGGGTTTCAACATTGACACCAGCCTGGCTTGCAAATGCCTCCACGATTGGCTTCAGCGAGTAGCTCGCCAGCAGAGGGGCTTCGTCAGTACGGGTCCAAATAATTGTCGCCATAATTCATGTCTCCTATCTGTTTTGTTCCACGATAACCCAGTTTTGAATCTTGGGTTGTGTCGGGGCATAGCGCAAAAACAGTGATAGTGATATGAATAACGCAATTATGTGAGGCAAGTCACGAAATGTGCAATTATTTGTCGCTTATTCGCCGCTTTTCATTCCATTTTTCGCTTTACGACGGTCCCAGCGCTCAAACCCTTCAAATACGAAAAACCGCGCTGGGGTGTCGTGCACGCCGGCGCGGTTGTTCAGGGCAGCCTAGTTAGTTCTGCGTATTGTTCGGAGGATTGTTCTGGCCGAACTGGTAACCCTGAATGTTCTGAGACTGGGGGTACTGCGGAGCATAGCCCTGCCCCGGCGCCGACTGGGTAGTCCTGACCAGTTTCTGGCCGCGGAACCATGCGCGCATGTCCTTGAGGAACATAAGAACGCAAGCCGCGATCAGCATGGCACCTGCGAGGAAGAGGACTACATCCACCCAGGAGCTCAAGAACAGGAGGGGGATGATGGTCATAGCCAACGCCAGTGGTGCCACGGTGACGCAGAAAAAGATTGGTGCCGTCGAGTCTTCACCGCGGAGGATGGAGTGAATCCAGTATGCGGTCAAGGTGACAAGCATCATTCCCAGCAGTAACAGGAGCGGAACAAGAACGAGGGCGGCTGCAGCGCCCATAATGTAGCCGATGTCATCCCAAGAATCACCCAACGATGACTCTAGGCTGCCGAGATCGTTGGCGCCCTGGATGCCGAGCGTGATTGCGTACAGAACTGCGATGATGCCAATCAGAGTTGAAAAACCGACCAAGCCGGTAGTGATTCGGGGGATGAGTGGCATGCGCTGCCACATGTTCTGCAGTGTGGCGTTTGCAGGCAGCGGTGGTACATCCGTGGTCACCGTGGTGGTTACTGTCGCAGGACTGGTTTGAGTCGGGGCGGACCACTGTGCTTGCTGGGTTTGCGTCTGGAACGAGGATTCCTGCGCAGTGGGTACCGGGCGATTTGCCAGCTCGCGCAGCGTCGCGATGGTGATGGTGGCGTTCTCATCGGACAGCAAAGCGTCGTATTCGCGACGACGTCCCTCATCGCCAAGCACCTGCAGCGCAGTGAGCTTCTCCTGGAACTCGCCGGAGTACTCCGAGACGCCAGCATCTCGCAGTTCGGAGAGCTGATTAGAAAGATTTGCATGGAGTTCTTCGGTGCTGGCTGCGCTATCCAGCTTCAGAGACTCGTAGAGGTTATAGCGGTCGCCCATAGTGGATCAAGATCCTATCGGTATTGCAGTTCGAAATATCTTTTAAAACAATTTACCCGGTAGCTAGTACGGAAGCATCGAAGACCCGGAGCGCTCGATGGGTAGGAAGTCCGTGGCGCTCGGAGGGAATGGTAGTCCTCGGCAAACAATGCCGATTGCAAAATGTATTAGTAGAACTTGAGTGAGCGACTTCCACTAATGGCCGTAGATGTTATTCCGCGCACAAATACCCGGGGAACAGGCGGATTAAATAGCGAAATTTTTGTGTTGCGGAGTAGAGTCTCATTTTTCCCTTGCGGCTCCCCTCACGGTTTTGGGAGCCCGTCTT
The DNA here is from genome assembly GCF_001809065.1 of Corynebacterium sp. HMSC055G02. Taxonomy (NCBI): domain Bacteria; kingdom Bacillati; phylum Actinomycetota; class Actinomycetes; order Mycobacteriales; family Corynebacteriaceae; genus Corynebacterium; species Corynebacterium sp. HMSC055G02. The sequence continues at coordinate 122,732 of NZ_KV795633.1, read as the reverse complement.
GGGTCGAAAGTCGAGGGGAACTGAGAGTCCACCAACTGGCGTAAGAAGAGAAAAGGAGACGGTCGCAATGACGTCGTCAAGCGAAGTAACAACCCACAACGACGACCACAAACCGCGTGCGCGTCGTGCGGGAGCGTTTAGCTCGCATCGCCGTCCTGTTCCGGTGCAGGACGACATCTCTGATCTACGCCGAATCTTGGTGATTGTGGCTCTGTCGGTCGGTGCATTCGGCATCGGCGTTACCGAGTTTGTGGCCATGGGCCTGCTGCCTTACATCGCTGATGCCTTCGGACGTGATGAGGATGCCGCAGGGCGCATGATTTCGATGTACGCACTCGGTGTTGTCGTGGGCGCACCGCTAATTACCGTGCTGACCGGCTCGATTCCGCGCAGGCGCATGCTCCTGCTGCTGATGGCAGCATTTACCATCGGCAATGGTGCGACGGTATGGGCAGGCACACTGGGCTCCTTCGAAGCGGTCATGGTCTCGCGCTTCATTGCCGGTCTGCCGCACGGCGCGTATTTCTCGGTGGCGGCGCTGGTGGCGGCCTCCCTGGCTAAGCCGGGACAGCGCGGCAAGATGGTGGCTCTGTCGGGCGTGGGGTTGTCGGTGGCGACTGTGATTGGTGTGCCGGCCGCGCAGGTGCTGGGACAGATTTACGGTTGGCGCAGCGCCTTCGCGTTTGTCGCGGTCATCGGGCTGATTGCATTTGTTTCGCTGTGGTTCGCCGTGCCGCATATGAACCGCATGCCGAAGACACGTCCGATGGATGAGCTCTCGGCTCTGGTGACACCGCAGGTGCTGCTGACCGTCGCGATTGGCACCGTTGGTTTCGGCGGCATGTTCGCGGTTTACACCTACATCACCTGGACTATGACTCGCGAAGCGGGCATGAGCGAAAACCACATCTGGATTGTGCTGATGGCCTACGGCATCGGCATGGTTGTCGGTACTTACATCGGTGGCTGGCTCTCCGACCGCATCGGGGAGTGGGGCATCATGGTTGCGCTGGTGCTGATGGTAATCATGCTCAGCGTCTTCTACTTCACCTCACAGAATGCTGTGCTGGGCACGATCAACTTCCTCCTTATCGGTCTGCTGGGATCGGTATTGGTGCCTAATCTGCAGACCCGTCTGATGGATGTCGCCGGTCGCGCACAGACGCTGGCGGCAGCACTCAACCAGGCCGCATTGAACATGGCCAACGCATTCGGAGCGGCGCTCGGTGGTTGGGTCATTGCGTCCGGTTATGGCTACCGCGCACCGGCTTTGGGCGGCGCGACGTTGGCGATGTTGGCTATCTTCATCGCTCTGCCGACCATTGTTCTTTACCGCCGCTCACAGGCGAAGAAGGCCGAGCGCATCGAACTGCGCTAGGGGTCTTCAAGGCGTAGTGCACGCATAGGTAACGTATGAGGGCATGAGCCTTACAATCGCGACAATCAATGTCAACGGCATCCGCGCCGCCGTCAAGGAGCGCAGCGAAACCAATCTGGGATTGCTGGAGTGGCTGAAGCACACCAGTTCCGATGTCGTTTTGCTGCAGGAAGTCCGCGCCACCGACGACCAGGCACGCAAGGCCCTCGCGCCCGCTTTCGATGCCGGATGGCATTGGGTCGGTGCTGAAAACCTGGGTGCCAAGGGGCGCGCCGGCGTGGGCATTCTCTCGCGCTTTCCGCTTAACGACGTCCAGGTGGGCATCGGCTCCGAGGAGTTCGAAGAATCCGGTCGGTTTATCAGTGGTGTTGCCCCGGCAGCGGACACCGGCCTGGATGTGGATGTCCAGATTGCCAGCCTCTACCTGCCCTCTGGTGCCGCCCTGAGCGAGAAGCAGGATGAGAAGTACCGCTTCCTCGATGCCTTCTCCGACTACCTGGCCGAACTGGGTGCCAAGGGGCGCGACGGTCACCACGCAGTCATCGGCGGCGACTGGAACATCTGCCACCGCGAACAGGATTTGAAGAACTGGAAGACCAACCGCCGCAAGAGCGGTTTCCTACCGCAGGAGCGTGCCTGGATGGACTCGGTCTTCGGCTGCTGGCCCGATGAGGTTCCCCAGGATTCGCAGGTACAGGCCAGCGACAAGGAGCTGGAATCCGGTGCCTTCTCCGATGGTTCTGTGTGGGAGGCCCCGAAGCTCAATGCAGATCCGGTGTGGTTTGATGTCACTCGCCGTCTGCACCCAGAGGCCGACGGTCCCTGGTCCTGGTGGACCTACCGCGGTAAGGCGTTCGATACCGATGCCGGCTGGCGGATCGACTACCAGGCGGTAACCGAACCAATGCTCAAGCGTGCCGTCAGCTCGGTAGTGGATAAGCCTGCCGCCTACGACCTTCGCTGGACGGACCACGCGCCGGTGATCGTGGAGTACGCCTAAACCCGGCATACGCCTAACCCCGAGCGGACTAGTGTGCTCCGACGTCAGCGAACTCTGGGATTATCTCAGGCTCGGGAGCAGTTACGAGATGCCGGTTCTGCCGCAACATGGAGGCGATGCCGTCAACGATGGCGTCGGCCCATTTGTCCTGCATAGCGGGGTCGGCCAAATCGCGGGTGAGTTTTTCAGCGCCCACCGCTCCCAGCGATAGCGCAATTGTCGGCGCATGTGGCCGCGAACTCTGGTTCACCGCCACTGCCGGCGCCAGGCCGGTGCGAAACTCGGTTGGCACCCCGTTTGTGCTGTAACTGCTGTGCGGATTGAAACCTCGGTACACCATTCCGTCGCGCACACCCGCCGCCAACTGCCAATCGGCAGGAGCATCGTCCTCAGGTTCGAGAGACTTCACCACAGCGGATACCGAAAAGCCACGATCGCCGATGTTATCCCCAGAAAGAGTTTGGCCCTCTGATGAGCGACCGACGATTACGGTGGCTGCGCTCGCCGTGTCGTCGGCAAGCGAATGCGCGCCAACGATTGCGCCGCGCTGACGGAGCTTGTCGCTGGCGCGTTGCACGATGCTGTCGATGTGAGCGGAAGTATCCCCACTCAAACGCAGCGCGCGAGGCAGGTAGGCGTTGATAGCCTCGATGGCCTCGCGGTGAGAGTCGACGGTGATGCGCGCGCCGGCGAGCGGATCGACAGCCTCGTCGGGGGAGGGGACGATTGGCTGGCGCGGAGGCATCCACAGCGGATTGGGGCGCGCCGGGCGGTGTGGGGAACTGTTGACAACAGCGTGCAACTCTTCCGGTGAAAACATCTTGTTGACCGCGAAAATCATCACCGAGCTGTTGTGATACACAGGCGTGAGCCCCGGCGCGTGCCATGCCCAGGAACGCATCGACAGCGCCTCCGTGCCATCCGTGTTCACACCCGGCGGGGAACTAATGATGTAGTGCACTCCCAATTTCTTCGCCATGGCATCGAACTCTGGATGTGAGCCCAGCAGGTCAACGTTTATCGGCAGCTTGTTGCTCGCCTCGGCAGTTTTGTCGGAGAAGGAGAAATGGCGGAACAGGGTCGGCAGTCCGGCGATGGCATACATCCACGCAGAACCGTCACGACGGTCATTGAGAATATGCCCCTCAAACGCATGCGGCTGTGCGGACAGCCAATCAATAGCTTCCATGTCCGCAGCGGTCACAAACGTGCTTCCGAAACTCTGGCGAATTGCCTCGCGCTGAGCAGGCCCACTCGCCCAGGTCGCAGGCACAATCGCCAGTGCCGCTACGAGCCCCATCGCCAGCGCAGGATTCCACGACTTGGTCGGCTGATCTCGCTTTGCGACGATCCACTGCGCCGCAGCCACAATCCCGACAACGGCAGCCGCGACTGCGTAGCCGACCAGCACTGCGCGCAGAATTCCCATAACCGCCTGCATGCGGTACGGCATGTCGTAGAAGAAAGTGCCAATAAACTTCAGATAGGTGCCGAACGGCTCTGACCAACGGGACTGCGCACTATCGGACACCACAAAGAGCAGCCCGAAAACCAGTGCCGGCCACGGAGCCCATGGGCTGTCTGGCAGGCGAGAGACAAGCGCCACCACCAGGCCGATGAGCACAAGAACCAGAACAGTCCGGGAAAAGATGGGCTCGTCAGCATAGCGGGAAAACCCAATCAGAGTTCGCCACAGTGATTCGGAGCGGGAAATCTCAATTTGGCCGGTAAAGCCCGCAACGGATTCGCCTTGCCCCCTCGCGGACAAAGCTGCCGGGAGAGTCATCACCAGGGCGAGCGCGCCGATAATTAGCGTGCGAACTAGGCCACTGACGCTCGGTTGGGTAATCAACCACAAGCCAACAAAGAGCACGGCAGCAATTGCGCCGGCCGGGTGGGTGATAAACGTGCCGACCAGGGCAAGCGCAGCGGGGACAATATAGCCCCGCATGGTCAAAGCCGCAGCAATCGGCAAAGCGGCCACCGCGAGCAGATACGGCATGGAGGAGGTGCGCCAAAGGGCCACCCAAATCTCCGGAAGCATCAGCGTCGCGACGGCAGCTGCGGGACCGGCATAGGCCGCCCACTTAGGACCAACTGCGGTGCGGGCTAGCACCGCAGTTGCTGCGGGAACAAGCAGCGCCGGGGCCAAGAACGCAAACACGTTGGAATCGAGGAAGACCGAGCCGGGCAGCAGCCCCGCCATGGCATGCCAGCCGGTGGGGTAGAACATTTCGGCCCCGGTCTCCTGATTCATCAGGTCACCGGCCGCGGTGGGCGAGGCTATTGCATGCTCGTCAATGAACCGGAGGAAGTTGGTATGCCAGAGCATGTCCCAGGCTTCGCGGATAGCGCCGGGGCCGCCAGGGACGTCGTTAAGCACGAGCATGGCGCGCATCGAGCCGACTACCGTAACTCCGACGACAATCATCGCGGTGACAACGCCGGAATCGAAGCCGTCTTCGGGCGTTGCTCGGGGGACGAATCTGCGCACCAGATAGCCAATAGCACAGAACCATGCCCACATGCCGGCCACGAAGAGCCAGGTGTAATCCAGCCCGAGCGCGTGAGACAACCATGCGGAAAAACCGGTCACACCCAGCATTAATGGGCCGGCAGATGCCAACGCGAGCGTGGGACGTAGCCCACTGGCCCAACCGAGAACTGCGCCTGGGACCAGCAGGATGAAGACGGCAACCGCAATGGCAGCGAGCATGGGACTCCTGACGGATAAGAGAATTGAATTAGTCCAATAATACCTGTGGGTTAGTTCGGCACTTGGGACGCGAGCGCCTAAGATTTGAAGAAGGACTGATGGGACTTCAGCCGCTGTAAAACCCAAGCGCGAATCTGCGCGGGACTTGAAGCGAGCTCGGTGCGGACCAGGAAAGGAGAGGACATCCCCAGTGAAAAACGGCGAGAGCGATAACAAGCGGCACCAGATGGCCGATTTGGAAGCCATCGCACGGAGTCTGCAGAACGACCCTGGCACTGCTGTCAATGTCCCAGTGGTCGTGACTTCCGGTGTCATTGTTGCGTTTATCGTGCTGTCTTTTGCCTACGCGTGGCCACTGTGGATTTCCCTCGGACTCATTGTTCTGCTGGGAGCCGTGATGGTCGTGTCCTACACCCGTAGGCCACCCGTAGCCCCGCTCGAGTTGACCCAGGGGGAGCGTGAGCGTGTTCGCCGTGTTCTCTCTGAACACGGCATTCGCCCAGCGATCACGTTGGTGCGCGCACTGTACCCCGAGGAATCGCCAGCCGCTGCGGCGCGCACCGTCAAATTGCTATCCGATCGAATGCTTGTGGAGCAGGGGGACGAGGGGCGTCGGGGCTAGCTTTTGGCAGTCGGTTTCCTGCAAAAGCCCGTGGTGTTGTCGAAACGGGTACGTCGTCGACTCTCAACTGCGGGCCTCGCGCTAGACTTATTGGCTATGAGTGAAAGCAAGGGTCCTGAGGCAACTAATCCTGCACCGAGTGCTCGTAAGCAGCGCGTTCTGTCCGGCATTCAGCCGACCGCAGATTCCTACCACCTGGGCAACTACCTGGGTGCATTGAAGAACTGGATTAATCTGCAGGATGACTTCGACGCTTACTACTTCATTCCAGACCTGCACGCCATCACTGTCGAGCAGAATCCGAAGGAGCTGCGTCAGCGCACTATCGCAGGTGCCGCACAGCTGATTGCACTCGGTATTGATCCGGAGAAGTCGGTGCTCTTCGTGCAGTCGCATGTGCCCGAGCACGCGGAGCTCGGATGGGTGTTGACCTGCTTGACTGGCTTTGGTGAAGCCAGCCGTATGACGCAGTTCAAGGACAAGTCCTCTCGTCAGGGCGCGGAACATACCTCCGCTGGTTTGTTCGCGTACCCCATGTTGATGGCTGCCGACATCTTGCTCTACCGCCCACAGCTGGTGCCGGTGGGGGAGGATCAGCGCCAGCACCTCGAACTGACGCGTAACCTGGCGCAGCGCTTCAACTCCCGCTACAAGAAGACCTTCGTGGTGCCGGATCCACACATCATGGAAGGCTCCGCGAAAATTTACGACTTGCAGGATCCGACCTCGAAGATGAGCAAGTCGGGTGCAAATCCGAAGGGCATTATTAACCTCTTGGACGACCCGAAGGTCTCCGCCAAGCGCATTCGCTCGGCCGTTACCGACAATGACGGAGAGATCCGCTTCGACCGTGAGAACAAGCCGGGCGTTTCCAACCTGCTGGTCATTCAGTCGGCGTTGACCGACAAGCCTGTCGACGAGCTCGTTGCCGGCTACGAAGGCGCTGGCTACGGCCAGCTGAAGGCTGATACCGCAGATGCGCTGGAGGCATTCACCACGCCACTGCGTGCACGCTATGAGGAGCTCATGGCCGATCGTGGTGAGTTGGAACGGATCCTGGCCGAAGGCGCTGACCGTGCCCGTGAAGTTGCCGCCAAGACACTTGCAGATGTGTACGAGCGAGTCGGGTTCCTGAAGGCCGCCAACCGTTAATTCAGCTGTAGACTCTGCGCTTCAGTCTCCGTACCGAAAGCTGGCACGTTAAGGTAGGGGACATGGCAACCTCTACTCAAAAAGATCCGAAGAGAACGGACCGCTATGGCATCGAGCGTGTACACGCCGATGAACCGAGCGCAATCGACCGCCTCCGCGAAAAGTGGGCGTGGTTCGATCACGTTATGCGGATGCAGGAGCGCTACTCCGAGCAGGGCGGTAACTTTTTTGCCGCCGCTGTCACGTACTTCTCCGTGCTGTCGATTTTCCCCCTAATCATGACGGCATTTGCCATCCTCGCGCTTGTGCTGCGTGGCAATGAGCAGCTGCTTGAGCAAATCCAGTCCGCTATCACCGACTCCATCGATGGGTCGATGGGCGACACCATCAACGCAATTATCGAAGGCGCGATCGATCAGGCAGGTGGCGTCTTCACCGTCGGTTTCATTGCCACCCTGTGGTCGGGTCTTGGTTGGATGGGCAACCTCTCCAACGCAGTGACACAGCTGTGGAAGCGCCCGCTGGGCGCTAGCAACTTCGTGGTGGGAAAGGTTCGCGACCTGCTGCGTCTGCTGGGCATGCTGGTTATGATCCTGCTGACCTTCGCTGTCACCGCAGCCGGCTCTTCCGGACTGACCCAGTCCCTGCTGGACAAGATTGGTCTGGCTCATGTCCCGGGAATCACAATTATTGCGGGATTGATTGCCATCGCCATTGGTCTCGTTGCCAACTGGCTGCTGTTCTTCTGGATGCTCGCTTTCCTGCCGCGCGGGGGCGCCCCGTTCCGCTCTGCGGCAAAGGGTGCGATTATCGGTGCGATTGGCCTTGAGGTTGTCAAGCAGCTCGGTAGCGTTTTCTTCTCCAACGCCCTGTCGAACCCGGCCGGTGCAGTTTTCGGTCCGGTCATCGGTTTGATGGTCGTTTTCTACCTCATCTGGCGCATCACTATGTACGCCACCGCCTGGACGGCGACGACCGAAGAAGCGCTTGCCGACGAGGAGCTGGATGCACCTGCTCCTGCTGTCATTAACGTCCGTGCGGAAGCGGCCAACCCGTCCGGATTGAACCGCCTGCTCGGTTCGAAATAATTAGCCGCGATCGCGTCTGCCGAAGCGGTAGGTGACCATCGCAATCAATGCGATGACACCTACGATGGCAGCGCTGACAGTAATTTTTAGCCCGGTTCCTGTTGACTCGTTGTCCAGGATATCGGGCAATTTTTCTACCAACTTATCCTCAGTCGCTTCCGCTTCGAGGACACCGACAGAGCTGTCCTGCGGTGCCGCGAAGCCGGCGTCGAGAAGCGATGCCGCCTGCTCCCAGGGGCGCGGTGAATCCTCCACAGTGACGTCGAGAACGATGACGCCGAGACGACGGCCATCGCGCTCAGCCACCCCAGCGAAGGTGTGACGGGCATCGTCGGTAAAACCAGTCTTGCCTCCAAGGGCGCCGGGGTAGTCCTGGGCAATCAGCTGATTGTCGTTGGCGATTTCGAAGTCATCGACCTCGAGAGCCTTGTCTCCGGGGATGGTGGCCAGGCGGGTGGCCGAGAGCTTGCGATAGGTCTCATTGTTGAATGCGTGCTGGAAGAACAGTGACATGTCGTATGCCGACGTCATCTGTCCCGGAGCATCGAGACCAGTCGGGTTGACCACTCGCGTATCCGTCGCCCCCAACTTCTTTGCCAGGGCATTGACCTTCTCTGTGGTCTTATCCATGCCACCAAGTTCGCGAGCCAAGGCGTGGCCGGTGTCGTTGCCGGAGTTAAGCAACAGACCAGTCAGGAGCGTTTCTACCGAGTAGTTCACGTCCTCGACGATGCCGACACGAGAGCCCTCCATGTTCGCGTCCTCGAAGGTCGCCTTGACTGGGGTGTCGAGCTTCAAATTCTCGATTGCCTCCATCGCCAGCAGCACCTTAATAATCGATGCCGGACGGTAGCGGCCGTGCGGGTCCTTCGCCGCAAGGACATCGCCGGATTTCAAATCGAACACCGTCCATGCAGAGGCGGAGAGGTCCTTCGGAACGTCAAACCCCTCACCGCTGACAATGCCGCAGGCGGACATCTTGCTACCTCCAGCCGGCTTTTGAGGAACCGGAAGTGGAGCGGGAGATGTTTCGCCGGGAGCCGGAACCTCAGAGGAATCCACTGGTGCTGGTGGAAAGGTCTTGTAGGGGCAGCCCTCCGTGTCACGGATATCAGGTGCGGGACCGACAATCGGGGCGTCGTCGGTAAGCGAGGTGCTCTGCGCCATGGCTGCGGGGGCGGTGCTCGGCAGAAGCAGAGCGCTGGTAGCTAGCAGCGTAACGGCAGATGAGAAGCGGCGAGAGGGAAACATGATGAGATAAGGGTAGTAAAACGTCACCCGAAATGACGTATTCGTCGTGTGTGGATGGGGGAAAACGGGGGAGCGGAAGCCTTTGTACAAAGCAGAATTACGATTCACCGGCAGTGAAGTAGAAGCGGAGGGCACAATACCGATAGTCTGGCCATTATGACTAATTCTTTGCACAGTGATGCTCAGTCTCTGGACACACAGTCTTCGGCATCGAATCTCGATGAGATGCGCAAGGTTGTCGCCAGCCTGCCCAAGGTACTGCTTCACGATCACCTCGATGGCGGCCTGCGCCCGCAGACCGTTATCGACCTGGCCGCGGACTGCGGTTACACCGATCAGTTGCCCACCACCGACGTGGATGAACTGGAGAAGTGGTTCATTGATACCGGCAACTCTGGCTCGTTGCCGAGCTACCTGGCCGCCTTCGCGCACACCTGCGCCGTCATGCAGACCGCTGAGTCGCTGACGCGCGTGGCGCGTGAGGCCGTCGAGGATCTGGCCGCCGACAACGTCGTCTACGCTGAGCTGCGCCTGGCTCCGGAAAACCATTTGGAAAAGGGCCTGGATATGCAGGCTGTCATCGACGCGCTGGTCGAAGGCCTGGCGCAGGGTGAAGCCCATGCCGCCGCTGAGGGAAAGCACATCACCGCACGTCTGCTGGTCTGTGCGATGCGCCAGAATGACAATTCCAAGGAAGTCGCACAGCTGGTCATCGACAACTACGGGAAGAACTCCGACGGGTACGTTGTCGGTTTTGACATCGCTGGACCGGAAAACGGCTTCCCACCGGCTAACCATGCCGAAGCATTCACCATGCTGCGGGAAAACCTCATTCCGGTCACCATTCACGCAGGTGAAGACGCCGGTGTGGATTCGTTGCAGGACGCTGTCGTGCAAGGTGCTCGCCGCCTGGGTCACGGCGTGCGCATCTACGAGGACTTCGGTGCTTCCCTCGAGGGCATCGAATGCCAGGAGGTTGCCTCCGCTATTCGTGACCGCCAGATTCCGCTGGAAATCTGCCCGACCTCCAACGTTCAGACTGGTGTCTGTGACAGCGTTGCGGATCACCCGTTCTCGCTTCTCGACGATATGAGTTTCGCCTGCACGGTCAACACGGATAACCGTCTGATTGGTGCGACTTCCATGACCCGGGAGTGCATGGAGTTGGTGGAGAACTTCGGTTACGGCTACAGCGAGCTGTTCGAACTGACCTCGAATGCGCTAAACAATGCATTCGTGGATCTGCCGACCCGCGAGCACATCATGGACACCATTATTTACCCCGCTTACCTGCAGCTTATCGACAACAGCGACGAGGACATCGAAACTGATGTCAACGGTGCGGGTTTCGGTGCCGAAGATGAGCTGAACCTGACGCTGGACTAGCCAGCGCCGGCCAGCTTTGCTGGGAGGAGCTAGATCTTGGTCGTGAACCGAGCGGCCAAGTCCTTCTCCAGCTGCCTCCAGCCCTCGGCCTCATCGTCGTAAGGCGGAACTGGCTCGGACATTTCTCCGGTGTCCAGCAGGAAGTTCAGCAGCCACTGCAGCTGCTGGTTGCCCGCCAGTACCTCGTTCACGGCATCATCTCCAGCCCAGTCAGCGGCGTCTGCGAGTAGCTCGTACGCGCGGGCGAGCTGGGCGGTGTCCACGGCGTTCGGGCCCTTTTCAATGTCCTCGGCCAGACCGGTAAACGAGTACTCATTGTCCTCGTGCACTACGGCCTCCAGTTCACCTGCGTTGGCCGCGGTGATGATTTCATCCCACGTCGTCAGCGCCGACATGTCGTGATGCTTGTGCTCCAGCAGCCAACGCACCATCGTGCGGGGCTGTGAGAACGTGTGAATCTCACCGGCGCTGCCCAGGAATAGCGGGCGACGCCCCATGTAACAACGCAAGGTGTAGAGCGTGCGGCCAGCGATGGAGATCTTGATCGGGTCGATGCCAGCGTTGGCCCACACCGTCTGGTCGTACGGATCGCCGGCGGTCTCCTCTGCGGACTTCTTTTCCTCTTCGCGCTTCTTCTCCGCTGCTTCACGACGCTCACGCTCCGCGGCCTCCGCTTCCTTTAATGCGGCTGCAGCAGCGGTTTCAGACTCTTCATCGATGCTCGGAGTATTTGCGCCGATGGCGTCGATAGCGTCAATGCAATTGTCCCAGTTGGTCAAGATGACATTGCCGATAGCCGACCACTGAGCGGCGCCACTGCCCTGGAAGTGATCAGCACCATTTTGTGTGGCAGCCAGGACAGAGTGAGAGGCGAACATCTGGTTGATTGGAGTGAGATCCGCGATTGCACCAATCGAGCGAGTGATGGCAAGAATGCGATCTGCGCGCGAAACATGGTCGTAGTCGGCCCGGCCGGCCAGAATCTCTGGCAGCCCAATCAGGTCATAGCGGTGGCGTGGCGCCGCGATGGCAGCTCCCGGTAGCTGCTGGTTGAAGTTGCGCCAGCTGGGGTGCTGCGTGAAGTCGTGAGGAGCATCCGACTGTAGGAAAGCCAGGAGCTTTGCCGCCGATGAGAACAAATAGATGTCATCACCGCGGCCGAGCAGAGCCTGCCACTCGGAGCCACCCTCACGCCAGCTTGGAGCCCACAACGTGTAAAAGGTGCCCGAGGTCAGCTCGAGTTCGATAGGAACGATGCCTTTCCTGGCCATAGTTTTCGTCGCAGCCCTTCTGCTTGTCGGTGATTATTAAAACTCAAAAATTGTCATACCTGCAGCGCCCCCACGGGTGGCAAGTTTGCGTATTCCTATCTTAGAAGTTTTACGACGCAGATACCCACCGCACTATCCGGTCGGACGGTAGAACCCCTTAAACGGCATGCCGATGTTGGTCGTACGCACGGGGTTTACCTGCACCGGATCGCCCGCTTCGACCATCTTTCCGTCACCGATAACCATGGCGACATGGCCGTCCCACACTGCAAGATCGCCAGGTAGCAGTTCATCCTGGCTCACCTGTCTGCCGACGGCCTGTGCTTCTGCCGTGCGGGGAATATCAACACCAGCTTGCCCGTAGGCCCAGTGCGTTAAGCCTGAACAATCGAGCGCCTGCCCCGGAGTATTTCCGCCCCAACCATAGGGCGTTCCGACGGCACTGAGTGCAGCCTTCACCGCAGCTTGGGCCTCTGGTGTGGGCGCGCCAGCTCCAGCATCCGCAGGTACCGGCGCGCTGCCCGAATCGGACGACGCCTCCGAACCATCTGCAGCGTCGGTAGCGCTAGCCGATCCTGGGGTGTTCGTAGACGTAGAAGCGAGGGCGGCTTGAGTGATACCTGGGGCCTCCAACTGTGCCGAGTGAGGTGGGGTAGGGGTGTCCACCGCGGTACTCGCTTGCTGTATCAGCGACTGCACCAGAGGTCGCAGTTCTTGCTCTAGTTTCATGAGCCGCGCAATGGCCTGGGAGATCGCGGAACTGGCCGCTGAGGCTAGGCTGGCGCCGGTCGCGGCGAGACCAGCGGGCCCCGCAGCCGTCGCAGTCAACGAGCCCATGGCGGAAGTGACAAAATCCATGGCAATCCGGGCCAAATCAGTGGCCGCTGACATTACTGCGGCCAGCCCCTTGGCAATGTCACTGTCAATGGTTCCGGCGCGAGTTTCCAAGTCGGCTGCCGCATTTGCAGCCCGTTTGAGACTTGTTCCCGCGGCCCCTGCTCCGGAACCAGCACCATCGCCCCAGTTGCGGTCAACGGAATCTGCCACTGAGCGCCAGGCGGTACTCGCGGCGGGTATTGCGGCCCCAGCAAGTCCTGCCAGTGCGGGTGCGATGGCAGGACTTAGCTGTTGTGCAATCGCGGTGGGGACCTCCGTAAGTAGATTGGTGGGAAGCATCACGCACCGCCCATTCCGCGAGTTGCAACGGCTCCCATTTTCGGTGAGATGGACTGCAGCGCATATGCGCCGGCATCTTCAGCAGTGGACACCGCAGAGACAAGAGCGTTCAGTGCACGAGCAGCGCTGGTGCCGTACTCATTCAGCTCAGCTACATGCTCGTGTTGGCGCTGTAGAGCAGTGGCTACAGCGTGACAGAAGGGCCCAGCAAACGGGACGTCGCCAAGCGAGAGCAGTGCGCTGATGCCCAAGTCAGCGCCGCTGACCTGCTGCGACAACGCGTCAAGGCGAGTGGCATCGGCAGAAATAAGCTCTGGCACCAGCGTAAAGACTGAGTCATTCCCGCTAGTGGCCGGAGAGAGAAACGATTGGCTGTGGGAACTGTGTGGTGATGGACGGGACAATGTTGACGGCCTCTCTAGGAAATTCGCGTGTAGTTAAACACTCAGTGCTGTGGCAGAACGGCTAGCGGGGTTCGGACGGCGGCTGAGTGGCAAGTGGTTTGGTAGTAGGCGGGCTTGCGCAAATAGGGCGCAGTAAAAAGCCCTCGTATTGTTAGGCGCGAAAAAGGCCGATTCGGTTCCATCTTTTTGGGGAACGCGTTTTCAGAAACTTGCGATGCCGGCACCAGAGCAGCAAAAGCAAAGCAATGTATTTTGGAAGGCATGGAGATTACCGTTGTCAACCATCCCTTGGCACAGTCACGTTTGACCATTCTGCGCGACGCGCGCACTGATAACGCGGGCTTCCGTGCGGCACTCGCCGATCTGGGCGCAATGCTGATTTACGAGGCAAGCCGGGAGCTGCCCGTCGATAACTTCGATGTTCAGACCCCAATCACTACCGCGCCGGGTTACCGTCTGCAGGATCCGCCGATTATTGTTCCCGTCATTCGTGCGGGGCTTGGCATGATCGATCCGTCGCTGTCGATGATTCCGGATGCGCAGGTGGGCTTTATTGGCTTGGCTCGTAATGAGGAAACCCATGAGCCGGTGCCGTACCTCGAGGCGCTGCCGGAGGATCTGTCCGGGCGCACTGTCTTCCTGGTCGACCCAATGCTGGCAACCGGCGGTTCACTGCTGCATGCCCTGAAGCTGTTGGTGGATCGCGGAGCGGACAACATCACGGCCGTGTGCATCATTTCTGCACAGCAGGGTGTCGACGCCTTGAAGGAATCCGGTTTCCCGGTGCGTCTTGTCACCACTGTGGTGGACCCGGATCTCAACGAGGATGCCTACATCGTGCCGGGGTTGGGAGATGCGGGCGACCGCCTCTACGGTCCCCGCAACATTGATCTTTAAATTGATCTCTTAGGCAGTTCCCCAGGCTTCTGCCGCGTACTTCTTGACGACCTCGTTGTCCTTGGTCACAAGAACTCCGTCGGGGGACATCTGGTACTTGTACGAGCCGTTTTGTGCAACAACGCGGTCGCCCTCATCGACGATGATGTCCATCGATCCGGAACCCTGTGGTGTATCCGAGCGGTAGTACTTCTCGCCGGAGCGCGTCTCACAAGCAGCAGCCTTAATTCCCTGTTCAGCGGCGATAACAGCAAAGGCGCGGTCACCGTTGTCGCAGCGTGCGGAGCTGCCCACGAAGCCCAGGCCGTCTAAGTCGGAGCGGCCAGTGCCGAAGTCCTGTCCCTCCGGAGCTGTTGTCGGCTCTGAGCTCGTCGTCGTGGATGGCGAAGACGTGGTGCTCGGCGTGCTTGACGACGAGGACGATGTCGAAGTGCTCGGCGTGCTTGACGACGTCTCGGAGGACTTCGACGTAGTTGTGGTCGTGGTGGTCGACTTGCTCGTAGAAGTCGAACTCGTCGAGGACGGCGGTGTCGAACTGGGCGACGTCGGCTGCGAGGAGGAGGGGACCTCCGGACGCTGGGGCTCATCACTATTGTTCAGCGACAGGCCGATGGCGATGCCGATGACGACCACGAGTGCGGTGGCCACGATGATGATGGGGATGCTGAGAGACTTAGGTGTGCCATTGCCGGACATGCCTATTATCATCGCAGACTTCCTCAAAATGTGAAACATCTGATAATTGAAGAGGCCAAAGTTAAAGAAGTGACTCCTGGTCATGCGTACGTCTGGCGCTGACATTCAAGCGCTTGCCGGCCACTGCTGTCGCTGGCGCAGTCGTCGGTAGGCCTCTTGTTACGGCCTGTCGGTGGAGCGCTTACACTGGAGAGTTGTGATTGAGGAGTTTATTAAGCACTGGTGGGCCGAGCACGCGAACGAGATTCTCGAGTGGCGGCGGCATCTTCATGCGCACCCAGAGCTATCTCACATGGAGCACGCCACCACGGCTTTTGTGGAGGAGAAGCTGCGTGCTGCAGGGCTGAAACCAGTGCTGTTTCCCAACACCGGCCTGATGGTCGACATTGGTGAAGACGAACTCGCCGGTAGCGAAGCCGGAGGTGAACTCCCGGGACGTCTCGCTTTCCGCGGCGATATAGACGCGCTTCCAATTACAGAGACCACGGGGCTGGAGTTTGCCAGCACCAACGATGGCGTCATGCACGCCTGCGGGCATGATTTTCACACCACGATTACGCTCGCGACGGCTCTGGCTATGGCTGAGTACCACGAGAAGCACACGTTGCCGACGCCGCTGCGTTTCATTTTCCAACCCGCCGAGGAGGTCATGGTTGGCGGTGCACCCGAGGTTATCGCTGCCGGTGCGCTCAATGGCGTTGAGCGTATTTTTGCCGTCCACTGTGAGCCGAAGCTGCGCGTCGGTCACGTCGGCGTTCGAACAGGTGCCATCACCTCTGCGGCCGACACGTTGGAGATTCAGGTGCATGGCCCGGGCGGGCATACTTCCCGTCCGCAGATGACAGCCGATGTTGTCTATGCGCTGGGCAAATTGATTGTCGATTTGCCCGGCTTGCTGTCACGACGCGTCGACCCACGCACTGGCACCGTGCTCACGTTCGGCTCCGTTCACTCCGGGTATGCACACAACGCGATTCCGTCGGAAGGCAGCGTCAGCGGCACCCTGCGCACCGCGGACATCAAGACCTGGCGCGACATCGATCCACTGGTTCGCGAACTCATTGAACAAGTCCTCGCCCCGACCGGCGCAGAGTGCACCATCAATTACGAGCGTGGCGTGCCGCCTGTGCTTAACGACGAATACTGCACCGCCCTGATTGCGGAAGCAGTGCGACGAGTGGACGAGAATGCTGTCATTCAGGCCCCACAGTCGTCCGGTGGCGAGGACTTCGGTTGGTATCTCGAGCACGTCCCGGGCGCGATGGCCCGCTTGGGCTGCTGGTCCGGCCGCGGCGACAAGCACGATTTGCACCGAGATGACCTAATCGTGGACGAGCGTTGCCTGGGCGTTGGTGTGAAACTCTTCGCTGGCATTGTTGCTCGCTATGAGGACGGCGCGCAGTCAACCATGACTGTCCGTTAGACTATGGGGGCAAAGCGGGGAAAATGCCTCCCGCGGTAGTTACATTGTGATATCCACGGCAACTTTGGAGGATTTGTGGCACAGAGGATCGTAATCATTGGCGGCGGCCCAGCCGGCTACGAAGCAGCGCTGGTTGGCGCCAAGTACGGTGCTGAAGTCACTGTGGTTGAGGATGCCGGGATGGGCGGTTCTTCCGTCCTGTGGGATTGCGTTCCCTCTAAGGCCTTCATCGCGGCGACGGGCGTTCGTACCGATATGCGTCGTGCGGACGAGATGGGTCTGCGTCCGGACTTTTCCCAGCGCAAAATCGACTTCACTGCGGTCAACGAGCGCGTTAAGCGCCTGGCTCAGCAGCAGTCCGACGATGTTCGCGCGCAGATGGAGCGTGAGGGCATCAAGATGCTGCAGGGCCGCGGTCGCCTCGATGACCACGACCCGGGCCGTGTAACTCACTACGTCACCGTCGACTTGCTCGAGGGCGGCGAGGTCACTCTTGAAGCCGACCTGGTGCTGGTCAGCACCGGTGCGTCCCCGCGCATTCTGCCGGGTGCGATTCCTGATGGTGACCGTATTCTGACCTGGCGTCAGGTCTACGAACTGGAGGAGCTGCCGGAGCACCTCATTGTGGTCGGTTCCGGTGTGACTGGTGCTGAGTTCGTATCCTCGTTCACCGAGCTGGGTGTGAAGGTCACCATGGTCGCCTCGCGTGATCGCATCCTGCCGCACGAGGATGCCGACGCTGCAGATGCCCTAGAGGAAGTCCTACTGGAGCGCGGTGTGGACGTTGTTAAGAACGCCCGCTGTGATCTTGTCGAACGCACGGAGGATGGCGGCGTTCGCGTCGTCACTTCCGACGGCCGTGAGGTCTTCGGTTCCCACGCGTTGATGACCGTCGGTTCGATTCCGAACACCGCGGATATGGGCCTGGAAGCAAGTGGCGTAAAACTGACTCCTTCTGGCCATATTCACGTCGACCGTGTTTCCCGTACCAACGTGCCGGGTATCTACGCTGCCGGTGACTGCACCGACTTGTTCCCGCTGGCTTCCGTTGCAGCTATGCAGGGCCGTATTGCGATGTACCACGCCCTCGGTGAAGGCGTATCTCCGATTCGCCTGCGCACCGTTTCGTCGGCAGTGTTCACCCGCCCAGAGATTGCGACTGTCGGTGTTTCCCAGGCTCAGATTGAGTCCGGTGAGGTCTCCGCTCGCGTTGAGGTTTTCCCACTGGCAGGTAACCCGCGTGCGAAGATGCGCTCGCTGCGCCACGGTTTTGTCAAGCTGTTCTGCCGTAAGAACTCCGGCATGATTATCGGTGGTGTGGTGGTCGCTCCGACTGCCTCGGAGCTGATTCTGCCAATTGCGGTGTGTGTTTCCAACCAGCTCACCGTCGATGACCTGGCAAGCTCCTTCTCCGTCTACCCGTCACTGTCTGGCTCGATTACTGAGGCTGCTCGTCAGCTGATGGCACACGACGATCTGGACTAATGCTGGTATCGCGACTGGCAGCATGACCGGTCGTATTCATACTTAAAAAGCCGAGCCCCGAAAGTGGGGCTCGGCTTTTTAAATACTTAGCTTGTTAATTACTTGCCGGAAAGCTCAGCGTACTTAGCGGTGACTTCCTCAACCGACGGATTCGTGGCGTGCACACCATCGGAGTACAGCACGGTCGGAACAACGCGGTTGCCATCATTGACGGACTCAACCCACTTCGAAAGGTCGTCGTGCTTTTCGACATCCCAGGCCTCAAACGGAGTGCCGTTTTCCTTCAGGCCAGCAATAAGGTTCTGGCAGAAAGGACACCAGGCTGCAGCGTAAATGGTCACGTGTTCGGTGGTCTGTGGAGTCTTCACATCAGTCATGCTTCGTTCAACGCGCGGACCAAGGCCGATATTCCATTGGTATGCCGCGGATAACGAATTGCCAAAGAATCTAATCCTCTAGCCGCCGCCACGTGCAGAAGCGGTAGCGTAGGCCGGTCGTTGACGTCTGCCACGGACCATCCTCGACGCGAACCCAGTCGTAGAGGTCGGGAGCCATGACCGGTACCGGGACGCTGACATCAGTATCAATGTCGGTGACCACGCATTCGTCGGCAAGCGAAAGTGCGTCACGATAGACGCGCCCGCCTCCGATTACCCACGCTGCAGGTTCGTCGGCGACGGCTGCGAGCGCGGCTTCGAGGCTGGTTGCGGACTCGGCGCCGGGGAAATCGGACACGGAGCGTGAAAGGACGATGTTTCGACGACCGGGGAGTGGTCGGAACTTGGGATTCAGCGAGTCCCACGTGCGACGCCCCATGATGACCGGTGCGCCCATCGTCGTTGTTTTGAAATGCTGAAGATCTTCAGGCAGATGCCAGGGCATAGTCGCACCGTCGCCGATAATGCCGGCTCGAGACTGCGCCCAGATCATCCCTACAAACGGGGGTCTTGCGCTGGTGGAAGCGGTGGACTCGTTCATGTCGACACTCACCTTTCGCTGACTTAGACAGCCACCTGACCGCGAATCAGAGGATGCGGGTCGTAGCCGATGACCTCAATGTCCTCGTAAGCGTAGTCGAAAATGCTGTCGGCCTTCCGAAGCTTCAGCGTGGGGTAGGGGCGCGGCTCACGGGAGACCTGCAGTTCGCACTGTTCAATGTGGTTGTCGTAGATGTGGCAATCACCACCGGTCCAGATGAACTCACCAACATCCAAGCCCGCCTGCTGCGCCATCATGTGCGTCAACAGTGCATAGGAAGCAATGTTAAACGGCACGCCCAGGAACATGTCCGCGCTGCGCTGGTAGAGCTGGCAGCTGAGCTTGCCATCTGCGACGTAGAACTGGAACAGCAGATGGCACGGCGGCAGCGCCATATTGGAAATCTCGGAGACATTCCAGGCGCTGACGATGTTGCGGCGGCTATCCGGGTTGGACTTCAGAGTCTCCAGCGCTTGTGCGATCTGATCGATGTGGTGCCCATCTGGAGTGGGCCAAGAGCGCCACTGCACGCCATAGACCGGACCGAGGTCGCCGTTGTCGTCTGCCCACTCGTCCCAAATAGTCACCCCATGATCCTGGAGCCACCGGACGTTTGAATCGCCGCGGAGGAACCACAACAGCTCGTACACGATGGACTTCAGGTGCACCTTCTTAGTGGTGATCAGTGGGAAGCCCTCGCTCAGATCAAAGCGCAGCTGGCGGCCGAACACTGAGCGAGTGCCCGTGCCAGTGCGGTCTGATTTAGCTGCTCCGTCAGCGAGAATTTCGCGTAGCAAATCCTCGTACGGAGTCTTAATGCCCTGATGAGCCTGTGTCGTGATGTCAGTGGAGTCGGTCATAGCCGCCCTAGCTTACCTACTTCTGCTCTTGATCCTTGAATTCCTTTACCAGTGCCAGAATCTCCTCCGACAGGTCCGGTCGGCAGAACAGCATATC
The DNA here is from genome assembly GCF_001809065.1 of Corynebacterium sp. HMSC055G02. Lineage (NCBI taxonomy): Bacteria > Bacillati > Actinomycetota > Actinomycetes > Mycobacteriales > Corynebacteriaceae > Corynebacterium > Corynebacterium sp. HMSC055G02. The sequence continues at coordinate 102,852 of NZ_KV795633.1, read as the reverse complement.
CGGCAGGAAAGTATCGACATTATTGTAGGTCGGCGCGGAGCCGTCTAGGCGGCTGACAAAAAGCCCTGCGGACTTAGCGACACCAACCGGCGCTGCCGAGTCCCACTCGTACTGACCACCGTCGTGGATGTAGGCGTCGTAGTCACCGAGCAGCACGTGCATTGCCTTCGCACCAGCGGAGCCCATCTCCACCAGCTCCATGCCTAGCTTGTCAGCGACGTACTTCGCCACAGCCGGTGGGCGAGTACGCGATACGACAATCTTGCCCGCACGCGGCCCCTGCACAGCTTTGGCCTCACCCGTGTGGAAAACCTGGCCGTGATCCGGCAGACCAACAGCAGCGTGGGTCGGCTGACCGTCCTCTACTAGAGCGACATGAACTGCCCAGTCCTGGCGCCCCGAAGCGAACTCACGCGTGCCATCGAGTGGGTCAATAATCCACACCCGCTTTGAGTCCAGGCGCTCACGGTTATCCGCGGCTTCCTCCGACAGCAGTCCGTCGTCCGGACGGTGCTGCTCTAGTACGCGGGCAATCCACTCCTGTGCCAGTGCGTCGCCGGCATCTCCCAGAATGCGGCCACGCAGCAGGCCTACGTTGCGGACACCCTTGAGAATTTCACTGGCGCCCACGGCAAGTCGATAGGCAAGAACATCATCTTCAATGTAGGCAGACATGACTTAGATACTATTCGCTTTTTCCCGACCCCGCTTTACGACGGGATGCCGCGCCCCATCCTCACTGCAACCGAATGGTCATATAAATAACAAAAGTCCGCCCGCAGCGAGAATCAGTTCAAGCCGAAGGCGGACTCTTAGCTATCTAGGCCAATTGGCCAGAAGACGTTAGCGCTTGTCGCGGTACCACGTCAGCAGCGCATCGGTAGAAGCGTCGCCAGAATCAGGCGCCACTTCACCGGTAACTGCAGGCAACAGGTCACCAGCCTGCTGCTTGCCCAGCTCGACGCCCCACTGGTCGAAGGAGTTCAGGCCCCAGACAATGCCCTCGACAAAAGTAATGTGCTCGTAAAGTGCAATCAGCGCACCGACAGCGTCCGGGGTCAGTTCCTCAGCCATGATGGTCGTAGTCGGACGGTTACCCGGCATGACTTTGTGCTCCACGAGCTCCTCAGCAATGCCCTCTGCGCGAATTTCTTCTGCGGTCTTACCGAAGGCCAGCACCTTGGTCTGTGCGAACAAGTTACTCATCAGCAGGTCGTGCATGGAACCTTCGCCAGATGCCGTCGGCAGATCCTGGCGTGGGCGGGCAAAGCCGATGAAGTCAGCCGGAACCAGGCGAGTTCCCTGGTGAAGAAGCTGGAAGAAAGCGTGCTGGCCGTTCGTTCCCGGCTCACCCCAGAAGATTTCTCCGGTGTTGTAGTCCACCCTCTTGCCGTCGGTACGCACGGACTTACCGTTCGATTCCATGGTGAGCTGCTGAAGGTACGCCGGGAAGCGAGAGAGATCCTCGGAGTAGGGCAGTACGGCATGCGACTGGGCGTCGAGGAAGTTTGAGTACCAGACATTCAGCATGCCCATCAGTACCGGCACGTTCTGCTCCAGCGGAGCGTTGAGGAAGTGCTCATCCATTGCTCGGAAGCCCTGCAGGAAGCGCATGAAGTCCATCGGGCCAACGACTGCCATGATGGACAGGCCGATGGCGGAGTCGACGGAGTAGCGGCCGCCGACCCAGTCCCAGAAGCCAAACATGTTCTCAGTGTCGATGCCGAATTCGGCGACCTTTTCGGCATTCGTGGAAACGGCAACGAAGTGCTTGGCGACGGCTTCTTCGCTACCCAGTTGCTGGATAAGCCAGCGGCGAGCTGCGTGAGCGTTGGAGAGCGTCTCCTGCGTGGTGAAGGTCTTGGAAGCGACAATAAACAGCGTGGACTCCGGATCGACCTCATCCAGAACCGCCTGCAGGTCAGATGGGTCAACATTAGAGACAAAGCGGGCATCAATGCCGGCAGTGGCGTAGGTGCGCAGCGCCTTGGTCACCATTGCCGGGCCCAAGTCGGAGCCACCGATGCCGATGTTGACCACAGTCTTAATAGTGTGACCCGTGTATCCCAGCCAGTCTCCACTGCGGAGGCTGCGAGCGAAATCGCGCATGCGGCCGAGCACCTCATGCACGTCGGCAGCGACATCCTGGTCGCCGACGGTCAGATTTTCCTCTGCTGGCAGGCGCAGCGCTGTGTGCAGCACGGAGCGGTTTTCAGTGGTGTTGATCTTGTCACCGCGGAACATCTTCTCGCGTGCTTCTTCGATTCCAGCTGCACGAGCGAGCTCAACCAGCTCGGCAAAACCGTCGAGGCACATCAAGTTCTTGGAGAGGTCAACGTGGAGAGTGCCAGCATCGAAAGTCAGCTTCTCAGCGCGGCCTTCTTCAGTTGCGAAGAGCTCACGCAGCGAGGTGCCGCGGACGTTGTCCACGCGCTTAGCCAGCTGAGCCCACTGCTCGGTTCCAGTGATATCTACAGTCATTCCTGCTCCCAGGTAATTTTTGACGAAATGCACTTTATACATCCCCAGACTAGTTGCGTTTTGGCGCTCTCGCCGGGCGGCTGGATTCGACCAGGCGTGACCACAATCTGCCAACAACTCGAGTCCGCTGTGCTTATGCGTCGCCCCATCCGCCACCTACGAGCCCCCCTAGCCCGCTTCAGCAAAGGCACCTACCCTGGAAAATATGACTGATTTCACTCCCGATTACGACAACATCCTCAAAGACGTCCCCACGGGTCTTCTCCTCGGCGGTGAGTTCCGTCCTGCGTCGAATGGCGAGACCTTCGACGTAATTAATCCCGCCACAGATAATCCGCTGGTCAAGGTCGCTTCTGCCACTGAAGAGGACGCGAAGCGGGCGCTTGACGACGCCGTCGCCGCCCAGAAGGAGTGGAAGGCAACCCCGCCCCGCAAGCGCAGCGAGATTCTTTACCGCGCATTTGAACTCATCCGTCGGGATGCAGACAAGTTGGCCCAGCTGCAGTCCCTGGAGATGGGCCGTGCGCTGCCGGATTCCAAGGCCGAGGTCGGCTACGGTGGCGAGTTTTTCCGTTGGTTCGCTGAGGAGGCCGTGCGTATCTCCGGCGATTACCGGATTTCTCCGAGCGGAACCTCGCGCGTCGCGGTGATTAAGCAGCCGGTCGGCCCGGTTTTGGCTATTACGCCGTGGAATTTCCCGCTGGCTATGGGGGCCCGCAAGATCGCCCCGGCACTCGCCGCCGGCTGCCCGGTCATTATTAAGCCCGCGTCCAAAACTCCGCTGACCATGCTCTACCTGGGCAAACTGCTTATCGAGGCCGGTGTCCCCGCAGGCGTGATCTCCGTGCTGCCAACAGGACACTCAGCAAACGTTTCGGCCCTGCTTTCCGATGACCGCCTGCGCAAGTTCACCTTCACCGGTTCCACCGAAGTTGGCCAGATGCTCGCTGCGAAGGCCGCGGAGACCTCGATGAAAGTCTCCCTTGAACTCGGCGGAAATGCTCCGTTTGTCATTCTCTCTGATGGCGATGTCGAAAAGGCTGTGCAGGCAGTCAGTGACGCCAAGCTCCGCAATGGCGGCCAGGTGTGCATCGCCCCGAATCGCTTTATTGTTCATGAAGCCAAGAAGGATGCGTTCGTCGAGGGCGTCGTCAAGCGTTTTGCGGAACTGAAGTTGGGCGAGGGCACCGACCCTGCGACGGACCTTGGGCCACTCGCGCTGCGCGATCAACAGGAAAAGGTTCGTGATCTGGTTGATGATGCGATCAAGCGCGGTGCGAAGGTCGAGTGCGGCGGCAAGATTCCAGATCTCGGCGGCGCGCTTTCCGACGGCTACTTCTTCGAGCCCACAGTTCTGACAGATGTGCCCGAGGATGCGGATATTGTCCGCGAAGAGATTTTCGGTCCAGTGGTTGCGGTGACGACCTTCACAGACGACGACCGTGCGATTGAGCAGGCAAATGACACCATCTTTGGCCTGGCTGCGTATGTGTTCAGTGAGAACCTGACCAAGGCGCTTAGTGCGGCAGAGGCGCTGGAGTCCGGCATGGTTGCGGTCAATAAGGGATCGCTGTCGGACCCGTCGGCGCCGTTCGGTGGTGTCAAGCAGTCCGGCCTTGGCCGCGAGGGTGGCTTCACCGGTATCGATGAGTTCCTAGAGGAAAAGCTGATTTCCCTGGAAGGCTAGACGGGCGAGTAGCTGGCGAGGGTTAGCCCAGGCGACCGCGTCCCATGCGCAGCAGCGCCGACGCGATCGCCGGGCCCTCTGGGCCAAGTGCGTCGCGGAACTCGTTGATGATCTGCACCTCTCGGCCGTGCACGAGACGTGTGCCGCCAGATCCCAGGCGGGTTTTGCCGACGGCCTTACTGATTGCGGTGCGGCGTTGAATGGCATCGATAATCAGCCCGTCAAGGCGGTTGATTTCCTTGCGGTACTGTTCGATCTCCGCGGAGCTCAACGGGTCATCGGTGCCGGTGGGGGTGCGGACTTCAAAAGGGGATACTGCCGCAGCTTGCTGGCTGTGCTCAGCGCCGTCGGTGTTATCGGTGTGTGCGGCGGGAGTGTCCGCAGGGTTTTCGCTCATAGTTCTTATTGTGCCAAAGGATTCGAACAGTCCAATCCGGGGGCTCGGCTACTGTAGTAGCCATCATGGGAAATGAAACTGGAATGCTGTTCGGGTCCTTCAATGCTGACGATGGCCGCAGTGGCGATAGCCATGCTGGTTCGAACCACGGTGAGTCGGGCGGTGCTACGCCTGGCCGCGGTGGTTTCGGCCACTTCGCCGGCGCTGGTAGCAATAGCGCGCCGAGTGGCGCTGCCAGCTTTGGCGGCGGTTTTGGCGGCGGCTTCGAGCCCAGTTTTGATTCAGAGTCGCTGCTAGAGGGGCTTAATCCGCAGCAGCGCCAAGCAGTGGAGCACATTGGTTCACCACTGTTGATTGTGGCTGGAGCTGGTTCGGGAAAGACGTCTGTGCTGACGCGCAGGATTGCATACCTAATCGGTGCGCGTGGAGTGCTGCCAAGCCAAATTTTGGCTATTACCTTTACCAATAAGGCCGCTGCCGAGATGCGCGAGCGTGTGGCCGGTCTGGTCGGTGACCAGGCGCAGCGTATGTGGGTGTCCACGTTCCACTCCATGTGTGTGCGCATCCTGCGCATGCAGCATGCGCTAGTACCGGGGCTTAATTCCAATTTCTCTATTTATGATTCGGACGACTCCCGGCGTTTGCTGTCCATGATTGCTAAGGACATGGACCTGGATGCCAAGAAGTTCACCGGCCGCGTGCTCTCGTCGCGTATCTCCAATCTCAAGAATGAGTTGATTGACCCGGAGAAGGCCATCGCGGATGCCTCGACGACGCGCAATCCTTTTGATGACGTCGTTGCACGGGTTTACCTGGAGTACCAGACCAGGCTGCGGGCGGCTAATGCCGTGGATTTTGACGATCTAATCGGTGAGGTCGTTCGGATCTTCACCAGTCACCCGCAGGTTGCAGAGTATTACCGTCGCCGCTTCCGGCATGTGTTGGTGGACGAGTACCAGGACACCAACCATGCGCAGTATGTTTTGGTCTCGACGCTCGTCGGCAAGCCCGGTGGAGATGTGCCTCCGAGTGAGCTGTGTGTGGTGGGCGATTCGGACCAGTCCATTTATGCCTTCCGTGGTGCGACTATTCGCAATATTGAGGAGTTTGAGAAGGACTATCCGGAGGCCACGTCGATTCTGCTGGAGCAAAACTATCGCTCGACGCAGACGATTCTGTCGGCGGCCAATGCGTTGATTGCGCGCAATGAGAATCGCCGGGAGAAGAAGCTGTGGACCGATCTCGGTGAGGGCGGCAAGATCAAGGGCTACGTAGCGGACAATGAGCACGATGAGGCTCGGTTTATCGCTAACGAGATTGAGCAATTGGTCGATTACGGGCCGTACTCGTACTCGGATGTGGCGATTTTCTACCGCACCAATAATTCCTCCCGTGCTCTAGAGGATGTCTTCATTCGTATGGGCGTGCCGTACACGGTGGTTGGTGGCACCAGGTTCTATGAGCGTAAGGAAGTACGCGATATTGTCGCCTACCTGCGCGTTATTGAGAACTTCGACGATGATGTTTCGCTGCGTCGCATTATCAATACGCCGCGGCGTGGAATCGGTGACCGTGCGGTGGCGCATGTGTCGCTCTATGCCGAAGACGAGCGGTGCTCGTTTGGCACGGCGCTACGTGCCGTAGCTGAGGGCAAGGTTCCGGCGGTGGCGGCGCGGAGTCGAAACGCGATGGCGGCGTTCGTCGAGATGATTGATGCTCTGGCGGCGGATATGGCATCCGGTGAACTGGCCGATATCGGTGACTTGGTCAACGGGATTATTGACCGCAGTGGATACAAGTCGGAGCTCGAGCGCTCCAATGATCCGCAAGATGCCACGCGCCTGGATAACCTCAATGAGCTCGTCAGCGTTGCGCGGGAGTTCTCTGCAGAGGCGCGGATGATGTCGTCGGTGGATATTAGCGCTGATGTAAATGAAGGCTCTGGCGCTGCAGCTGATGCTGAAAGCGGTGCTGATACTAGTGGCGAGTCCGCGGTGGAATCGGAGATCGCGAATGACCTCGCGCGTGATTTCACGGCCGACTTCGACAACGATGGGGAAGCGGAGCCGGGAAGTCTGCAGGCATTCCTCGAGCGAGTTTCTCTGGTGGCGGATGCGGACCAGATTCCGGATGATGACACCGGTGTAGTGACGTTGATGACGCTACATACGGCCAAGGGCCTGGAGTTTCCGGTGGTATTTCTCATTGGCTGGGAAGACGGACTGTTCCCGCACCTGCGCGCCCTGGGCGATCCGAAGGAGCTGGCTGAAGAGCGACGTCTGGCCTATGTGGGTATTACCCGAGCTCGCAAGCAGCTGTATCTCACGCGCGCTGTGACTCGGTCCTCGTGGGGTTCGCCGCAGAATAATCCGCCTTCACGTTTCCTGGGGGAAGTCCCAAGCGACCTGATCGATTGGCTGCGCGAGGCTCCGGCTCGCAGCTGGGGCGCCGGTTCTGGTGGTTTTGGTTCTGGTGGCTACGGCGCGGGCAGCGCGTTTGGTCGTGGCCATGGTGCCTCGTCGGGCTTCGGTTCCAGCTCGGGCTTCGGCTCTGGTGGATCCTCTAACTCTGGTGCGCCATCCCGAAAGAAGAATCAGGTCTTGCACCTAGAGCCCGGTGACAAGGTTGTTCACGACAAGTACGGCTTAGGCACTGTGCTTGAGGTCCAAGGGGCCGCGCCCCGGGCAACTGCGATGATTGACTTTGGATCCGCAGGTAAGGTCCGCATGATGCTTATCGGCGGCGTGCCCATGGAGAAGTTGTAAAAGAACAACCACCGCCCGACTGGCCGTCCCTACCCGCGGCCGTGCACGTGCCACTATCGCGTGGAGGCTACTTAGGCTTCTTCGCTGTCACCCAGCAGTTGATGGTGGCATCTTGTACTTCGGTGCCGTTGGCATCGGTCAGCACGATGTGGACGGGAAAATCTACCCCACCAGTCTCCGGTGTGATGGTGGAGAAGTCCGGCAACTCAGCCTTGGCCACAGCCGTCAGGCCACCAACGGAGATGCGCTTGTAGTTCGTCGTCATGCCCTTTGGAACCCAGCGATGCGTTGTCGGTACGCTGGCCTCACAGAGCATGCCCATCGCGAATTCAGCGAGGTTACACGCAGCAATCGCATGCACGGACTTAATGTGATTACGCACGCCCCACCAAGCGGGCATGCGCGCTACCGCCAGTCCAGGCTGCATCGTCTCTAGCTTGGGACAGATTGTGCGGAAATATGGCGCCGTCAATGCGGCGGTTAAGGAAAATAGACGCTTGCCGACGACTGGAGTCGCAGCCAACTTCTTCCACATGCGGAATGTTTGAGTCTCTGCCATGTGTCAAGAGTAAAGCCCCAGTACCGGCGGCGATGCCGGTTTCTGAAAAATTTAATCAGGGGAGGCTTGCAGCCGCGGTCAAACAGGGGCCGGTGCACAGGTAGGGCCTTCGCAGAGCGGCCAGGCTTGCTCGTACCTGTGCCGATACCTGATTAGTTCAGGTTCAGACCACGCTGGATGAACCAGGTCACCGGGTCGACCGGAGTGGTGCCATCCGGGTGGATCTCGAAGTGGAGGTGCGTACCGGTGGAGAAGCCGCGGTTGCCCATACCGGCGATGACCTGACCAGCTCGGACAGCTTCTCCGACAGCAACGTAGATGGACTCGATGTGGCCGTAGACGGAAACAGAGCCGTCGTCATGGCGAACGCGAATCCACTGGCCGTAGCCCTGAGCCGGGCCTGCATCGATAACAGTGCCGTCCATGACGGACATGATTGGGGTGTTGGTGACGTTAGCCAGGTCGACACCGTAGTGGAAGGTTCCCCAGCGTGAGCCGAACGGTGAGGTCAGCAGCCCCACGGTCGGGATGGAGAGTTTCGGAGCGCGGGCAGCCTGGTCGCGAGCAACGCGCTCCTGGTTGTACTGCAACGCCGTAGCGAGGTGGTCGCTGAGGTTAGTGCTCGGATTGAAGGAGCTGGAGGCCAGCACCATCGGAGCGTTGTTCTTCGGCTGAGCAGCGCGGGTCTGAGTCGAAGCTGAGTTCTCCGGAGCCTTATTCTCGGTCTCAGCTGCGTGGGCGACCGCGTTGGAGGAAGCGATCGTCGATGCGGACAGTGCGACCAGTGCTGCGCGAGAAGTTGCGGAAACCTCTACCTTGCGGTGCTTTCCGCCTCCGCGACGAGCATTGAAAAACGTCACTTCAATCTCCCTGCCAACGAAACTCTTTGTAACCCAACTGTTATCTAACTTCTGCGATAATAACGGTTCGATATAGGGCAAGCAACTTGTTTTTAGAGAACTTGTTCGCTGATTCGTCAGTTTCAGTTCAATAGGGCCGTGCTGTGGCCGTGGGGCTGTTGTCTTGTATCACGGATCCGGTGAAGCGCAACCGGTGTGTTGCCAGGGGATTTATGGCGGATGCCCCTTAATCGAGGGGCTGGGTAGGGGGATCGGCAAGTAGTTTCCGGGTGAACTAAGGGTGTGGTCGCGGGGGTGGCAAAAAGTAACCCATCGGCGTTGACAAATGGAAACCAAAGGTGAAGCCACTTTGGGGGGAGGGGGCAAAAGGAGATCGGACTCAACGGATACCGTCCGTCCTGGGATCCGTACCTTCAAATTAGACTCTGCAATGCCTAAACAAAGAGGCGTTGTATGTATGGCACTATATGGCCATGGCTGTGACGCACCCTTGCGTGGCACCCTATCTATATAGGTGGGCAATCAGCTGTCAATGATTAGACGCGGGAAGGACGATGTCACTGTGAAAGGCGCGGATTCGCGGAGAGGTTCCTCCGGTAGCGATCGAAATCGGCGAAGCCGCACCGGTGCCGGTGGCAGCGGCGGGGGTTCCCGTAGCGTCCGCAGCGAGCGCACTGCCCGCGCATGGCAGAATACGCAGGCCGGTCAGACTGGCGGTGCGCGCAGCGTCGGTGCCGACAGCAATCGAGCCGCCACGACGAAGATGAAAGCGGGGGGCTCCGGAACGTCGTCACGCAAGGGGCGTCCCTCGGGGTTCCGTCGTTTCATTAACTCGCCTCGTACACGCCGGTTTGGGCTGTCTGTTGCCGGTTCTTACGGCGTCGTATTGCTGTTCATCATCTCGGTAGCTCTGATTGGCGTCATCGTCAGTGGCGCTGGAATGTCTCCGCTTCCAGCGAGTATCGCGTCGATGTGGATGATCTTTAACCTCGCGCCGTTCCGTTTTAACGGCACGACGCTGGGGCTCACACCAGCACTGCCCGCGGTGCTGATGGTGTTGTTCATCGCCTGGCGTGTACGCCGCGAAGTCGCTGACCGCATCAGCATCAAGGATGTCCGCGCGTTGGTCGGCGCGTATCTGGGCACGCCCATTGTTCTCACCATCATCGCGTGGCTCATGCTTTACGACGCGTCGAAGGTGTTTCCCCGCGTTCAGACCCCTAGTTTCGGCCTTGCGATTGCAGCCGCGCTGCTTGTAAATCTCGTGGCCTTGGTGCTGGGAATGGGGCAGCGGTTGCTGCGTGCACTACTGCTGCGCCGGAAGCTGCCGGAGTGGTTGCTCGGGTCGGCCCGTCTGGCGGGCAGCTACGTGGCATGGCTGTGGCTGGCCGGTGTTGTGGTGACACTCGTTTCGCTGATTTGGCATCGAGAGTTGCTGGCAGAGACATTTGCAATCACGGATACCGTCGGTGAAAGTGTTGCGGTCAGCGGCCTCTCGCTGCTGTACCTGCCAAATGTGGCCTTCGGTGCTGTCGGTGTGCTGGTGGGCGGAAAATCGACGTTTGGGCCAGCGGAGGCTGGGCTGTTCGCAGTGCACCCGGCTCAGCTGCCACCGCTGCCGATTTTGGCTGCCATGCCTCAGTCGCTGGTGCACTGGGCTTTCGGAGTGCTGATTGTGCTACCGCCAGCCGTTGCGGCTTGGCGCGTCGTGGCATTCCTGAAGAAATCTGCACCGAAGCAGCCCTACCTGGTCGTCGTTCTCGCTGCCGTGTGGTCGATCATCTTCCTCATGGGGCTGGCTTGGCTGCTCGGCGGTGAGGTTGGCATCTTTGGGTGGGCCGGTGCCTCCTGGTGGCTGACTGGACTGCTCGGCTCGATGTGGCTGGTTGTTCCGGGGGCCATCGTGGTTGTTGCGATGACCGGTGTGCCGTCACTTGGTAGGAACAAGGGAGTCTCGGAAGTGGCCGCCGAGAAGTTCCCGCCGAAGCCTGCGGGAGATGGAAACGGTCATGCTGAGGCTGAGGATGCCGGCGACGCCGATAAGTCCGACAATGACGGGAGCGGTTCGGAGGAGTCGGAGGAGATTGTCGACGGGGAAGTCGTAGCGACCTCCGAAGATGAAGCGACCTCCGAAGACGAAGCCGAGTCCGACACAGAGGAGGAATCAGAGTCCGGTGCTGAGTCTGAAGACACTTCAGAAGACGCTGAGGAATCGGACGACTCTGAAGAGGATTCAGAAAGCGCCGCAGGCGGAGAAGCATCGGGCGAAGTAGATGCGACCGACGAGGACGAATCCGATGAGGACACCGAAGACTCGGAGGAAGGCGGCGACGGGGAACCGTCGTCAAGCCAAAAGAGCTAAGCCAACTTAGGGGGAGCGGAATTTGGGGTCTCTGCCGGGCTGGGTAAGCTAAACGCCGTGACTGAAGCACAGCCCGTCGCAGAAATTTCGCACAATAATTCCTCCAGCAAGCAGCTCCGCATCGTAGTCCTGGCCTCTGGCCTGGGCTCCCTTTTGCAGTCGATGCTGGAACTGCTGGACGCTGAAAAGGTTCAGATTGTCGCGGTTGGTTCGGACAAGGATTGTCCGGCGCTGGAGAGGGCTCAAAACCTCAATATCCCAACTTTTCGGGTGCCTTTCGATGCTGAGGCAAAGAAGGACCGAGAAGGTTGGGATATTCGTGTTTTAGAGGCCGTGAACAGTTTTTCGCCGGATATCGTTGTCTCGGCGGGTTTCATGCGCATTCTGGGGCCATCATTTGTGGAGGCCTACAGCAATCGCATCATTAATACGCACCCAGCGCTGCTGCCGTCCTTCCCAGGGGCGCGTGCGGTACCGGATGCACTTGACTACGGGGTGAAGGTCACCGGCACGACCGTGCATATCGTTGATAATGGAGTGGACACCGGGCCGATTCTGGCGCAACAGCCAGTGGCCGTCGAGGACGACGACACGGTGGAGACCCTGCACGAACGAATCAAGGTTGTCGAACGCCGACTCCTGGTTGATGTATTGCACTCGATTGCCGATCACGGAATTGAGCGTGACGGACGAAAGGCTTATCTGAAATGACCAACGACAACACGCAGCGTAAACCGATCAAGCGCGCTCTGATTAGCGTCTACGACAAGACTGGGCTCGAGGAGCTGGCTCGCGACCTGCACGAGGCTGGCGTGGAAATCGTTTCCACCGGTTCCACGGCTGGCAAGATTGCTGCAGCTGGCGTGCCTGTGACCCCGGTTGAGGATCTCACTGGTTTCCCGGAGTGCCTCGAGGGCCGCGTGAAGACGCTGCACCCGCGTGTTCACGCCGGCATTCTGGCTGATACCCGCAAGGAAGACCACCTGGCTCAGCTGAAGGAGCTCGGTGTGGAGGCTTTCCAGCTCGTTGTCGTTAACCTGTACCCGTTCCGGGAGACCGTTGCCTCGGGCGCTTCCTACGACGAATGCGTGGAGCAGATCGACATTGGAGGCCCGTCGATGGTTCGCGCTGCGGCGAAGAACCACCCGTCGGTTGCCATCGTCGTCGACCCGGCTCGTTACGGCGATGTCGCTACCGCCGTGAAGGAAGGCGGCTTCACCCTCGAGCAGCGCCGTGAGTTCGCTCGCGACGCATTCCTGCACACCGCTGATTACGACGCAGCTGTGTCCAACTGGTTTGTTGAGCAGCTCGGTGGCGCTGAGGGATCCACTCCGACTCCGCTGCGCTACGGCGAGAACTCTCACCAGTCGGCAACTCTGACCCGCATTGGTACCAAGGGGCTGGCAAACGCCAAGCAGCTGAACGGCAAGGAGATGTCGTACAACAACTACCAGGATGCCGACGCCGCATGGCGTGCCGCCTGGGATCACGAGCGCCCGTGTGTGGCAATCATCAAGCACGCTAACCCGTGCGGCATCGCAGTCTCGGATGAGTCCATCGCCGCAGCTCACCGCGCAGCTCACGCATGTGACCCGATGTCCGCATTCGGCGGTGTCATTGCCGTCAACCGCGAGGTCTCCGTTGAGATGGCCGAACAGGTCAAGGACATCTTCACCGAGGTCATCGTCGCTCCGTCCTACGAAGACGGTGCCGTTGAGGTGCTGAAGGCCAAGAAGAATCTGCGTATTCTCGTCGCCGAGTACGAAGCACCGACCACCGAGAACAAGTTTATCTCGGGTGGTCTGCTCACCCAGGATCCGGATACTTACCAGGCAGAGGGTGATAAGCCGGAGAACTGGGAGCTGGCCACCGGCGAGGCATTGAATGCTGAAGAGCTGGCTGAGCTCGAGTTTGCATGGCGCTCCGTCCGCGCTGTGAAGTCCAACGCCATCCTGCTGTCCAAGAACAACGCCACCGTCGGCGTCGGCATGGGCCAGGTCAACCGCGTGGACTCCGCAAAGCTCGCCGTTGAGCGCGCAAATACGCTTGCCGACGGAGAAAACCGTACTCAGGGGGCCTACGCTGCGTCCGATGCCTTCTTCCCGTTCGCTGACGGTCTGCAGGTCCTGATTGATGCCGGTGTGAAGGCAGTTGTCCAGCCAGGTGGTTCCATCCGTGACGAAGAGGTCATAGCTGCTGCCAAGGAAGCTGGCGTCACCATGTACATGACAGGTACTCGTCACTTCTTCCACTAATTCCTTACTGGATTAGGGGCTAACCGCCGCGGTGCTAACTGTCACCTCGGCGGTTTTTCTCTACCCGGACGTGTGGGGACCTGTGGGCGAGGATGTGTGTCTGTTGTCGAGCCGTGGTCTATGTGAACACACGCTGAGGGCAGGCGCTGGTGATAATTATGCAGACGAAATGGCTCCAATGCGTTTAACATAAGGGCTTATGTCACGTAGAACCGAAGCGCGACGGCGTCGAGAAGCAGAGATTCTCTCCGCTGCTGCTGCGATCCTGGCCGACCGAGGGTTTCATCAGACTCGGTTGGAGGATGTTGGCTCCGCTGTCGGCATTTCTGGCCCAGCTCTTTACCGTTACTTCAGCGGCAAGGAAGAGCTGTTGGCGCAGATCCTCATCGATATTTCTATCCGACTTGTCGATGGTGCGCGAGCAGTTCTCGATCGAGCAAAGAGCAATGATTGGGAGCCAGAGGAGACTCTTCGGGGCCTCCTTGCGCATCACGTGCATTTTGCAGTCACGGAGCCCGATCGCATTCGTGTCCAAGAGCGCGAAGGGGGAAATCTGGCGCCAGAGCAGAGCGCAAAAGTGCGTTCCTTGCAGCGTCTTTACATGGTCTTATGGGTGGACGCTCTGCGTGAACTACAGCCCGAACTCACCTCCGACGAGGCGCAGCTTAAAGTCCAGCTCACCGCTGGGTTGATTAACTCTTCCAGGCATGTGCTCAAATGGGCGGGCCCCGAGGCGACAAGGGAAAATGCCTTTGAGATGGCCCTCGCTGCGCTGGGCATTAACAACCAATAATCCGTATTCATTCTTCTGCCGTCTGGCCTCACTGTGCTCAGCAGTGTGAGGTCAGGCGGCTTTGTTGTGCGGTGCAGGGCGCTCACATTCAGTTGAATTCACCCCCGAAACAGATTTCTAGGGGAAACATAAATCTCTATTGGAAACATGTTGCGACCTCGGGGAGAGGTGTGTATTTCAAGCTGCATAAAAGACTTCCGGGGGTGAAAGTGTGGTCTAAGAAACAAAATTTGTTGTGAGGTGACTGGGGTCACATTAATCTTTTCGTCAAGAAAGTTAATAGTCATTAACGGAAAGTATTTCGCCCATGACTCACGCTCCAGCATTGACCAACCGACAGCGCCACGAAGAGCTCGTCGCAGAGCTCAAAGAGCTGCTTAGCACAACAGCACGCGGTGGTTCCGAACGTGCCCGTGCTCGCCATATTTCCCGCGGTAAGCTGCTGCCACGTCAGCGCATCAACCAACTGCTTGACCCCGGCAGCCCTTTCCTTGAGGTCGCACCGCTAGCGGCCCACGAAATGTATGGCGGCAAGGTTCCGGCTGCTGGCGTCATCGCCGGCATTGGCATCATCGAAGGTCGTCGCTGCCTGGTTGTAGCCAATGACGCAACCGTTTCCGGCGGAACGTACTACCCGTTGACTGTCAAGAAGCACCTGCGCGCACAGGAGATTGCCAGCCTTAACCACTTGCCGTGCATTTACCTGGTCGACTCCGGCGGGGCCATGCTTCTCAACCAGGATGAAGTTTTCCCTGATCGCGATCATTTCGGTCGCATTTTCTACAACCAGGCCAACCTTTCCGCTCGCGGGATTCCGCAGATTGCCGCCGTGATGGGATCCTGTACCGCCGGTGGCGCCTATGTGCCGGCGATGAGCGATGAAGCGGTCATTGTGAAAAACCAGGGCACCATCTTCCTGGCAGGCCCGCCACTGGTTAAGGCTGCAACTGGTGAAGATGTCACACCAGAGGAACTCGGTGGCGGCGAACTGCACTCCAAGACCTCCGGCGTTACTGACCACCTCGCGGTTAACGATGCCGACGCACTGCGTCGTGTCCGCGATATCGTCGCAACGCTCCCCAAGGACCCGGAAGTTCCGTGGGACACAGAATCCACCGTCTCGCCGACTCGCAACCAGACCGATCTTTACGATGTCGTCCCCGTCGATGCCAAAGTGCCTTACGACGTTCACGAGGTTATTGAAATTATTGTGGATGGAGGTCAATACCAGGAGTTTAAGGCCGAATTTGGTACGACCCTGGTCACTGCTTTCGCCCGCATCCACGGCCACCGCGTCGGCATTATCGCCAACAACGGCATTCTCTTCGCGGAATCTGCGCAGAAGGGCGCGCACTTCATCGAGCTGTGTGATCAGCGCGGCATCCCACTGGTATTCCTGCAGAACACCACGGGCTTCATGGTTGGTCGCGAATACGAGGCCGGCGGTATCGCAAAGCACGGCGCCAAGATGGTCAACGCCGTGGCTACCACCCGCGTGCCCAAGTTCACCGTAGTCATCGGTGGTGCCTTCGGCGCCGGCAACTACTCCATGTGCGGTCGCGCATATTCGCCGCGCTTCCTCTGGATGTGGCCGAATGCTCGCATTTCCGTCATGGGCGGTCCACAGGCGGCGATGACGCTGTCGACGGTTCGTCGCAACCAGATTGAACGCTCAGGTGAGAGCTGGTCGCAGGAAGAGCAGGAGGAGTTTGAAGCTCCGATCCGCGAGCAGTTTGAGCGCCAGTCGCACTGCTATTACTCATCGGCTCGCCTGTGGGATGACGGTGTCATCGATCCCGCAGATACCCGCCGAATTCTTGGCATGGCCCTCGATGTGGCAAGTGGCGCGCCCCTGGATGAACAGGGCTTCGGCGTCTTCCGCATGTAGTAACCAGCTAAAAACTCTCGACACCGCATTTTCTGGAAAGGAAACACAGGGCACATGACAGCGCACAACACGCAGCCCCACGCAGCTGGCGGCAGCCTGAGTACCGTATTGGTCGCAAACCGCGGGGAGATTGCCTGCCGCATTATTCGAACCCTTCGTGACAACGGAATTCGCTCCGTCGCGGTCTACTCGGATGCCGATGCCGACGCCCCTCACGTCCGCATGGCGGATATGGCCATCCACATTGGCCCATCTCCGGCACGTGAGTCCTACCT
This sequence comes from Corynebacterium sp. HMSC055G02, assembly GCF_001809065.1. Classification (NCBI taxonomy): domain Bacteria; kingdom Bacillati; phylum Actinomycetota; class Actinomycetes; order Mycobacteriales; family Corynebacteriaceae; genus Corynebacterium; species Corynebacterium sp. HMSC055G02. The sequence goes on along the minus strand of NZ_KV795633.1, from coordinate 86,530 downwards.
GGTTATCGACAAGATTATCGATGCCGCTCGCCGCTGCGACGCAGACGGAATCCACCCCGGTTACGGCTTTCTGTCTGAAAACGCAGACTTCGCGACCGCCTGTGAGGAAGCAGGTATTGAATTCATTGGCCCACCGGCCAGTGCCATCAACACCATGGGTGACAAAATCTCCGCCCGCGCTGCCGTCGAAGCCCGCGATGTTCCCACCGTGCCGGGTCTGTCTCGCCCCGGGCTTAGCGACGAGGACCTCATTGAGGCAGCCCCATCGATTGGCTTTCCGGTACTGATTAAGCCGTCGGCAGGCGGTGGCGGCAAGGGGATGCACCGCGTGGAAAACGCTGCTGACCTGCCGGCTGCGCTCGCGACGGCCCGTCGTGAAGCGGCGGGTGCCTTCGGCGATGACTCCCTGTTCATCGAGCACTTCGTCGACACCCCGCGGCATATCGAGGTGCAGATTCTCGCAGATAAACACGGCAATGTAATCCACTTGGGCGAGCGTGAGTGCTCGCTGCAGCGACGCCATCAGAAGGTCATCGAGGAAGCACCGAGCCCTCTGCTGGATGAGGAAACGCGCAGCGCAATTGGTGAAGCGGCCTGTGACGCGGCCCGCTCGGTCGGCTACGTCGGCGCGGGCACGGTGGAGTTCATTGTGCCGGCGAAGGACCCGTCGTCGTTCTTCTTCATGGAGATGAATACGCGCCTGCAGGTTGAGCACCCCGTGACTGAGCAGGTCACCGGCCTGGATCTGGTGGCGCTGCAGGTTGACATTGCCTCGGGACGCCCACTGCCGGTTGCTCAGGAAGATGTAACTCTCACCGGTCACTCGATTGAAGCTCGCGTGTATGCCGAAGACCCGGCGGCGGGATTCCTGCCCACCGGTGGCACGGTCACACGTGTCGTCGAGCCGAGCGGGGCGGGAATCCGGGTGGATTCCGGCATTGTCGACGGTTCCGAGGTCTCATCTCTCTATGACCCGATGTTGATGAAGATCATCTCCCATGGGGAAAACCGTGAGCAGGCGCTCGAGCGGTTGGACCGAGCGCTCGGAGACACCGTTGTCGCAGGTGTCGGAGTCAATATCGACTTTTGTCGCTACCTGCTGAACGTCCCCGAGGTTCGCGCCGGCGATCTTGATACCGGTCTGCTCGACCGCGTGGCGGAAGGCTTCGCCACCTCCGAAACACCGGACGATGTCTACCTCGCCGCTGCGATGGACTGGCTGACTTCCCGCTTTGAACAAGCCACCGACTCACCGTGGCTGACCCCGGATGGCTGGCGTGCCAGTGCGCCTGCCGCGCAGCGCATTCGCTTTGGGGCAGGGGAGGACTCGCGTCTGATCTCGATTGTGGGCACCCCGGCGAGTGCTGACGTCGTTGTCGGTGACGTAGTCGCAGGTCTGTCGGCCGAAGCGGAGAACGAAGATATCGACGTTCCAGAACCGCGAAATTACAAAGTTTCGGTCTTTCGCGACGGGGAACATCTGCGCATCGTCCGCGACGGAGTCGCACAGCACTTCCTGGTCGAGACCATCGACAATGCGGGGTCGGCGAACCACGAAGAGTACGTCGTCGCCGGTGCCCACGGCACCTGGGTATTGCCCCGCACCGAGGTAGTCACCACCGGTGCCGAAGCCGATGCAGGTGGCTCTGGCGTCATCCAAGCTCCGATGCCCGGCGCGATTATCGCGTTGGCGGTGGAGGAGGGAGCCCGCGTCGAAGCTGGTGAGGCTCTGTTGGTCATGGAGGCCATGAAGATGGAGCACACTCTCACTGCCGAAATTGCAGGTGAGGTTAGCTTCACCGTCGCGCCGGGCGATCAGGTCACCGGTGACCAGCAACTGGCGGTCATCACTGTGGCCGAAGCCGAGGAATAAAAACCCACACGAAACGCACCAACCAGGTCTAACGCCAATCAAGTCCCACACCTACAAAATCTTTTAAGGAGCACTCATCATGTCCGAAAGCACCAAGATTGCAACCGCCATCCTCGACGACGAATACGTGGAACTGCAGAAAGTAGTTCGCGAATTTGCCAACGAAGTTGTCGACCCGGTTTCCGCCGAGCACGACCGCAACCACACTTTCCCGTACGAGGTTGTCTCGCAGATGGGCGAAATGGGCCTGTTCGGTCTGCCATTCCCCGAGGAAGTCGGTGGCATGGGCGGTGACTACCTGTCCTTCGGTATCGCCCTGGAGGAGCTGGCTAAAGTCGATCAGTCGGTCGCTATCACCCTGGAAGCCGGCGTTGGTTTGGGCGCCATGCCAATCTTCCACTTCGGCAATGACAGGCAGAAGGAGATCTACCTGCCCGAGCTGACTGCTGGTAAGAAGCTCGCTGGCTTTGGTCTCACCGAGCCGGATGCAGGTTCCGACGCCGGCGCCACCCGCACCACAGCCCGTGAAGACGGCGATGATTTCGTCATCAACGGCGCCAAGCAGTTCATCACCAACTCCGGCACGGATATTACTTCGCTGGTTACTGTCACCGCAGTCACCGGCCAGAAGGAAGATGGCAAGAAGGAGATTTCTACCATCATCGTGCCGAGTGGCACGGAGGGCTTTGTCGCGGAACCGGCTTACGACAAGGTCGGTTGGAATGCCTCCGACACCCACCCACTGACCTTCACCGATGTTCGCGTCCCGCAGGAGAACCTGCTGGGCACCCGTGGTCGCGGCTTCGCTAACTTCCTGTCCATCTTGGCCGAGGGGCGTGTCGCAATCGCAGCGCTTGCCACCGGTGCTGCGCAGGGTTGTGTTGATGAGTCGGTCCGCCACGCCAAGGAGCGCCACTCCATGGGCCGTGCGATTGGTGAGTACCAGGCCGTTTCCTTCAAGATCGCACGAATGGAAGCGCGTGCGCATGCCGCACGTATGGCGTGGTACGACGCAGCCGCAAAGATGGCCGCGGGCGCAGAGTTCCGTCGTGAAGCGTACATCGCCAAGATGATTGCCTCGGAGGCTGCGATGGACAACGCGCGCGACGCGACGCAGATTTTCGGCGGCTACGGGTTCATGAACGAGTACCGCGTGGCACGCCACTACCGCGACTCCAAGATCCTGGAGATCGGCGAGGGCACCACAGAAGTGCAGCTCATGCTGATCGCGCGCGGATTGGGGCTGTAAAAATGGCTGACAACAACGCAACCGAAGTCACCCACGACGTCGTCCAGCGCGGACTGTGGTTCGAAGAGTACGAGGTTGGCGCGCGTTACCTGCACCGTCCGGGGCGAACCGTCACTGAAACCGATGACGTCCTCTTCACGACGCTTACCATGAACACCCAGCCACTGCATCTGGATGCGCACTGGTCGAGCCAGCAGCCGGGATTCGGAGGCGAGCGCCTGGTCAATTCGATGTGGACGCTGTCGACGGTTGTCGGGCTGTCTGTCGGGCAGCTGACGCTCGGCACCATCGTCGCCAACCTCGGCTTCACCGAAGTGGCGTTTCCCGCACCGATGTTCCACGGCGACACCCTGTACGCAGAGACCGTCTGCCGTAACAAGCGCCTGTCCAAGTCCCGCCCCAACCAGGGCATCGTCGAGCTCGAGCACATCGGACGCAACCAGGACGGCACCGTCGTCTGCCGCGCAGTCCGTTCCACGCTCGTCCAATGCGCACCGACTTCGCTTGACGACGGCTCCGAGAACGCAGCTTCAGCGGGGAAGTGAGTGGCTCATGTCTACGCATAACTCCTGGCAGCCGCTGGGCCCTGCAATTCTGTTTGCGCCGGCCGATCGGCCAGAGCGATTCGGCAAAGCTGCTGACCGCGCCGACATGGTGATTCTGGATCTGGAGGACGGCTGTCGCGCAGAAAACCGTGAGGCTGCCCGCGAGGCTATCGTCTCCTGTGACCTCGATCCGGCCCGCACCATTGTGCGTGTCAATCCACCGGAGGTTGAGGACTACGCAGCGGATATTGACATGCTGCGTGGCACCGCTTTCCGCCAGGTGATGCTGCCCAAGGCTTCCTCGGCGCAGCAAGTGGATGAGTTGGTAGCGGCACTGGGGGAGAAGACCCAGGTCATTGCCCTTATCGAAACTCCGCTTGGGGTCATGCGCGCCGAAGAGCTGGCGCAGGCCGATGGCGTCGTTGCGCTGTTCTGGGGCGCAGAGGACCTGGTGGCGGGCTTGGCGGGAACGTCATCACGCTTTAGCGAAGCAGAGGCTGCACTCGCGCCGGGCCGTATCTATGCGGGCAGCTACCGCAGTGTGGCGGTACATACCCGCAGCCACGTTCACCTGGCGGCAGCGGCGCACGGTAAGGCCAGTCTGGATTCCATCTACGTCAATATCTCCGACGCGGATGGGCTAGCTGCGGAGGCAGCCGATGCCGCTGCGTTGGGATTCGCTGCCACCGTCTGTATTCACCCAGGTCAGGTCCCGACAATCCGCCAGGCTTATCGCCCTAGCGACGAGGAGATTGACTGGGCGCGTCGGCTCTTGGCGGAAGCGGAAAAGAACACCGGTGCCTTCAGTTTAGACGGCCAGATGGTGGATGCGCCGCTCTTCCGTCAAGCAGAAGCCATTGCTCGGCGAGCCGCTGTAACCGGTTAGTCCCACAGCCGGTAACTACCACTGATTTATCCCCCCTAAAGAACACAATTCCCTCTCACACTCCGCACTATGCGGAGTCACTTAAACCAAGGAGATCTCCCCATGACCGCGACATTGAAGAACCACGCAGAACAGCGCACTGCTGATCCTTCGAAGCTGCCGGAGGGCTTCACCACTGTGCCGGCACCATACGGCAAGGATGTTGTCGATGCCGATGGCAACAAGATGAGCCACGTGTTCGGCGCCGGTGTCGAGCAAGGTGCCGCTCCACTTCGCGATGAGACTCTCGGTGAGAACCTGCGTGCGATTGTGGAGAAATTCCCGTCTCGCGACGCCGTCGTTGACGTCTACGCGGATGTCTCCTTTACCTTTGAGCGTTTCTACAACCGAGTTCTGCGTCTGGCCAGCGCTTTCATCCGTGAGGGCTACCGTCCAGGAGATCGTATCGGCATTTGGTCCACCAACCGCTGGGAGTGGACCGTGGTGCAGTACGCCTGCCACCACATCGGCCTGGTGCTGGTCAACATCAACCCGGCTTACCGCCAGCACGAGCTGAACTACGTGTTGGAAAAGGCAGGTGTGCGTATGGTGTTTGCCGCCCGCCGCTACAAGGACTCCGATTACCGAACCATGCTGATCGAGGCCTCCAAGCAGCGCGGTGTGCGCCTGGACAAGGTCATCTACTTCGGCTCCTCCGAGTGGTACGAGCACATGCACAGCGAAATCGATGACCTGAGCGAGTACACCTCCCAGCTGAAGCCGGATGATCCGATCAACATCCAGTTCACCTCGGGCACGACAGGCTTTCCCAAGGGCGCTACGCTGACGCACCGCAACCTGCTGAACAATGGTTACTTCATCGGTGAGCTGTTGGGCTACACCGAGGCCGACCGCATCTGTGTGCCGGTGCCGTTCTTCCACACCTTCGGCATGGTGATTGGCACCTTCGCTGCCTTCACCCACGGTGCCGCTATTGTCATTCCGGCTCCGTCGTTTAAGGCGCGTGAAACGCTCAAGGCTGTGCACTCGGCTAAGGCCACCAGCCTCTACGGCGTGCCGACGATGTTCATCAATGAGCTTGAAGAAGCCCACGACCAGGAGGAATACGGCTCCCCTTACGACCTGTCGCTGCTGCGCACAGGTGTGATGGCAGGTACCTCGTGCCCGTCGAAGACCATGCGTGATGTGATGGACAAGCTCAATATGCGTGAGATTGCCATCTGTTACGGCATGACCGAGACTTCGCCGGTGTCCTTCCAGACCCGCGCGGATTCCCCGCTGGAAAAGCGCGTCAACACCGTCGGGCAGATCATGCCGCACCTGGAAGCCCGCATCATCTGTGAAGAAACCGGCGAGACCCTACCACGAGGTGAACAGGGCGAGGTCGTCGTCCGTGGATACTCCGTGATGAAGGAGTACTGGGAGCACCCGGAAAAGACTGCCGAGGCCATCGACGCCGACGGCTGGATGCACACCGGCGACTTGGGTGTGCTTGACGACGAGGGCTACCTGTCCATCACCGGACGTATCAAGGACATGCTCATCCGCGGTGGTGAGAACATCTACCCGCGCGAGATTGAAGAGTTCCTGTTCACTCACCCGGCTGTTGTCGATGCACAGGTCATCGGCGTGCCGGATGACAAGTATGGCGAAGAAATCATGGCATGGGTAATTCTGCACGACGATGTGGAAGACCTCACCGCTGAGGACGTGGCGGCCTTTGCCCACGGCAAGCTGTCGCGTCACAAGATTCCGCGCTACGTCCACGTCGTCGAGGAGTTTCCGATGACCGCGTCGGGCAAGGTTCGCAAGGTTGAGATGCGTGAGATGGCTCCGCGAATCCTGGGCTGGGTGTAGAACAATGTCAAAAACAACTGATCAGACCGGTCGCGAGCTTGTCGCAGGCCTCGTCACTGATGGAATGACCCTGGCAGTCGGCGGTTTCGGCCTTTGCGGTGTGCCATATACCCTCATCGAGGGCGTGCGCGACTCCGGGGCAAAAGACCTCACCATCGTGTCCAACAACATGGGCATTGACGGTACTGGGCTCGGCATTCTGCTGGAGAACAAGCAGGTGGCAAAGGTAGTGGCCTCCTACGTCGGCGAGAACAAGGAGTTTGCTCGCCAGTACCTCGAAGGAGAAATCGAGGTGGAGTTCACCCCACAGGGCACTCTGGCAGAGCGTCTTCGCGCAGGTGGCGCAGGTATTCCCGCGTTCTACACCGCAACCGGCGTCGGCACGCTCGTTGCAGAGGGCAAGCCCCACGCCGACTTCGACGGACAGACCTACGTGCAGGAGCGTGGCATCGTTGCCGACATCGGCCTGGTGCACGCCTACCACGGCGATATTGACGGCAACCTTGTCTATCGCCGGACCGCGCAGAACTTCAACCCGCTGTGCGCAGCATCCGGCAAGGTGACCGTTGCAGAGGTGGAGTACTTGCTTGGCCGCGGCGAGATCGACCCGGATCTGGTGATGACTCCGGGTGTGTATATCCAGCACATCGTTCGCGGTGACGGACGCGAGAAGCTCATTGAAAAGCGCACAACTCGGCCACGCAATACCGATTCCAGCCACGATGCCGGTGACGCGGCAGCAGGGGAGGAGATTTAAATGGCACCTGCGAAGACAATTATGGACAAGGGCTGGAGCCGTGACGAGATGGCACAGCAGGCCGCTGAAGAGCTGCGCGATGGCGACTATGTGAATCTGGGTATCGGCATTCCGACACTGGTGGCAAACCATATTCCCGAAGGCGTGCGCGTTCTGCTGCAGAGTGAAAACGGAATTCTGGGAATGGGTGCCTTCCCATATGAAGGCGAAGAGGATGCTGACCTCATCAATGCGGGGAAGCAGACCGTGACATTGGTGCCGGGCGCGGCAATCTTCGACTCCGCCACCAGTTTCGGCATGATTCGCGGCGGTGCCGTGAAAATGGCCGTGTTGGGTGCGATGGAGGTGAGCCAGTGCGGTGACCTGGCCAATTGGATGATTCCGGGAAAGATGGTCAAGGGCATGGGCGGTGCGATGGACTTGGTCGCCGGTACCCCTCGAGTGGTGGTTTTGACCGATCATGTTTCCAAAGATGGCAAACCAAAATTGGTAAAAGCCTGCGAACTGCCCCTCACAGGTGCAAAAGTAGTGAAAAGGATTATTAGCAACCTGGGAAGCTTCGATGTCGCTGATGATCACCTGGTGCTACGCAGGCTGGCACCTGGGGTGACGCTGGCAGATATCGAGGCCAACACCGAAGCCGCATACGTGGTTGACCTCGAGAATTAAATACGCAGCAATCATGGTCAGTCCACACTCATCAGTTTTGACTTAGGAGAATCCATCCATGAGTAACCTTCCAGCTCCCAGCCCGAATGATGTCGTTATCCTCGCTGGTGCCCGCACCCCGCAGGGCAAGCTGCTCGGTCAGCTGGCACCGCTTACTTCCGTCGAACTTGGCGCTCATGCTGTCAAGCACGCTGTCCAGCGTTCCGGTGTTGCCCCGGAAGAGGTTCAGCACGTCGTTCTGGGCCAGGTGATTCTCGCAGGTGCTGGCCAGAACCCGGCTCGACAGGTCGCCATTAAGGCGGGTCTGCCATGGAATACGACTGCTGAGATCGTTAACAAGGTCTGCCTCTCGGGCCTAAACGCTGTCATTCACGCCGCTCGCTTGATTCGTCTCGGTGATGCAGACGTCGTTGTTGCAGGTGGTCAGGAGTCCATGACGCACGCTCCGCACGTTGCACGCGGTGTTCGTCAGGGCAAGTCCTTCGGTGCGCTGAAGCTGGAGGACACCTTGGAGCGCGACGGTCTGGTCGACTCCTTCGATGGTGTGTCCATGGGTACGCTTACCGACGGTCCGAACAGCGACCTCGGCCTTAGCCGCGAGCAGCAGGACGAGGTTGCGGCCGCTTCTCACCAGCGTGCGGCTAAGGCGCAGGAAGACGGTATTTTCGCGCAGGAAATCGCTCCAATCGAGATTCCGCAGCGCAAGGGTGACCCGGTAGTTGTCGACACCGACCAGGGCATTCGCCCGGAGACCACGGTGGAGACCCTGGCTAAGCTGCGCCCGGTCTTCCTGAAGGAAAACGGCACCATCACTGCCGGTAACTCCTCGCCGATTTCCGACGGTGCCGCAGCAGTTGTGCTGGCATCGCGTGCTTACGCAGAAAAGCACGGACTGGACTACCTCGCAGTTGTGGGCAAGGCTGGCCAGACCGCAGGTCCGGATAACTCCCTGCACGCTCAGCCTGCGGACTCTTTGAAGGAGGCCCTGCGTCGCGCTGAGTGGGACGCGCAGGAGCTCGACTTCATCGAGATCAACGAGGCATTTGGTGCGGTGGCCGTCAAGTCCCTGCGTGAGCTGGACTACCCGCTGGAGAAGACCAACATCCACGGTGGCGCGATTGCCCTCGGCCATCCGATTGGCTGCTCTGGTGCCCGCCTGACTCTGACCGCTGCGATGGAGCTGAACCGTCGCGGTTCGGGTCGCGCTGGTGTGTCCCTGTGCGGTGGCGGCGGTCAGGGCGATGCGCTGCTGCTGTACCGCGACTAATCGCGAAAGGCTGAAAAACTCAGCAAGCCCGCGTTGTGGTTTCCACTCTATGGATGCCACAACGCGGGTTTTGTTGTCTCCTGGGGGAGCCCCTGCGCGAAGGTGATTCGAGTTTTCAATTAGGTTAGGAGCTATGACAGGCTTTAGCTCCCTCGATGGTGAACAGACCTTCCCTTGGCTTCCCTCTGGCCCGGCGCTACTCTTCGCCCCGGCTGACCGTCCGGAACGTTTCCAGAAAGCTGCTGAACGATCGGACATGGTCATCATTGACCTGGAAGACGGCGCTGCCGTTGACAATCACGAGCAGGCACGTGCGAACATCATCAACAATCCGCTCGACCCGGAGACGACTATTCTTCGGATCACCGGTCCCGGGACTCCGACCTTCGCGGAGGATGTCGCCTTTGCCCGTGCATGTGATTACGACATCGTCATGGTGCCCAAGATTCGAGACTCCATCCCCGCAGAGCTCGAGGGGTTGAAGATCATCGCGATGATTGAAACCCCGCAGGCCATGATTAATATCCAGCAGATTGCCACCCACCCGGACGTTGTGGGTCTGTTCTGGGGTGCCGAAGACCTGACCGCCGAACTCGGCGGGGTGTCCTCGCGGCAGAGTGTGGATGAAAACCCACGTCGCCACTACCGAGACCCGCAGCGTCTGGCGCGAGCACTTGTTCAGGTCCATGCAGCTGCGGCGGGTATTGCCGCCATTGATGCCGTTCATACTGACTTTCGCGATGAGCGCGGCCAGTACCTAGAGGCTCTCGATGCCGTGGGGTGCGGATTCCTGGCTACTGCCTGTATTCACCCGGCGATGGTGCCACCGGTGCGTAAGGCATACAAGCCGTCGGACGCAACGCTGGCCCGCGCCCGGGAGATTGTCAAGCACGCTGGAACGCATACCGGCGCCTTCCAGCTCGATGGTGAAATGATTGACGCGCCCGTCGTAAAGCAAGCCGTGGCAGCGCTCGCGCGAGCGGGAATTACGGAGTAACTAGCGGCGAGATTTCGCCAGGTTCTCGGTGACCTTCCGATCGATGCGGCCGAAGTTGTAGTACGCCGCACAAGCGCCTTCGGGGGAGACCATGCAGGTGCCGATGGGGGTCGCCGGGGTGCAGGCAGTGCCGAAGACCGCGCACTGCCAGGGCTTGATGTGGCCGGTGAGCACAGAACCGCATTCGCAGGTCACGGGATCTGGGATACGGCGCCCCGGCACCTGGAAACGACGCTCGGCGTCGAATGCCGCGTATTCCTCAGAGATGCCGAGGCCGGAGTTTTCAATCCAGCCGAGGCCACGCCACTCGAAGGTGTCGCGGAGAGAAAAGACGCGGTCCATAAGTTTCTGCGCGGTGGTGTTGCCGGAGGAGCGAACGACGCGCGCGTACTGGTTGTCCACCCGCGACTTACCGGCAGCAACGTCGCCGCTGACGAATTGATCCAGCAGCATGACGACGGCCTGGAGCACATCCAATGGCTCAAAACCGGTGACCGCCACTGGCAGATTAAACTCGCGCGGCAGGAACTCAAAGGCGTCCGTGCCGGTGGTTGTAGCCACGTGACCTGGGCCGATGAAACCATCGACCTTGGTTTCGCCGCCGTTGACGATGGCGCGCAGTGGCGGCTCGATGAGTACGTGGTTGGAAAATACGGAGAAGTTTTCCACCCCCTGCCGGCGCGCGGCCTCAACGGTCACGGCAGTCGACGGGGCGGTTGTCTCAAACCCGACGGCGAAGAAAACGACCTGCTTATCGGGGTTATCGGTGGCAATCTTCAGCGCGTCGAGAGGCGAGTAGACAAAGCGCACATTGGCGCCGCGCGCACGTGCCTGCATCAGCGACGTTTCGGACCCCGGAACACGCATCATGTCGCCGAAGGTCGTGAAAATGACGTCTTCTTGCTGTGCCAGCCAAATGGCATCGTCGACGCGGCCCATGGGGATGACGCAGACGGGGCAGCCGGGCCCGTGGATCAGCTCGATGTTCTCGGGTAGGAGGTTTTCCAAGCCGTAACGGTAAATGGTGTGCGTGTGCCCGCCACAGACTTCCATCAGCGCGATGGGCTTTTCCAGCTTGGTGGCCTCGCGTTCAATGCGTGCGAGCAGCTTCTTCGCAGCGGCGGGGTCGCGGAATTCGTCAACGTATTTCATGGTGCCGTCCAGCCCCTCAGTTGATCTGTGACGATGAGAAGGATTCCAGCTCATCCTCGTAAGTGTCGCCGCCTAGCTGTTTGATTTGCTGGAGCGAAAGTCTGGCTTCTTCCTCGTCGATCTTGCTCATGGCGAAACCGACATGTACGAGAACCCAGTCACCGGCGGTGAGGTTCTCGTCAACAAGTAAATCGGTGGAAATCATGCGTGCGACGCCACCAATTTCCACTGTTGCACGGGCAGCATCGTGGACTTCTGTGATGACGGCAGGGACACCAAGACACATACGCTTCTCCTCGTTTGCAATACTTATCGAGACTACCATCAGAGGCAGCGAACCTCGTTTTCGAAGGACGAGTGACGCAAGCAGTTTTGTCCGCCACCAGCTGTGAAGTTAGGGATAGTGAGCATGCAGCCGAAGAATCGTCTGAACACCAACGAAGCCAAGGTAAACACCAATATTGGTCGCGTTCGGGCACGTCCGTTCAGGCTTCTCGACGATTACGTCACCTTGCAACACGGCTCCGGTGGAAAGGCCTCCGCAGCTCTGGTTGAACAGGTCTTTTTCGACGCCTATGGCAATGAAATTTTAGGGCAGGGTGGCGACTCCGGGCTGTTCGCTGCCGAAGCCGTCGTCGAGGCTGCGGCAGCTTCTGCACATGGTGGGGCGCGGTTGGCAATGTCCACCGACTCCTATGTGGTCAATCCCATCGAGTTCCCGGGCGGCGACATCGGGGATTTGGCCGTCAACGGCACGATTAACGATCTGGCGGTAGCTGGAGCCAGGCCCCTGGCGCTGACCGCATCGTTCATTCTGGAAGAGGGGCTGGAGATTGCGACTCTGCGCCGCATTGTGGCGAGTATGCGCGTCGCTGCCGATGCCGCAGGGGTGAGCATCGTCGCCGGCGACACCAAGGTTGTGCCGAAGGGCGCAGGTGACCAGGTCTACATCACCACGGCCGGGATGGGCGTGGTCCGCGGCGACTACGCCGGTGCCGCTACGAAAGGATCTGTCTACGCAAACATCGAGGCCGGAGACCGCATCCTCGTCTCCGGTCCAATCGCCGATCACGGCATGGCCGTCATGCTCGCCCGCGGCGACTTGGCTCTGGCCGCGCCTATCGAGTCCGATACCCGTGCCGTCAACGGCCTGGTCGAGGCACTACTTGAAGCTGCCCCCGGCACTCGCTGGATGCGCGATGCCACTCGTGGCGGCCTCGGCACGGTCGCCAACGAGCTCGCCCGTGGCACCGGTCTTGGTGTCGTACTTGACGACGATTCCATTGCGGTCCGTGAAATGACCCGTGGCGCCTGTGACATGCTCGGCATAGATCCGCTCTACGTCGCCAATGAAGGCACCTTCGTCGCCGTTGTCCCCGCCGGGCAATCCGAGGCAGCGCTCAGTGCGCTCCACGCAGCCGGGGCTTCCGAGGCTTGTGATATCGGCTCCATCGAGGACGAGCCCGCCGCTTCCGTGGTACTGGTCACCGGATTCGGTGGCACCCGCATGGTGGACATGTTGGTCGGCGACCCGCTGCCGCGCATCTGCTAGACATCCATGCCCGTTGCCGCCAGCAGGCGGCCGGCCACCGCCTGACCAAGACTCAATCCGCCATCGCCCGGCGGCACAATTTGATGCTGCAACAGAGTAATGCCCTCAGCTGCAACTTCGCGCCGCAGCAGCTCCATCAACAGCGCATTATTCGCGCAACCCCCGCTGACGCCGACAACATCGGTGCCGGCTTCCTCCGCAGCCTGCACCAATCGCTTGCCGACGACACCCGCGACCCCACCGTGAAACACAAATGCGGCCTGCTCAGCGTCAGGCGAAGCTACCGCTTCCCGAATGACGTCCTGGAAGGGCACTGGCTTGGTCTCTGAACTGACCGCTCCAAGCGCTTCCGCATGTGACCTCACGTAGCGAGTCGCCGCTGCCTCCAACTCCATGGCCGCTTGCGCCTCGTAGCTGATGGCTCCGCCACCGCGCCAGCGAGGAAGCAGCAGTGCTGCGGCGGCATCGAATATGCGGCCGAGAGATGAAGTTTGCACTGTGCCAACTCCCGTCGCCAACTGGCTTTTAACCAGGGCTACTTCGCGCTCGTTGGAGAGGTTGCGCACAAGGTGGTCGTCGTTAAGCTCCCATGCGTGAGTGAGACCGAGGGCGAGCCGCCACGGGTGTGTGACGGCGCGATCTCCGCCGACCAACGGGAAAGTGGGGCAGTGCCAGGTGCGTTCCCAGTTTGCGGAACTGCGACTGAGCGTGAGGATCTCGCCGCCCCAGATGGTGCCATCAGTGCCGTAGCCGGTGCCGTCGAGGGTGGCGACGACGGCGCGACCCGCATTGGGGGAGAGGAGACGGTGCTCCGCGAGTAGGGAGAGCGCGTGTGCGAAGTGGTGCTGAACTGCGAGGAGTTCGATGTCGTGCTCGGCGGCGAAGCGTTCGGCGAAGGCGGTAGTGGCGTAGCCCGGATGAAGATCGCAGACGACAAGATCCGGGGTCGCATCGCGCATGGAAAGGAGCTGGTCAACTGCTCTCTGGTAGGCCTTCTGGCTGGCCCACGAACCCATGTCGCCAATGTGCGCGGAGACGTGAGCGAGGTCCCCATGCGCGATAGCGAAAGTGTTCTTCAGCTCTCCGCCGGTCGCGAAAATGGTGGGTTGGGACGTGTTCCGGGCGCTGGTGCCAGGGCCAGTGTCAGTGCCAGGGCCAGGGCCAGTGTGGCTACGAGAATCGGTGGGCGTGATTGAAACGGGGACGGGAGCGAAGCCGCGGGACCGGCGTGATGGGGCGGTGCCGATGAAAACCGAATCTTCAACGGGTACGTGGATTTCGCGGTCGTGGAGGATGAAAGCGTCGGCGATGTGACCGAGTTTCTTCAGCGCATCGACATTGTCGGTACACACGGGCTCGCCACTGAGGTTGCCGCTGGTGACCACGAGCGGGCGATCGCAAAGCAGCAGGTGAATGCCTGAGTACGGAAGCATAATCCCGAAGCTGTCGAGGCCCGGTGCGATGAGATTGGAAAGCGGCCCCGACCGCTGCTTCGGTGCAATCACAATCGGTGCCTCAGGGGAGTCGAGGAAACGCTTCTCCTGCTCAGTTAACTCAACCAGTTGGGCAGCAGTGTCAACAGTGGGGGCCATTACCGCCAACGGTTTGTCGGGTCGACGTTTGCGCATCCGTAGTTTCTCGCAGGCAGCGTCATTGGTGGCATCGCAGACCAGGTGAAAACCACCAATACCTTTGACGGCGAGCAGGGCGCCGTCGTCAAGCAGTGCGTGTGCGCGACGAAAGAGCGCGAGAACCTCCTCGCGGGAGGTGGCGGTGGTGGTGCCGCCTGCATCGTGCCAGCTCAGACGCGGGCCACAGTCGAAGCAGCTGATTGGCTGAGCGTGATAGCGGCGGTCGGTGGGGTCGGTGTACTCGCGCTCGCACGGGGTGCACATCGGAAAGGCCGCCATAGTGGTGCGCGGGCGGTCGTAGGGCAGTTCAGTGATGATGGACAGGCGCGGTCCGCAGTTGGTGCAGGAGATGAAAGGGTAGAGGTAGCGCGGGTTGGTAGGGTCGAAAAACTCACGGCGGCAGTCCGGGCACAGTGCAGTGTCGGGCGGAAGCAGTGCGCGGCCGGAGTAGCTGTGGCGAGAGGGCACGATGGTGAACTCGCGCTCATGGCCCAGTGTCGCGATGTGCTCGGCGGAGTGATTGATGATGCGGGCAAGCGCCGGCAGTTCGGTGAAAAGCTGGCTGCGGAAGGCAGCGAGGGCGTCCGACGTGCCTTCTACCTCGATGAATACGCCCTGCTCATCGTTGCCACAGAAGCCGACGAGACCCGCGCGCCGGGCGATGGTGGCGACAAAAGGGCGGAATCCGACCCCCTGGACGATACCTTCGATACGCCAGCGAATGCGTTGAATGCTCGTACCCATCCCCGCCCCGGTCGCGCCTGCCTTTTCCATGCATTCAACTTTACGTAAGCGGCTCGGGTCCGTTCGCACTGCTAGTTTGGAGATTGTGCACGAAGTAGCGTTGAGCATGCAGTTAGCGAAGGTTGTCACGAGAGCAGCCGAAGGTCGAACTGTACGCACTGTGCACCTGCGGATAGGCGCTCTACGGCAGGTTGTGCCAGAAACCCTTTCATACGCGTGGGATTTCGTCAGTCGCGATACCGGTTTGGGGGACGCGAAATTGGATATTGACTGGGTACCTGCGGTTGTCGAATGCGCGCACGGGCATCGCGAACAGGTGGGGCCACTCGACGGCCTGCTGTGCCCCACGTGTGGAAAGCCGGGACGCGTAATCTCGGGGGAAGAGTTCACAATCGTCGACATCGACGTCGACACGCACAAGTAGGAAAGACGGTTTTATCATGGGACGTTTCCACCGGCATGACGGCGATGACGCACACCACCATCACCACCATCATCATGACCACGACCATGACCACCATCACGGCCATGACCACGTTCATCTCGCCGATCCCGATGACACTAGCCACGGCGACCACTCGGGTTATGAAACCGGCGTGGAACGCGTGACCATCCTCGAGGACATCTTCAGCGAGAACGACCACCGCGCGGAGCATAATCGCGAGCTGCTTGCTGAGCATGGCGTGGAAGCCATCAACCTGATGAGCTCCCCGGGTTCAGGCAAGACTGCGCTGTTGGAGAAGACACTGGCGGCTGCGCAGGGAAAGCTGCGCGTCGGCATTATCGAGGGCGATATTGAGACGGCTCTCGATGCCGACCGCCTGGAGGGTTATGGGGCACAGATTTCGCTGCTGAACACGGGCAACGGATTCGGTGGTGAATGCCACTTGGACGCCCCGATGGTCTCCCGCGCGCTCGAGGGGCTGGATCTGTCCACGCTTGACCTGGTCATGATTGAAAATGTGGGAAACCTTGTCTGTCCGGCTGAGTTTGAGGTCGGTGAGACTCGCAAGGCAATGGTCTACTCCATCACCGAGGGGGAGGATAAGCCGGTCAAGTACCCGGTGATGTTCCGCTCTGTACAGGTGGTGGTTATCAACAAGATGGACCTTGCCCCGTACCTTGACTTCGACATGGAGCTCTTCCGCGCCAACCTGGAAAAGGTCAATCCAGGCGTGAAGGTGATTGAGGTCTCCGCTAAGACCGGGGAGGGCATCGACGAATGGCTCCGTTGGGTCAACCCTGCGCTGGTTGATTAAGCGCGCGCCGGGGGCCGTCGTGAAGCAATGGGGGCGTCACAGCATGCTTGACGACGGCCCCGTTACCCCCCCCTCGCTTCGCTCCACCTTAGTGGGGGATAGGTGATATCCCGCTGTAATCTGCGGCGGTTTTTCACGTTCACTACCTGTACCTGGAGCTATATTTACGCAACATTTATCTTGCATATTATTTTGTTATAACCGCAGCGCAGCACCATTATTCAGGTTGTTCTTAGGTCGCTATACTTGGCCATGTATAGGCAATGGGCCTTGGTAGTTGTAAAACCTCGAAACCAATATTCCTAATAACTAAGCAGAAGGCGCAGCGAAAAAATGATTAGTGGCGCGAATTGGCAGGAAGGGACCCTCGGCGAAAACCTCGCTAGAGCTGGTGTCTCACGGCGCAGTTTCATGAAGTTTTGTGGCACTATGGCGGCAATTTTTGCCGCCGGAACTCCGAATGTCGGTGAGGCTGCGGCGCAGTCACTGACTCCCTCGGCGGAGGAAATCGCAGATAAGCTCTCGGCTGTAAAGAAGCCGAAGGTGGCTTGGCTGCAGTTGCAGGAATGTACCGGATGTATGGAATCCGTATTGCGTTCCGGAGGCACCACTGCTGAAGATGTGGTGCTGAACCTGGTTTCGATGGACTACAACGAGCTGCTCATGGCACCGTCCGGGCATGCGGCTGAAAAGGCTTTGGACGACATGAATGCCGAGGATCACATTCTGGTGGTCAATGGCTCGATTCCGACCGGCGAGAACGGTGCGTACTGCACCATTGGCGGTAAGTCGGCAGAACAGGTGCTGCTCGAGGCTGCTGAGAAGGCCACGGCAATCCTGGCCGTTGGTGCCTGCGCAGTCTGGGGTTCTGTCCAGGCTGCTAAGCCGAATCCGACCGGTGCCAAGGGTGTCGATGAGATTATCAAGGACAAGCCGGTGATTAACGTCTCTGGTTGTCCGCCGATTGGTGAGGTGATTACGGCCACCCTGACGTACGTACTCACTTATGGCAAGACACCGGAGGTCGACGCTGAGGGGCGGCCAAAGTTTGCCTATGACCAGCGTATTCACGACTCCTGCCCGCGTCGCGCGCATTACGATGCCGGTCAGTTCGTGAAAACCTTCGACGACGAAGGCGCACGAAACGGCTGGTGCCTTTACGAGGTCGGCTGTAAGGGGCCATCCACGTTTAGCCCATGCCCAATCGTGCAGTGGAACCTTAAGTCCGGTTGGCCAATTGGTGCTGGTCACCCATGTATTGGCTGTACTGAGAAGGACTTCTTCGACCAGTTCACTCCGTTCTACGACAAGCTGCCGGGAATCCCGGGTATTGGAGTGGAGTCCAGCGTGAACACGGTCGGCGTTGGACTGCTGGCTGCCACTGCCGCAGGTGCCGCGGTCCATGGCGGACTCACACTGGTGAAGGAACTGAAGATAAGGCGCTCCAACGGCGAAGAAAAGGTGTTGGCTGCGTTTGGTGGTGTGGAAGGCCGGAAGCCACCGATGGTCGACCTTCCTTCAAACGCACCAGGCACGCAGAGCGAGACAGCATCCGATTCGAAGGACAACTAAGGGGGCATAGGACATGGCTACGGAAAAAGTTGTAATCGACCCGATTACCCGAATCGAGGGACACCTTCGCATTGAGCTGGAACGCGAGGGAGACCAGATCAAAACCGCGTGGAGTGAGACTACTCAGTTCCGCGGTATCGAAACCATTGTGAAAAACCGCGATCCTCGCGATGTCTGGGCATTCGTTGGTCGTATCTGTGGTGTGTGCACGGGTACTCACTCGGTGGCGTCCATTGCCGCTGTCGAAGATGCCATTGGCTCGACACCGCCCCCGCAGGCACGTCGTATTCGCGACCTGGTGATTGGCTCGCAGGAGATTCACGACCACGTCGTGCATTTCTACCATCTTCACGGTCTGGACTGGATTGATGTCACGAAGGCTCTCGAGGCCGATCCGAAGAAGACCGTTGAATTCGCGCAGTCGATCGGTTCGACGTGGAAGGGCAATAACGAAGAAACCTTCGCCCGGGTCAAGGAGACCGTGCAGGGCATTGTGGACTCCGGCCAGCTGTCCATCTTCACCGGCGGCTACTGGGGACATGAGGACTACCGCTTGCCGCCCGAGGCCAACCTGATGGCAGTGTCGCACTACCTCGACGCCTTGGCTTTCCAGCGCTCTATCATCCGCATTAACACCGTCTTCGGCGGTAAGAACCCACACCCGAACTTCCTGGTCGGAGGCATGGCGTGCTCCATCGACCCGGAACGCTCGGAGACTGTCAACCAAGTCGGCATTGATCAGATCAAGTCCTGGATCGACGAGATCGTGGAGTTCGTCAATGACTGCTTCTACCCAGATGCAGTCGCCATCATGAGCGTTTACAAGGACTACTTCGACATCGGTCGCTCCTCCGACAGCTTCCTGGCGGTAGGCATGGCCGGCGCCACTTACTCCGGCGACCCGGCTAAGTCCCGTGTCCAGACCGTGCATCCAAACATCAAGCCCGGTGTCATTCTCGACGGTGACTACACCAAGCTCCACCCATTCCAGCCGGAAAAGATCGAGGAATTCATCAACTCCGCCTGGTACACGCAGGAAGCCGGCGATGATGTCGGCCTCAAGCCGTACGACGGCGAAACAACTGTGAACTACACCGGCCCGAAGCCGCCGTACGAGTGGTTGTCGGACAATGAAAAGTACACCTGGTCGAAGGCGCCGCGTTACGACGGTCGCGCTGTTCAAGTTGGCCCGGTTGCTCGTGTGCTGTTGGCATACCTGCAGAAGGAGCCGGAGACAATGCGCCTGGTCGACGAGGTCATGGATAAGCTCGACCTGCGCATTGAACAGATGAACTCCACTGCGGGACGCACCTACGCACGTGCTGTGGAGTCTGTGACCACCGCCAATTACTTGGCAGATCACATTTTCCCGGAGTTCGTTGAGGCCCTGAAGAACGGCGACATCGATGTCTTCGACAACAGCCGTTGGGAGCCGACCACGTGGCCGGAAAAGTGCCAGGGCGTGGGCTTCCTCGAGGTCGCTCGTGGCATGCTCAGCCACTGGGTCAAAATTGAAAATGGCAAGGTGACCAACTACCAAGCCGTGGTTCCCACCACGTGGCTGGCCGGTGGCCGTGACCCGAAGGGGCAGCTTGGCCCATACGAGCACGCGCTGGCTGGCGATGGCACACATCCGCTGGTTGATCCCGAGCAGCCGCTTGAACCACTTCGCACGATTCATTCCTTCGATCCATGTATGGCCTGCGCAGTCCACATTTTGGATCCGGCTGGTCAGGAAATGTTTAAGGTGACGACGGCATGACACCCCCAGTGAGTGAAAATCCGGAACTGCGACTAAAAGATTCCAAGGGCAACCCCCTGGTTATTGCGGTTATTGACGCACACACCAGCCACTGGTTGTCGCCATCCGAGGTCATTCAGGCCGCAGCAATTGTCCCGGACGACTCCCGCGATCCTGTCGACCTTGCGCTGAAGGTCAGTTTGCGTCGTCGTCGTGACGATCTTTTCCATCTCGACGGCACGCCACTGATGAAACTGACCCCGGATTCCTACGACCCGGCAACACCTGACCGCCGTTACTCCATCGCCAAGGTGCACGGCCTCAACATTGCGGATCAAACGGTCGATGTCGCCATCATGCGCGGTGAATTGAATGCGGTCGTTGAGGCATCCACGATGTCCCGTGAGGAAGGCGTTCTACTTCGTCGTAACGCGAACATGCACCATGGTCGCGGGCACCGCAGCATGGGCGTCGCGCTTGCTCCCATTGACAAAGACGGAAATATCATCGGAGAGTTCATCTTCGAAGGATTCGTGGCAATGGGGCTGCGGAAACTCGACGAGGCCATTGCGGAGAACAAGAAGGGCTCCGGTTCGTGGGTCGAGGTTCACCTGTGGGGATGGGCGCTGCGCGTTCAACATTGGTTGAACCTGGCGCTGATGTTGGTGATGACCTTTACTGGCTGGTACATCATGCAGCCCTATTTGACTGAGCGCACCTATGACGGCTCGGCCGCGGGATTCGCGATGGGATATGTCCGTTTCGCGCACTTCTTAGCCGGATTCCTATGGATCGCGGTGGGGCTATGGCGTGTCATTCTGCTGTTTGTTACCCACGACCGACAAACACGATGGCGTGCGCTATGGCCGATTTATAACAAGCAGGATGTTAAAGACCTCTGGCACACGATGCAGTACTACCTCTTCCTGCGCAAGGAAGGGCCGTTCTACTTCGCTCACAATCCGCTGCAGCAGCTGGCGTACACCGGCATTTATGTGATGTGTTTCATTCAGATGCTCACAGGCTTGTCGCTATACGCGATGATGGATCAGTCCAACTGGTTCTTCCAGCTGCTGGCTATGCCGACGCACTGGATTGGCATCGGCTACTTCCGCCTGATTCACACAATCATCATGTACCTGATTTGGCTCTTCGCCATCATTCACGTCTACCTGGTCATCCGCTCCGATGCGGTGCACAACCACGGTGGTCTGTCCTCGATGATTGGTGGCTCTGTCTGGCTACCGCGCGGCACGCAACCGGTTGACTCTCCACGCATTGGATAGGAAATCATTGGGTAACGATAAGGTGTCCGACGCAGTCACCGGTGCTGATGCTGGCACTCCGTTGGTGACGGTTCTTGGCATCGGCAACCCCGTCATGGGCGACGACGGCATTGGTCTCGAGCTGCTGAGGCGTCTTGCCCCAGAACTGGAATCTGCAGGCATGGGGCAGACAACGCAGGCTGGGGATTCTGCGCATCTGGTCTGGTCGCCCTCCAACCTCGATGATCCTGCGAACCTCGCCGGGCGAGGGGACGAATGGACGGGTGCGGTTGCCTACATCGATGGTGGCACCTGCGGTATGGAGTTGCTGCCCATCGTGCAGGAGGCCAAGAACCTATTGTTGCTCGACGCTCTCGCTGGTCCGGGGGATCCCGGTACCGTCGTCAAGCTCGTCGGTGACCAGATCCCTAGACTATTGGCGGCAAAGCTGTCCGCGCATCAGGTCGGCTTGCTGGATTTGCTCACCGCGGCGCGACTGCTGGGACAGGAGCCTGAGCGCGTCGGTGTGGTGGGAGTGGTCTACGAGTCTGCCGACATGGTGGTGGGGCTCAGCAACACGGCACTTGGCGGCATTGAGGAGGCGACTGAGGTTGCGCGCGAGCTCATCGACAGCTGGCTTGCCGACGAGCGCGAAAGCGACGTCTAACTCTCGCCCTCAGCGTTGACCTCAACACTGGAGATTTCAAACTCGCGGCCGTGCCGCAAATCCGCAGTTGGGGTGCCGCAGACAGGGCAGGTTAGAGCATAGAATTCATCAATTTCATGCTCGGCCTCGCAGGTGGGGCAGTAGACCGTCGAGACAATGAGCTCGGCATCTAACTCGGCGCCCTCACACTGCGTCGCGGCACTGGCCACAGGCCATGCGGCGATGAGGGAATCGTAGACGACTCCGGAGCGGTCGCCCACACGCATTGACACCTTTGTCACGGTACGTCCCGGGCAGACCTCGGCAATCTTTTCCACCACGCTGGTCAACAATCCAAGTTCATGCACAGATACCATTATGGCGAAGCACTCAGCGCGAAGGAGGCGCAGGCGGACCATGTCATCCAAATCCGTTCCGGCTACCCAGCACATCCAGCTCGATGAGCTTGTTGACCCATTCGAGGCACGACTGGATGTCTATCGCGATGACAACGGTGCCATCACACAGGTGTCCTTCGACCTTTCAGGGCTGCCGCGTATCGACGGGATGCTCGTGGGCAAGCAGGCATTGGATGTGCCAGATATCACCAAGCGGCTGTGTGGCCTGTGCCCGGTTGTGCATCATCTTGCAGGCGTACGGGCGGTGGAGGACCTCTACAGGATTTCCGACATTCCCCGAACCGCACAGTTGATTCGAGAGCTGCTGGTGGCCGGGTCGACCTTGGATAATCTAGCGACCAAGTTTGTGGCCGTCGACCGCGAGGGGGCGCGGACAATGAAGCGTGCCGGAAAAGCTCTGATGCGTGCAGCGGGGGCACCGTCGCATTTCCCAGATGTCGCCGTCCCCGGCGGTGTGCGCGCGGCAGTGGATAAGACGCTTGTTTCTGAGGCAGAAAGTGCCCTAGAGGCGCTAGCTGAGACGGCGGTAATCAAGGAAGTGGAGCTTCTTGCCGCCCCCGATGCTTCTGATGCTTGGACGGATACTTTTGACGGTCTCGACGTCGCAGTCGTCGACGCTGACGGTGAGCTGGCTCCGCTGGGAAATTACCTGGCAGTCGCGCGGCACGACACCGATACCGCAGCGCAGATTTTCCCGGCTGCTGATTGGCCTACACGTGTTCGGGAATCCCGTCCGGGCGATGCCGCTCCCAGACCGGTGTTTGATGCCTCGAAGGAGCTGGGCAAGGATGGCTGTGAAGGTGAGCAGGCCGATTTCTACCGGGTGGGGCCGGTCTCCAGGCAGGTTGTCGTCGATAAGCGTGGAATCAGCCCACGCGACGCCCAACGCCAGCTTCTCGCCGACACCGTGGCCTGGGCGAAGCGGGTGCTTGCCGACGGGGAGCTGCTCGGCGACCATGTGTGCAATCCGAATGCTGCGACGGCGATTGAGAATGCTGACTTTGAAGAACCTCGCAGCGGTGTCGGGATGATTGACGGGCCACGTGGGCTGTTAGTGCATCGTTATACGGCAGGAGCTGACGGCATCATTACGGATTGTCAGATTATGACACCGACTGCGCAGAATGAACCCTGGCTGACGCGTATGCTTACCGAGCAGCTGTGCGGTGGCGGGGAGACTGCGGGGGTCGAGAAGTCGATTTGGGCCGCTGATCCGTGCCTACCGTGTAGTTCGGCACCTGCGGGAGTGATGACATTCACGATGCAGGAACATGCCGGTGCACCTGCGGACAATATAACAACGGATAGCCCTGGTTCGGCGGACGCCCCGACTGTAGTGGAGAGGACGAAGTAACACGATGTGTCTTGGAATTCCTGCCCGGGTTTTGGCAATCGCCGATGGTCCATTGCCGATGGCGACGGTGGATATGGCGGGGCAGAAGCGGCAATGCTCGGCAATGTACGTGCCTGAGCTGGTGGCAGGTGATTGGGTGTTCGTCCAGAACGGGTTCATCATGAACGTGCTGGACGAACAGGAGGCCAAGGAGGCCTTGGCCGCAATTGAGGAATATAACCTCATCGAACATGTCGCTGAGGTCTCCCCGAAGGGACGGGCCTAGTTCACGCAGGTCACGCCGGCGGCGTCGATAGCGGGGCGATCTTCCTGCGGAATTGCCCCGCCTTCCTGGCCGATGACATCGCCATTGGAACCATCTTCGACTTCAGGCGCGGGTTCGGCACCGTCGCCCGAATCAGCGGCCATTCCCTCTGATGTCAATCCCGGGCCTTCGTAGTCACCGGCAATTGTCACTGAGATGTGGTGCGGATCGAGGTATGGATCGTGGACAATCGGTACGCCACCGAGTGCCTCAGAGATGGCCTGCGCTGCCGGATCCTCTGGGTCAGCCGCATTGATCTGGCTGGAGGCAACGCCGGCGAACTCAGCGTTGCCGACCTCGCCCTGGGTGTAGCCCTTTTCCGTTAAGAAGCCTGAGACGCCGCTGGCCAAACCTTCAATGCCTGTGGCGTTGTAAACGCTGACCGTAGTTTCAGCCGCGTTGGGGTCAGCCTTCTTTTCGTCTTCTTCCTTCGCCGGAGCTTTTTCTTCCTTGGTGCCCAGCAGGGTCTCGAAGTACTTGTGAACCTGGCCCTTATCGATTGTGACCACCGACTCGCCATAGTCACCGACACCGTCAATCGAGGTCACCGGGATAGTTTCAAACTTCACGTTGCCACCACTGAGGCCCTGCATCTGGGTAGCAAATCCGGTGACATCCCAGTTGTCGTCGAGTACCACCGAGCGCTGGACAGCATTGCCCAGTTCAGACAGCTTCGCGGGATTAGACAGCGTGCCAGCGCCGAGCAGCTTATTGGTGAACGAGGCCATGAAGACCTGCTGGCGAGTAATTCGGTCGAGGTCACCGCGGGGCAGACCATGGCGCTGGCGGACGAATGAGAGCGCGTCGGCACCCTTCAATGTCTGTGAGCCCGCTGGGAAATCTGCACCCGAGAACTCGTCGTAGACAGCCTCATTCAGACATACATCGACACCACCAATGGCATCGGTGAGCAGGACAAAGCCGAGCAGACCAACTTCTGCGTAGTGGTCAACGGTGATACCGCTGAGATCGCTAATGGTTTCAATCAGAGCTCTACGTCCGGCCTCGGTCGAGCGACGCTCAATGTCTTCCGGCGAGGCCCCGCTTCCTGCGAGTTCTTCTTCCACCATCTGCTTTGTATTGCCGTAGACACCATTGATCTTTGTGTTGCCTAGGCGATTGGTGTGGACATAGGTATCGCGCGGAATGGAAATTGCCGTCGCTGAAGAACCATCGGCAGGAACACGAATCACAATAATCGTGTCTGTATTCGTGGCTTCTTCGTCGCCGGCACGCAGAAGCTCAACTTCTTCCGGAGTCAGCGGGTTGCCCTGGGCATCGGTGCGGGAGTCGGAGCCGACGAGCAGAATATCGGTTGCACCGTCCTTCTCACTGCCCAGACCGAAGTCGCCACCCGAACCCAAGTTGTCGGTGGTCCTACCGAGTGTCCACCAGCCAACTGCGGAAATAACCAGGATAATGGCCGAGAGCAGCACAAGCGCATTGCGCAGCATCGGCGGCCAAGCTTGGGCGGTACTCTCTGCAGAGGACGGTGGCGCTTGAATATCGCGTGCGTGACGCGCGCGTGGCGTGTGGCTGCTCAAACCGGGGCTCCTCTTAAACCGTTTTCGAAAATATAATTTGTGCTGCATGTCTGCGTGGGCATTCCACACATCGTGGAGAGCAGTAAGCAGCTGCGGAAACTACATAAACCTTAACCGTCCAACCGTGTGCGGTGGCACCTCAACACAGTGTCAATCCGTATCCGGTTGCACCTCAACACAGTGTCAATCGTATCTACGATAGTGATAAAGAAGAATATGTCTGAAATATCAGTCTCGCATTTCGCCACTCATGGACCAACCCACAGCAATTCGCGGCGTCCCATTGTCGCCATAACTGGTGCTGCTGGACAGCTGGGTACTGCGCTTCAGCGTGATTCTTTCGCCGCCGATGTTGAGGTGCGCGCTCTCACTCGGGCACAGTTGGATATCACTGATTCGGATGCTGTGGAGGCAACGCCTCTGCTTGACGACGTCGACATCATCATTAACGCGGCAGCGGCGACCGATGTCGATGGTGCAGAATCCGATCCCGGTTCGGCACACCTAATCAATGCACTCGGACCGAAGTACTTGGCGGCTCGGGCGAAAAAGGAAGACGCGTATCTCATTCACATCTCCACCGACTATGTCTTCGGTGATGTAGCAATCGATGAGATGACGGGGCAGCGCCGAGCGCTGCGAGTTGATGATTTCACCGCACCTCAGACTATGTATGGACGTACCAAGTTAGTGGGGGAGAACAATGTGCGTGATTCGGGCGCGCGTTCCGCTATTTTGCGTACGGCGTGGGTCTGGTCGGGCCCCACACAGCCAGAGGCCAAGGACTTCGTCTCCACGATGATGCGTCTGGCGGAGACGGCGACTGATGACAAGGGCAATCCGGCAATTATTAAGGTCGTTGACGATCAGCACGGCAACCCCACCTTTGTTGGTGACCTCGCCGGAGCTATCTGGGAGTTGTGCGATCGCGTGTTGTCCGAACCGAGCAGCGCACCGACCGGCACCTTCCATGTCACGGGCAGCGGTGAGTCAACATGGTTCGAAGTGGCTCGCGAAGTGTTTCGGCTCATCGGTCACGATCCACAGCGTGTGGTGGCGTGTACCAGCAGTGAGTTCCCTCGTCCGGCCCCGCGTCCGGCCTGGTCCGTGTTGGATGGTTCCGCATGGAGTGAGGTAGGTCTACATTCACTTCCGGAGTGGCAGGACACTTTGCGGGCAGTCCTGACCTAGGGTCTAGGTTTGTGAATGCAACCTCGAATTCCCCGCAACCCTCGCAGCTTCCGCTCGGTGTGGTCACCGTGACCTTTTCGCCCGGTGAGCACCTGAGCAAGCTGGTGGATTCGCTGGGCTCCGCCGCCAGTGCCTCCACGCGTCTGATCATGGCCGACAACGGCTCGACGGATGGTTCCGTGGAGAAGGAAGAAGCTCGGGCTAAGGAGACCGGAGCGGATGTTCAGCTTCTGCGCACCGGCGGCAACATTGGCTATGGCGCGGCCGCCAACCGTGGCATTGCGGAGCTGGGACGGGCTCGCCGTGCCGGTGAGATTAATCCTGACTACGTCATGCTGGTCAACCCTGACGTGGTGTTTGCCCCTGGCGCAATCGATGTTCTGTTGGAATGCGCGCAGCGCAATCCCAAAGCCGGAGCGATTGGTCCGCTGATTCGCGAGGCGGATGGCAGCGTGTACCCGTCGGCACGCGCGGTTCCTGAGCTTGTCAGCGGTATCGGACACGCGCTGCTCGCCGACATCTGGCCTACTAACCCTTTCTCACGGCGCTATCGGGATGACGCGGATATGGATCGCCAGCGACCGGCCGGCTGGTTGTCGGGCGCATGCCTGCTGCTGCGATGGGATGCGTTCGACCAGATTGATGGCTTTGATACCCGCTACTTCATGTACATGGAGGACGTGGATTTGGGCGACCGACTGGGCAAGGCTGGTTGGAGGAATATTTTCTGTCCTCGTGCAGAGATTCGTCACGCGCAGGGGCATTCTGCCAGTAAGCACCCAGAAATTACTGTAAAGGCCCATCACGAGTCGGCATACCGTTTTATGTCAGATCGCCTGCCGGGGCCGGCGCTGGCACCTGTGCGACTGGCATTGCGTTTGGGGCTGTTCCTGCGTGGCAAAGTCATAATCGCGGTCAAAAAGCGTAGGAATTAATTAACTGTTGGAATAATCCATCGAAGAAAGTTACCGATTTCATGACTACCGAAGTTCGTCCGAGTGCTGGGAATGGCTCCGCCTTCCAGCCGGGAGCGGATGCTGCACAGCAGGCGGGAGCCACGTTGGCTGAACAGACTGACGCTGTCATTCTGGTCGGCGGGCAAGGTACGCGTTTGCGCCCCCTTACTGTGAATACGCCGAAGCCGATGCTGCCCACGGCAGGGCATCCATTCCTGGAGCACCTGCTTGGCCGCATTCGTGCAGCAGGTATGAAGCACGTGGTATTGGGTACCTCCTACCGAGCTGAAGTATTTGAAGAACACTTCGGCGATGGTTCGGATTTGGGTCTCGAAATTGAATATGTCTTTGAAGCTGAGCCGCTGGGTACCGGTGGCGGTATCCGAAACGTCCTAGACAAGCTGCGCTATGACACCGCGATGATTTTCAACGGCGATGTCCTCGGCGGTACCGACTTGCGTGCGGTGTTGGGTACTCACGCGGAGAAGGATGCGGACGTCACGATGCACCTCGTACGTGTGCCGGATCCACGCGCGTTCGGCTGTGTCCCGACCGATGAGGATGGGCGCGTCCTGGAGTTCCTGGAGAAGACCCAGGATCCGCCAACCGATCAGATTAATGCCGGTATCTACGTGTTCCGCCGCGAGATTATCGAATCGATTCCGGCTGGTCGTCCTATTAGCGTTGAGCGTGAAATCTTCCCAGCGCTGCTTGACCGCGGTATGAACGTCTACGGTCACGTTGATTACGCCTACTGGCGTGACATGGGGACTCCGGGTGACTTCGTCCGCGGCTCCTCCGATTTGGTCCGCGGTATCGCGCCGTCACCGCTACTAGAGGGTAAGCACGGCGAAGCGCTTGTCGACGAATCAGCGTCGGTCGGTGGCGGCGCTCTTCTCTACGGTGGCTCTGTCGTCGGACGTGGGGCGGAGATTGGTGCGGGAGCTCGGATTGATCAATCGGTGATCTTCGACGGCGCACGCATCGGTGCCGGTGCTGTGATTGAGCGCTCTGTGATTGCCGATGGCGCCGATATTGGCCCGCGGACGGTCATCAGTGATGCCATTATCGGCGAGGGTGCCGTCGTTGGTGCGCGCTGTGAATTGATCAACGGTATCCGTGTGTGGCCGGGTGTCCAGATCCCCGATCACGGAGTACGTTTTTCGACGGATGTCTAGTCTGCAGCCTTCGGCGTGTCAGACTTTTGTCGGCAATATCTGATTAGAATTGCCGAAGTGTCGCCAAAGGTGCTGGTGAGAGGCATGTGGCGAATGTGATTGAGTTCAGGTGGCAGGTTTAGAGTCCGGGGGCCATCCTTCAACCTGAACTTAATCCCCAACGCGGGGGGAGGGGCTTCAGGGGCAATGAAAAGTATTGGGGCAAATTCTCTATTCGGCTTGACCGATGGTGGGTTACACGTGTGTAATCACAAATGTGTGTTTCGCACACTAAGCCCAATTTAAAGACCCGCAGCAACAACCATCAGGAGGCCCTCGGCATGGAAAAGTCCAGCATGTTTGATGGCGGCTCTGCTGTGGATAGTGAGACGAATGCGGGTGACATCGCTGTGAATGATAGCTCCTCTGAAAACCAGCCTCGGCCGTTGACAGAGTGGGCAGATGACCTTTCGGGGTTGTTTGAAGCCGTCGATCAGGACTGGCAGGAGCAAGCTCTGTGTGCCCAGACCGATCCAGAAGCTTTCTTCCCTGAGAAGGGTGGGTCCACTCGCGAAGCAAAGCGTATTTGTCGTGCTTGTGGTGTGCGAGATGAATGCCTGGAGTTTGCTCTCGAGCATGATGAGCGCTTCGGCATTTGGGGTGGCCTCTCTGAGCGTGAGCGCCGCCGTTTGAAGCGGCAGATTGGCTAGGGCAGCCGGGTCTGCATTTTATCCCTCGCTCGACCTCGCAGTTTCCCCTTGGGTAATACCCTGGGGGATTTTTCGGTGAAGGAGTTTTTCCTGCTCTCTAGGGTTAATAGACGAAAATATGTCCGCTCAGCATGTCGCTGGGTGGGCCCTTTTGTCGCTTAGTTCTTAATGCGAGTTACTGACTGCGTTTATGACAAAAATCGCCCGAAAAATGGCCTGAAAGTGTCATAAACTTGCACAGTTTCACATTTGCAGCCCGTATTCACGCGTGCAGCCGGTAATTTATGGGGCCTGACCAGTTACTATCTTGAGAATCACACACTGTTTGTCTATTAACCCGGTCTCTAGGGAGCTCCTTAGAAGAAAGCTTTCTACAGGAAGTTCTCGTCGAAACTAGGGTCCACCTCAACCGGATCAATGCCCAGATATACCGCCACCAGGCGGATCAGTACATATTGCAGCATCTGGTCCAGTTCCACTCGGCCCGAGACACGGCGCTCAATGGGGCGGCGGAACACTACTACGCAGGGGCGGGTGGGGTTGCCTACGCGGTCAATGCCAGCAGGGATAAGTCGTCCCAGCGGAACAGGTCCATCAGCGACAATCTCTTCCGGGAAGTACATGTCCGGGCGCAACTGCATGCGAGGAATCGTGTCGATGGCGATGTCCAGGTGCGACAGTTGTCGGGACCAGCGCTGATCCAATGGGGCATAGGCGTCAATAACCGCCTGGTCAAAAGCTTCTGAACGGCTCTTCCAACGAGGTACTTCCGGCGGCAGCAGAGGTCCCCGAGGTCCGCGACCGCGTCGCAGTGAGCGTCGCAAAGAGCGCGGAGTATAAGCCGATGAATTCATATTTGTTGAGCATAATCGGTCGGCCTGTCAACGTGGGTGAGGTCAACTTTCGGCCATGTCGCGGGTTTGCTGGGTAAGGCTGGGGTGCCCCGGGGAGCGTCGGAAAGCGAAAAACGCCCGGAGTGGGAGAAAAACTATCGAAACTTAAAGTTAGGGTCTAGACTTTGATGCCGTGAGTGTTTTTAGACGTTGTTGCCGGCCCGGCTGTGGCAAACCTGCCGTAGCTACGTTGACGTATGCCTACGCGGAGTCGACGGCTGTGGTGGGGCCGCTCGCCGCCGCGTCCGAACCGCATAGCTGGGATCTCTGTGAGAAGCACGCGCGTTCCATCACCGCACCGCTGGGTTGGGAGCTCGTGCGTTACGACGTGCCGACGCCCGCCCAGGACGATGATGATTTGACCGCATTGGCGGAAGCCGTCCGTGAAGCTGGCCGCAACGCGACTGGCCTGGTGCTGCGGGATGAGGTCGACAACCGTCCTCAGACCTACAAGATTGATTCCAGCCGTCACCCGTCGACGCGGAAATCCGCGCGCGGTCACCTGCATGTAGTTCGCGATCCGGAGGATTCGGACGACTAACGGGTCGGGCGCCGTGCCCCAGCTCATGCCATCTTGCCGCGGCATTTCTTTGTGAGAGCCTCTCTGGGGCTAGTATCATTTTTCACAAAACTGATACTTACCCAGAGAGGTTTTTCGTGGGCACTTACAATCGTTCCGATTTGGATGCCGTCATCAAGGCCTATGACGTGCGCGGTGTTGTCGGTGAGGGCATCGACGCGGACCTCGTCGGAGCCATCGGCGCCGCCTTTGGGCACATCATGCGTTCAGAGGGCGCAACGCGTGTCGTAGTTGGCCACGATATGCGTGAGTCCTCGCCGGAGTTGGCGGCTAGTTTCGCCGATGGCGCGGCAGCGCAGGGGCTCAATGTCACCCTGCTCGGCCTGACCTCTACGGACGAGCTGTATTTCGCCTCCGGAGTAAGGGAATGCCCGGGCGCGATGTTCACTGCCAGCCACAACCCAGCTGAATACAACGGCATCAAGATGTGCCGTTCGCTGGCCCGCCCAATCGGGCAGGAGACAGGGCTTGCTCAGATTAAGGACCTGCTTGTCGACGGAATTCCGGAGTACACCGGCACTCCGGGCGAAATTGATCGTGAGGATGTTCTGCAGGATTACGCGGCGTTCCTCCATGGGCTGGTCGACATTCGCTCCGGCCGTCGCCTGAAGGTTGCAGTCGATGCCGGTAACGGTATGGGGGGACTGACAGTTCCGGCAGTGCTCGGAGAAGACATGGATGTTGCTGATCTCTACTTTGAGCTCGACGGCAACTTCCCGAATCACGAGGCCAATCCATTGGAGCCCGCCAACCTCGTTGACCTACAGAAGTTTACGGTGGAGCAGGGCGCAGACATCGGTATTGCCTTCGATGGCGACGCTGACCGCTGCTTCGTCGTCGACGAGAAGGGCAACCCGGTCAGCCCATCGGCCATCTGTGCGTTGGTGACCACCCGCTACCTGGAGCAGAACCCGGGTGCGGCTATCATCCATAACCTGATCACATCGCACGTCGTGCCGGAGATGATTGTGGAAAACGGCGGAACCCCGGTTCGTACCCGTGTTGGGCACTCCTTTATTAAGGCGCAAATGGCCGAGCACAGTGCTGTTTTTGGTGGCGAGCATTCAGCGCACTACTACTTCAAGGAATTCTTCAACGCAGACTCCGGCATGCTGGCTGCCATGCATGTCCTGGCCGCACTGGCCGAGCAGGATAAGCCGCTGAGTGAATTCATGGCCGAGTACAACCGCTACGAGGCCTCCGGTGAGATTAACTCCCGCCTGGGTAGTGCCGAGGAGCAGCAGGCCAAGCAGAAGGAAATCGAGGCCGCGTTTGCCGATCGCACGGAGTCCTCGGACTGGATGGATGGCCTGACCATTGAGCTGGCGGACTCCAAGGCGTGGTTCAACGTCCGGGCCTCCAATACGGAGCCGCTGCTGCGTCTGAACGTCGAGGCTCCGACGCGTGCTGAGGTCGACGCTCTTGTCGACGAAGTTCTCGGCATCATCCGCGGTTAATCAACCCCACGCGCCCGTTTTCAGGCATGCTTGGGAGTATGACCTCGTCATTCGACTCCTCCCATAACCCGCGCCAAGAGGCCCTGTTCTATCGTATGGCCACTGCCGGTGCAGGTCTCAGAGCTGCTGCTTCCGCGACTCGCGGGGGTGCGTTTGCTCAACTTTCACTGCCGCGCAGTGCGGTCATCCTCGTGGGAAATCGTCGGGCGCAGCTCGCTGCCGAATCCGTGCGCGCGCTTGCCGACGATATCCGCTGTCCGGTGGTAATTGCGCATCAGTTGCCCAGTTATGTCGGTGCCCTCGACTTGGTCATCGTCTGTGACGACAACCCCGGCAGCCCACTGGGGGCAGCTCTGGCTGAAGCTGATAGGCGAGGTGCTGCCACGGTCGTGGTGGATCCCGGTGAAGGGCCACTGCGTGCCGCCGGTAGCCCCGATACGGTTGTGGTTCCGCGCCCGGCGATGGCGGAGTCCGCGTCCTTTACCGCCTATGTCGGTGCCATCGCCAGCGCGCTCACCGAATGCGGTGCCACCACCCTGGCTCCGGCCGGGGTAGTGGAGGAAGTCGCTGATGCGGTGGACGCCGATATTGCCGCCTGTGCTCCGCAGCGAGATGAAACAGTTAACCCCGCGCGGCAGGTAGCGCAGTGGGTGGCAGGCCGCAGAATGCTTGCAGTGTCGACGACCTCGGCGCTGGCGCCGGTAGCGGAACTGGCATCGTTACAGATGCTTGAGGCAGGCGTGGTCTCGGCAGCGTCGTCGATAAGCGAATTGTCTCTTAGTGTGGGCGCGTTGCTCGCTGCAGAACCCCAGGAAAGCCGCGATATTTTCTATGACCCGTTTATTGATGGTGGGGATGAAGGGGCGACAGTGCTACCGTTGGGGGCGATTGTTTTAGCTGCGCCGAACAATGTGGGCCACTACCGGGACCACTACGGCGAGGTTGGATGGGCTCGTGTGGAGTGCCCTGCGCTCGATGCGGAGACTCATCATCCACTGGTTGAAGTATGTGTTACTGCAGCCAGAGTTGGTGCGATTGCGGCGTTTTCTGCGTAATCGCCGGGTGTCACCGAAGGCTTTTGGGCCTTCGGTGAGATTGGCGTGCTCGCGCCAGAAGTGACTATTAGAGGAGTGATACGGGCATGGAGCTGTTGGACCCCGTGCTGCAGTCGTACCCCTGGGGGTCTCGTACACATTTGGCGAGAATCACCGGTGCGGACGCTCCCACATCGAAGCCCTGGGCGGAACTGTGGTTTGGTGCGCATGCACTGGCATCGGCCACGGTGGCCGGCACGCCGCTGGATGAGCTCATTGCGCAGGATCCGGCAGCTGCGCTCGGATATGCAATTGACACCGACAACGGCAGGCTGCCGTTCCTGTTGAAGCTGCTCGCAGCCGATGAGCCGCTGTCGCTGCAGGCACACCCCACCTTGGCAGAAGCTCAGGAGGGATTTGCACGCGAAAATGCGGAGGGCATTCCGGCCACTGCACATTTCCGAAATTACCGGGACAACAACCACAAGCCGGAACTTATTGTCGCCCTGACTACCTTCGACGCGTTGGCCGGATTCCGCCCGGTGGAGCGCACGAAGGAGTTGCTCGCGACGCTGGCGGTACCGGAGCTCGACCATTACATGGGACTGCTCGATGCCGCCGATGACGAGAGTGCTCTGCGGGCATTGTTTACAACGTGGTTGACGTTGCCCCAGGATGTCCTCGATGAGCTGGTCGAGGCCGTGGCTGCCAAGTGCGCGGATTACAGTGGCGATGACGAGGAGTTCTCGCGAGTAGCCGAGACCACTTGCGAATTGGCTCGAAAGTATCCGGGGGACCCGGGAGTCCTGGGGTCGATGCTGCTTAATCGCCTTCGCTTACAGCCGGGCGAAGCCATCTACCTTGGTGCTGGACAGCTGCATGCTTACCTCAATGGCATGGGCGTGGAAATCATGGCCAACTCCGACAACGTGCTGCGCGGAGGGCTGACCTCTAAGCACGTCGATGTCGTGGAGCTACTGCGCGTGCTCTCTTTCCGACCGCTGCCAGATCCGGTGCTGCAGTCGCGGCTGACCGATGATGGCTGGAATGACTATGACGCGCCGGTGCGCGAGTTTCGCCTTCGTTCGCGGGATCTGGAGCCGGGCGAACATGTTCTGCTCGACGAAGAATCCGCCACGGTTGTGTTGTCTACAGCGGGCACGGTGGCGTTGCGTCACGACGACTCCGTGGTTGAGGTTCCCAGCGGCCATGCGGCCTGGGTTCCGGCTGTCGACGCAGTCGATATTGAGCTGACTGCGCGCCAAGACGGGGCAACCGTCTTTGTCGCGACCGTCCCGCGGGTGGGTTAGTCCTCGTCGTTATCGAAGAGATTTCCCAGGAATCCGGAGTCCTTCGGCTTTTCCGGGATTGGGGAAATCTTGCTATTGCTAGCCCCATTGCCGCCAGTGGTGTCCTTCTCCGTCGAAGGGGTCTGGTCCTTCGGAGGTGTCGGCTCCTTCGGGGATGTCGGCTCCTTCGAAGGAGTCTTCTGAGGAGTCTCGGACGGAGTTGTGGTTTGCGTACCCGACTGGGACTGCGCCTGCGATGAAGGCGGCTTCGGCTCAGCTGCTGCACCACCATCGCCTTCCGGAAGACTGTCGTTCGGCTTTTCCGAGTTATCTTCCGGTAGCAGTGGCACCGGCTTGCTGGGCGTCGGCGAAGAAACGTCGTCAGAGGTGGGCTCTGTGGTCTCCGTGGTCGTCGGAGGTGTCGATGTCGTCGACGTCGGAGTTGTCGCACTTGAGCTTGTGGAAGTCGGGGGGATGTACGCCTGCGGTGGCAGGTACGGATCCTCAACGATCTCGGTGCTCGATGACGTGGTCGGACGAGATACTAGACTGTCGTTCGTCTCAGTCAGCGAGGAATCTGAATTCGGTTCAGTGGTCTGCTGCAGCTCGGCATCACTAGGAACTGGAGGCAGTGGAGCAGAGGTCTCCATTTCCGACTGAGAGCCGGCGTTTTCCGGATTTGCACCCTTGGCGGCATTGCTATCGGAGCAGCCTACGAGCGAAGCGCTCAGGGGAAGGGCTGCAAGCAGAAGAGCTCCAAAAGCCTTCTTCACCATGGTAGGTACTCCTTTCGTGTCATGCGTGAGGTCGCCCTGTAACGAAAAAGATAACAGTTGCATTACGAGGTCTGGGAACTAACTTAACATGCCCGTTATCTTCTCTCTAGGGTGAAAATTGTGTTGAAGGGATTAAATATGTCTCTCGAACTGTAAAAGTGACGAAAAGTCGGGTAGAACTTCGGTAAGGCCACATGCGGTTTTCCGGCTAGCGGTACGTGCAGGCGACAGCTTTTAGGTCGGCGGCCAGATTACCGTGGGCTCGTCGAAAAGCGCTCTTTGGAAAGCGCTCGTCGATAGGCGAAAACTGGCTATTGGTTCGAAGCGCGAAAGGAGCGTGGCCACCTATCATGTCCATCTGGGATACTGAGATTTTTGGTAGCGATTCGGTCATTGAACTCTTCGATGAGGTTCAGGATCTCGACTCACAGGATCGTGTTGGTGCATTGATTGATGCTGGCCGCATTGGGGTGGATTCCGAAAATAGCGATGAGAAAGCATGCGCACTCGCGGCGGCTGTGATCATTGCAATTTGGAATGGTGCGCCATTTAGCGGCGGTGACATTGTGGAGGACTACAGCTTCATCCGGGAGGGAATCTCCGAGGCGCACGGCAGCGAGGAAGATGCGTTGGCTATCGCATCCGAGGTCTTCGATAGTCTTCTGGGGGAACTCAGTGAGTCTGACCAGGCGGCGCTGGAAAACTGCGTCGAAGCGGTAGAGTAACTCTCGCGTCCCCAGTAGTAATTCTTTAAGAAGAATCTCACGTCAAAGAATCTAGAGAAAGCGTTACATGTCCTCGAAGAACATTGATTTCAAGGTTGCAGACCTCTCCCTGGCTGAGGCCGGTCGTCACCAGATTCGTCTGGCTGAGCACGAGATGCCAGGTCTAATGGCGCTGCGCGAAGAGTACGCGGAGCAGCAGCCACTGGCCGGTGCCCGTATTTCCGGCTCCATTCACATGACGGTTCAAACCGCAGTGCTCATCGAGACGTTGACGGCGCTGGGCGCACAGGTCCGCTGGGCCTCGTGCAACATCTTCTCCACTCAGGATGAGGCCGCTGCGGCAGTCGTCGTTGGGCGAAACGGCACTCCGGAGGACCCGCAGGGTGTTCCGGTTTTCGCTTGGAAGGGCGAGACGCTGGAGGAGTACTGGTGGTGCCTCGACCGCATCTTCGACTGGGGCGATGAAGATGCCAACATGATTCTGGACGACGGCGGCGACGCCACCATGGCTGTTATTAAGGGCATGGAATTCGAGGATGCTGGCCTGGTGCCGCCAGCAGAAGAGTCGGATTCGGACGAGTTTATTGCCTTCAAGGACATGCTTCGCGCCAGCCTGGAGAAGGATGCCGGCCGTTGGCACCGAATTGCAAAGTCGGTCAAGGGTGTCACAGAGGAGACCACCACTGGTGTCCACCGCCTCTACCACTTCGCAGAGCAGGGCGTGCTGCCATTCCCGGCCATGAACGTCAACGATGCGGTCACCAAGTCCAAGTTCGATAACAAGTACGGCACCCGCCACAGCCTTCTGGACGGCATCAACCGCGGTACCGACATGCTGGTTGGCGGCAAGAATGTGCTGGTTTGCGGTTACGGCGATGTGGGTAAGGGCTGCGCGGAGGCGCTGGCGGGGCAGGGCGCTCGCGTTCAGGTCACCGAGGCCGACCCGATTAACGCATTGCAGGCATTGATGGACGGTTTCGACGTCGTCGCTACTGAGAGCGTCATCGCAGATGTCGACATTGTCATCACCGCCACAGGCAACAAGGACGTCATTACTTTCGAGCACATGCAGCAGATGAAGAACCACGCGCTGCTGGGCAACATCGGCCACTTTGACAACGAGATTGACATGCACAGCCTGCACCACCGCGATGATGTCCGTCGTGTGGAGATCAAGCCGCAGGTCACCGAGTACATCTTCCCGCATGCAGACGGCGAGGAGCGCTCTCTGATTGTGCTTTCCGAGGGGCGTCTGCTCAACCTGGGCAATGCCACCGGACACCCGTCCTTCGTAATGTCGACCTCCTTCGCCGACCAGACAATCGCGCAGATTGAGCTCTACTGCAACGGTGATAAGTACGACAACACTGTCCACCGTCTGCCGAAGATTCTGGATGAGAAGGTCGCTCGCATTCACGTCGAGGCACTCGGCGGTGAGCTCACCCGACTGTCCAAGGAACAGGCCGAATACATCGGCGTTGACGTCGAGGGCCCGTATAAGCCAGAGCACTACCGCTACTAGTTCTAGCCAAGGCTAGGCCGTAGCCATGTGTGCGAGGAGAAGAATTTGATTATCGCAGTCGAAGGAATCGACGGTGCTGGCAAGAACACGCTTGTCACAGCTGTTACCAATCAACTCCGAAGTCAAGGGCACTCCGTTTCATCGATGACCTTTCCGGCGTACCGGCAGACAATCTTCGCTGATTTCGCCGATCAAGCCTTGCACGGTCAGCTCGGCGACACTGCGGACTCCGCCTGGGCAATGGCACTCCTGTTCGCTCTGGACCGCAAAGAACGTCGTCAAGCGATTGTTGATGCAGCGCGCGAGAACGATGTTCTGATTATCGACCGCTACGTCGCGTCCAACGCGGCCTACTCCCTGGCTCGCACACAGGATTCGGCGATCGTTGAGTGGATTGAGAAGACCGAATTCGGAGATTTCCAGCTTCCGCTTCCCGACGTTCAGGTCTGTCTGGCCACGTCGGTGGGAGTGGCAGCCGACCGCGCACGCAATCGGGAAGCCGCTGATGTGCAGCGAACTAGGGATACCTACGAAAAGGACTCGGGTTTGCAGGAGCGCACGCTGGCGGCGTACCAGAAGTTCGCGGGGGGCTCGTGGCAGTCACCATGGTTGATGCTTACGGGGGATGATGGGGCGGACCGTCTTGTGGAATGGATCAGTGCACGCCTGCGCTAGCCACCTCAACCGGAAACTACAGAACTAGATAGCTTTACGTTTAGAATATGACGCATGAGCTCAAAAATCCTGGTTGTTGATGATGATCCGGCCATCGCCGAAATGCTCACGATGGTGATGGAGCGCGAGGGCTTCGACACAGTAGTAGTCGACGATGGCCTCGAAGCTGTCAAGGCAGCAGAGCGGGAGAATCCAGATTTGATTCTGCTGGATCTCATGTTGCCGGGCATGGGTGGTGTCGATGTCTGTCGCACTGTGCGAGAGACATCGGCGGTGCCGATCATCATGTTGACTGCGAAGACCGACACGGTCGATGTGGTCCTCGGCCTGGAATCCGGTGCGGATGACTATGTCACGAAGCCCTTTAAGCCGAAGGAGCTCGTGGCGCGTGTGCGCGCTCGGCTGCGTCGTCAAGAGGACAGCCCGAGTGAGACCCTCGAGGTCGGCGACCTGACTATCGACGTGCCCGGTCACGCCGTGTTCCGCGATGGCAAGGAGATTTCTCTGACCCCGTTGGAGTTTGACCTATTGCACACTCTTGCTTCCCGTCCGAAGCAGGTCTTTTCCCGTGATGAGTTGTTGGAAAAGGTCTGGGGATATCAGCACACCTCGGATACCCGACTCGTCAACGTTCACGTTCAGCGTCTGCGCTCGAAGATTGAATTGGATCCGGAAAACCCCCAGATTGTGCTGACCGTCCGCGGTGTCGGGTACAAGACGGGTGACTAATCAAGGTCAGTCAGCTTTAGTGGGAGCCGATTCTTGCGTCGATTAATAACGAAGCTTCGAGACTTCACCAACAGGGGAGTGACCTGGGCGGTTACGCTCTGGCGCACGTCTATCCAAGCGCGCATTCTGACCTCTGTGGTGGTACTGAGCGCGATGGTGATTGCGGTACTCGGTTTCGCGCTGGCGACTATTGTTACCCAGCGGCTTATCGACGCAAAGGTTACCGCTGCCGACGAGGAAATTGACCGTGCTCGCGCGGTGGTGGAGCAGGCGATTGAGAACTCTTCGTCCAACGAGCTGCAAGCTCTTCTCAACGTGGGGCGCGATGCCCTTGTGAACCGTGCAGCCGGTTCCGGTGCTGCGCCACTGACAAGTTATGAACCGCTGCTCGTGGCGCCGGTGCCACGAGGCACGGTGTTGGCTTCATCGCCGATTAAGGCCGATGTTCCAGAACGATTGCATGAAGTAGTCCGACAAGGGCAAATTGCGTATCAGGTACGCCAAGTCACTGATAACCGCGGCGATACGTACTCGGCGTTAATTATCGGTAGCCCTACTTCTACCTCGGTTGATGGGCTCGAGCTCTATCTGGTCACCTCTATGGCTGCAGAGGAATCGACTATTAAGTTGGTTCGTGGTCTCCTCGCCGGTGCGACAGTAGTCATCATGGCGCTTCTCGGCGGTATTACTTGGTTCTTCTCCAATCAGGTGACGACACCAGTGCGTTCCGCCGCCCAGATTGCCCAGCGCTTTGCCGACGGCCACTTGCGCGAACGCATGGTCGTGCAGGGTGAAGATGACATGGCGCGACTGGCCATGAGCTTTAACAAGATGGCCGAATCGCTGTCGACGCAGATTAGACAGCTGGAGGAATACGGCAGTCTGCAGCGACAGTTCACCTCCGATGTCTCGCATGAGTTGAGGACGCCTCTGACCACGGTGCGTATGGCCGCCGACCTTATTGCTGACGGCGCTGAGGACCTCGATCCGGCGACTCGCCGCGCAGCTGAGCTGATGAATGAGGAGCTTGAGCGTTTTGAGATGCTTCTCAATGACCTGCTTGAGATCTCACGCCACGATGCCGGCGTTGCTGATCTGTCCGCAGAAAAGGTCGATGTCCGTCGCTGCGTGGATGCTGCCTATCAGCAGGTAACGGTCGTGGCTAAGGAGACCGGTACACCCATCCGCTTCCACCTGCCCGATGAACCGGTAATGGCAACAGTCGACTCGCGTCGTATCGAGCGCGTGCTACGCAACCTTATGGCCAACGCTGTTGACCACAGTGAGGGCAATCCGGTGGATGTCACAGTGCGGGCGAGCAATTCCGCGGTCTCGTTTACGGTCGTTGACCACGGTGTGGGGCTAAAGCCGGAACAGCAAGAGCTGGTGTTTAACCGGTTCTGGCGCGCTGACCCCTCGCGTGTCCGACGCACCGGCGGGACCGGACTTGGCTTGGCGATCGCGCGTGAGGACGCACAATTGCATGGTGGGGAACTGGAGGCATTTGGCGTGCCGACGGTCGGTAGCTGTTTCCGCCTGACTGTGCCACTGGAGCCTGATGCGAGCTTCGGTGAGCATCCGCTCGGCCTGGAAGTTCCGCCGCTGCCCGATCAGATTCCGCATCAGCAGGAAATTGGTGCACGGGAGTTGGAATCGGATTCGATTGCACCGCAAGTCAAGAGCCAGGATCAGGGTAAGGGGCAGCCGACTAGCGATAGCGAATCCCGACAGGCACGAGAGGAGGATATTTAAATGACGGCGCAGCAACAGTCAAAGGCTCGTCGCGTCCTGCGTAAGACAGTGGCGCTTAGCTCAGTGATCATTTTGGGCACGGCCGCAGGATGTACCACCATTCCGAGAAACACCAGCCCCCAGGTGCTGCGTCCGTTTGAGCCGCCCCAAGTTCGTATTGAAGTTCCTCAGCCACGACCGAATGTCAATGCAGACATTGTCCTGCGCGACTTTTTCGCCGCGGCCGCGCATCCGGTTGATGATTTTCAAGCTATGCGTGCCTTCATGACCCCGGAACTTGCGGCCAGTTGGAAACCGCAGGATAGTGCCCGCATTCTCGACGGTGTCAACCTCATCGCCCAGAGGGATGAAGGAGGATCGCGACAGTCCTTCGTTGCCCGAGGTCGCAGCGTTGGTCAATTCGGTACTGATGGTGCGTATGAGCCCCAGTCCGGTGACTATGAGGAAACCGTGGAGATGAAGCTTGGTTCGGATGGGCAGTGGCGCATTTCCTCGCTGCCCGACGGTGTTGTCATGGAGCGTCAGGCATTCCTGGAAAACAATGTGCCTCGCAATATCTATTTCCTCGATCCGGCGGGTAATCATTTGGTCACAGATCGTCGTTGGCTCTATCGTGGCGTCACCGATGGCGCGACCAATCTGTTGACGAAGCTGAAGAACGGCCCATCAGCACCACTGCGGCCGGGCGTCACCACCGTGCTCAAGCCCAATGCCTCAATTGCGGTGGAAGCAGGACCTGTGTCCAACGCGGACGGTCGCAGGGTCGAAATCACCGGATTGGGTGATGTTTCCGAGGAACTGCGTGTCATGCTCGCGGCGCAGATTATCTGGACTCTCGACTCGGCAGATTTCCGTGGTCCGTGGATCCTCATGGCCGACGGCGAACCACTAGTTGCCAGCCACGACGAGCCGTGGACGAAGGACACCGACACAATCCAGCTCTACGACCCGAATCATCTACCGGCTGATAACGCACCGTTACGGACGGTCGACCGCAGCGGTATCTACGAGATCGCTGACGGCCACGCCACACCTGTGGGACGCGGCTGGACCGCCAGCGGCAGCACCGCGGTGTTCTCCGCGGCAGTGGGCACCAACCCCAACGGCAGCGAGCTCATTGCCGCCGTGTTCCGCTCGGCCGTGGATGGTCGTGCTGGGTCGTATGACCTCGGGGAGTCCACATTGATGCTCGGCGGAATACAAGATCAGCCGGTTCCTGTGCTGACTGGCGAGAGTCTCACCCGTCCGACATGGTCTCCAGACGCCGAGGCGGTCTGGACAGTGAAGGACGGTACAACCGTCGTACGCCTGGTTCGGCAGTCGACGTCATCTCGGATTCAGCAGGAGGAGGTTGATACCTCTGAGCTCAATCACCTTCTTGACGGCGGCGCAGGCACGGGGCGCCCGAGCGCCGGTATTTCTGAATTCCGCGTCGATTCTTCAGGCACGCAGGTAGCGATGATTATCGCTGGTGAAGTCTATATCGCCACCATCGAAAGGCATGACGATAAACCGTGGAAGTTGACGCACCCGCGTGCTCTGCCGCTCCCTGAAAACGTTTCCCCGGTGTCGCTGACGTGGTCGCCGAATCAAACGGTCACGGTGGGCGGTTACAGCGGGGACACCCCGATGTGGAGCGCCTTCCCGGACGGTGCGACCAGCTCTGTTCTGCCGAAGCTCAACCTGACACCGCCAATTCCTGTGGTTACCGCGACCTCGTCGAAGCGTTACGCATTAGATGCCACCGGTGTTATGGAGCTGATCTCCAGCGAGGGGCAGCAGCAGTTCTGGCGCCAGGTTCCGGGTGCGCGTGGTCGAATGGCTCCGGTGTCTGTGGAATAAGCGCAAATCGGGGAGGGGATTAATGGCGCAGGGGAGGTCATCGCAGGAATTTCTGCGCGTGCTTTACGACGTTACCCGCGATGCAATCGGCCTCGTGATACCGGAAACCTGTCCGGTGTGCGGCTGCTCCGGGACGCTGTGTCGCGATTGCAAGGACGATCTTCAGCAACCTCCAGTGCGGTTTTCACCGCGGGCTGCGTTACGCGCAGCAGCGTGGACCTGCGGTCCGTACTCGGGTGCGAGGAGACATCTCATTTTGTCGGCCAAAGAACGGGGCAGTGGTGAAGCCAGACGAATCATGGGGGCCGTGTTCGCCGCTGCGGTACGAAGGCTAGCCTCTGATGGCCATATAATGCCCCCGGAAATTACCCCCGTCATTTTGATTCCCGCGCCGACAAGATCGTCATCCCGTCGACAACGGGGTGGGGACCCGGTAACAATTGCCTGCGACTTTGCTTGCAGTCAGCTCCCCTCCAGTTCGGTATTGCCCCTGGT
Source organism: Corynebacterium sp. HMSC055G02 (assembly GCF_001809065.1). Lineage (NCBI taxonomy): Bacteria > Bacillati > Actinomycetota > Actinomycetes > Mycobacteriales > Corynebacteriaceae > Corynebacterium > Corynebacterium sp. HMSC055G02. The sequence continues at coordinate 43,464 of NZ_KV795633.1, read as the reverse complement.
GCGCATTGGCGGGCGCACGCGGGATTCCGCGGAGCTGGGGGCTTCTCAACGCAGACGAAATCTTTCTGGCCACATTGTGCCGCTGACGCAATTCAAGCGCGGAATTAGCGACAAGCTGCGACAACGCTGTGCGCAGGCGACAGTAATTCTGGTTGATGATGTGGCCACTACTGGTGCCACTGCAGCGGAAACCGAGTTGGTGGCAGCGTCATTGGGGATTCGCATCGACATGGTGTTGGTGCTCGCCCGGGCGTAGACGCAGGGGTGTCGTCGGCAAGCGAAAAATAAACGAGGGGAACGTGGCATTGGTTACCCCCGGAACTGTATCCTGGGGGTGCAGAAAGACTCGTCACCGTAGACGCCGTGAGTAATCCCGCTCACGGAAGGGCGGTGGCCATACCGGGAGGTAGGTAGCAAGTGTCCACCCCTGCTGACAACAACGAGGTACTCAGCCCGAACGCTCAGGTGACCATCACCGGGCGCAATGTTGAGGTTCCAGAGCACTTCGCAGATCGTGTTAAGGCGAAGCTGGCGAAGATTGAGCGCCTCGACCCGACTTTGACCTTCTTCCACGTGGAGCTCCAGCACGAGCCGAATCCGCGCCGTGCAGACCGCTCTGACCGTATTCAGATCACCGCTACTGGCAAGGGTCACCTGGCTCGTGCGGAAGCCAAGGAAGATAGCTTCTACGCTGCACTGGAGTCTGCTCTGGGCAAGATGGAGCGCTCCCTGCGTAAGGTGAAGGCTCGCCGCAAGATTAGCCGTTCTGGCCACCGTGCACCGATGTCCGTCGGCGAGGCAACTGCTTCGCTGGTTGCAGAGGCTGAGGCAGCGGCTCCGGAAAAGGCTGATCCGTACGAGGATCTGGTCGAGGACGTGACCCCGGGTCAGGTTGTGCGTACCAAGCAGCACTCCGCAACTCCGATGACGGTGGAAGATGCTTTGTCTGAGATGGAGCTCGTCGGTCACGACTTCTACCTCTTCGTTAACGAGGCAACCTCTCGTCCGTCCGTGGTCTACCGTCGTCACGCATACGACTACGGTCTGATTGAGCTGGCAGACGAAGACGAGAAGTAAGTCTTCACCAAAAAGAGCACGCAATACCGCGCAGAGCTGTGTATTGGTAAGTAATTGCTCACATGAGCCCGTCTTCTCTTAGAAGGGAAGGCGGGTTCGTCGTATAATCAACCGTTGCACATTAAAGTTCGACGTGAATCGGCCGGAAAGGTCCCAATTTAGTGTTTTCGCTCAGCAAGTTGCTCCGCATTGGTGAAGGCCGCGCTGTCAAGAGGCTTGGCAATATTGCAGATCAGGTCATCGCCAAGGAAGACGAGTACGCAGCTCTTTCAGACGATGAACTCCGTGCCAAGACCGAGGAGTTTAAGAAGCAGCTGGCTGACGGTGCCGATGTAGACGATTTGCTTCTGGATGCTTTCGCCACGGCGCGCGAGGCATCCTGGCGCGTGCTGGGGCAGAAGCACTACCGCGTCCAGGTTATGGGCGGTGCGGCACTGCACTTCGGCAACGTTGCCGAGATGGGTACTGGTGAAGGTAAGACCCTGACCTGTGTGCTGCCCGCATACCTCAATGCGTTGGCAGGCAAGGGTGTTCATGTCGTTACGGTTAATGACTACCTGGCTAAGCGTGACGCGGAGTGGATGGGTCGAGTCCACCGCTTCCTGGGGCTTGAGACTTCCGTGATTCTCTCTGAGCTCAGTCCGGACCAGCGCCGCAAGGCCTATGCTGCCGACATCACCTACGGCACGAACAACGAGTTCGGCTTTGACTACCTGCGCGATAACATGGCGCATTCGCTCGACGATTTGGTGCAGCGTGGGCACCACTTTGCCATCGTCGATGAGGTTGACTCGATTCTGATTGACGAGGCCCGTACCCCGTTAATCATTTCCGGTCCGGCAGATGGCGATCCGCACTGGTACCTGGCGTTCTCCAAGATTGTGCCGCGTATGAAGCGCGACATTCACTACGAAGTCGATGAGCGTAAGCGCACCATCGGTATTCGTGAAGAGGGCGTTGAATTCGTTGAGGATCAGCTGGGTATTGCCAACCTGTATGCTCCGGAAAACTCCTCGCTGGTCAGCTACCTGAACAATGCCCTGAAGGCCAAGGAGCTGTTCACCCGCGACAAGGATTACATTATCCGCAATGGTGAGATCCTCATTGTCGATGAGTTCACCGGTCGCGTGCTGGCAGGCCGTCGCTATAACGAGGGCATGCACCAGGCAATTGAGGCCAAGGAAGGGGTGGAGATTAAAAACGAGAACCAGACGCTGGCAACCGTTACGCTCCAGAACTACTTCCGCCTCTACGACAAGCTGTCCGGTATGACCGGTACGGCTGAGACCGAAGCGGCTGAGCTGCACCAGATTTACAAGCTGAATGTCATGTCGATTCCGCCGAATCGCCCGAAGCAGCGTGAGGATCTGCCCGACCTGATTTACAAAACGCAGGAGGCAAAGTTTGCCGCTGTTGTCGAGGACATCCGCGAATGCCATGAAAAGGGCCAGCCAGTTCTCGTTGGTACGACGTCAGTTGAGAAATCCGAGTACCTTTCCAAGCTCCTGCAGCGCGAAGGTATTCCTCACTCTGTGCTGAACGCTAAGCACCACGAGAAGGAAGCTGAGATTGTCGCAGTGGCGGGTCGTCTCGGAGGCGTTACCGTGGCAACTAACATGGCCGGTCGTGGTACTGACATTGTGCTGGGCGGTAACCCGGACATCATCGCTGACCTGAATCTGCGCTCTCGTGGTCTGGACCCGGTGGAAACTCCGGAAGAGTACGAAGAGGCGTGGGACGCTGAGATTGAGCGTGTTCGTCAGCAGTCGAAGGAAGAAGCTGACAAGGTACGTGAGGCCGGTGGCCTCTACGTCCTGGGTACTGAGCGTCATGAGTCACGCCGCATTGACAACCAGTTGCGTGGTCGTACCGGTCGTCAGGGTGACCCGGGTGTTACCCGCTTCTACCTGTCCATGCGCGATGATCTCATGGTTCGCTTCAACGGTCAGCGCATGGAAGCGCTGATGAACACTCTGAATGTCCCGGATGACGTTCCTATCGACTCCAAGGTTGTCTCCAACTCCATTAAGAGCGTCCAGGCTCAGGTGGAAAGCCAGAACTTCGAAATCCGTAAGAATGTTCTGAAGTATGACGAGGTTATGAACCAGCAGCGTAAGGTCATCTACGCTGAGCGCCGTCGCATCCTCGAAGGTGAGGATTTGAAGACTCAGGTCCGTGACATGCAGGACGACGTAGTCGATGCGTATGTCAACGGTGCCACCGCTGACGGTTACGTGGAGGATTGGGACCTCGACGAGCTGTGGAATGCCCTTGAGCAGCTCTATAGCCCGACGTTTACCGCGCAAGAGCTCATTGATGGCTCTGACTTCGGTACCCCGGGTGACCTCTCGGCCGATGAGCTGTCCAAGGCTCTGCACGCGGACATCTCGGCCAGCTACGACCAGCTTGAGGATGCGGTCTCCGCAATTGGCGGCGACGACCAGATGCGCAACATCGAGCGCTTCACCATCCTGAACGTCATGGACCAGAAGTGGCGCGAGCACCTCTACGAGATGGACTACCTCAAGGAGGGCATTGGCTTGCGCGCCATGGCCCAGGCTGACCCGCTGGTGGAGTACCAGCGTGAGGGCTACGACATGTTCACCGCGATGATGGACGGCATCAAGGAAGAATCGGTTCGTCAGCTGTTCCTAATCCGTAAGCAGGTTATGCCCGCAGTGGAAAACACTGAGGGACAGGAGAATCAGGCTCCAGCTCTGCCGACGGAAGCTGCTGAGCAAAATCAGCAGATGACCTACTCCGGTCCCAGCGAGGACGGCAGTGCAGAGCAGCAGCGCGTGGATCAAGAGTCTGAGGGCAACCGAGCGCAGCGTCGGAAGGCGGCTCGCAAGCGCCGTCGCTAAGCACTAAAGCACCCGAAACGCGGTCATGGTCCATGGCCGCGTTTTTGCTGTTCCGCGGCGGAAAGTGCCCGTGAACGCGCGAACGCGCGGACCGACACGGCAACTACCCAGGAACTCGACCTTCTTGCCGTCCGCGGAAGCGCTGGCGTGAAAGGATTGCAACGCGACACCCTTGAGGCTGGTGTTCTTCGACAGCGTGAGTATCGCAGCGTGAATAATCGGGTCGATATTGATGCGACGTAGATCGTTGACTCGCCTGCGACCCGCGATGATGTCGAAGACGCGGCGAGTAATCGTGCCAAGCTCCTGTCTCAGATTCTGTTCACAGTGCTGGACGACGTGCGGTGTTTGCGGCGTCTTTTTTGCAGCAGGAGCGGCCGCGACGGGCGGTAATGCCGTCATGACAGCGGCTCCGGTGGCAGCCGAGCATCCGCTGTAGGTCGGTGCCACTTTTGCGGTTTGAGAGGCGGCGGCATTAGCTGACTGGCCGAGTTGAATTGTGTGGAGAAGCGAAAAGCCCGTTGCCGGTTCAATGGATTCCCTGCCACTGGAGCGGTGCTCAGCGGCGTGCGACAGCGCGTAAGGCATCGGTGTCTGAGATTTTGGTACGTGAGACGTTGGTGCCATGGATTAATCCCCCTAAAAACTCTCCATTGGCAAGTTCCCCCTTGCTGAAGACCATTGTCCTACAAGTGCTTTAAGTGTGCAGCTTGTGAAGGGGAATTCACGGCCGGCGTGGGGGGGATTGTGGAGAAGGCGCAGTCGCGAAATGGGCTGAGTGTTTCGCTGTTAATGGTCCTATCGGTTTCCGTCAAGGCCGTTCTGGTCGTCTACAAATGGGCGTAACGAACAGCCAATTAACACGCTGAACTGGAAAAAAGGCAAACGTGCAGGTCATGCGATAAACTACAGGCCATGCGCGGAATGATTATCGATTACTGTGGTGTCCTTGACGGCACGGATGAAGACCAGGCACGTTGGCGTAATTTGCTGGTAGAGGCGCGTGCAAATGGTGTTGGCCTGGCAGTCCTGTCGAATGACCCAGGTGGCCCATCGGCGGATCCGATTCGCAAGCTCGAAGATGAGGGCCTGGTAGACGCAGTTGTGCTCTCTGGTGAAATTGGCCATGAGAAGCCTTCGGCAGAGGCTTTTAATGCAGCCGCTGCGGCTATTGAACTGCCGGCACGGGACTGCGTGTTGGTAGATGATTCGATTGAGAACATCCATGCGGCCGTCTCTAACGGCATGGTGGGAGTCTTCTATCAGCAGTTCGACCGCGCAGTGGTCGAGATTGCCGGTCTGCTGGGTCTCGAGGGCGAGTTCTAATGCGCGTCTATATCCCAGCGACTTTCTCCATGCTTGAGGCGCTTAAGGAGGATGAGCTCTTCCACGCCCGCGGTGGTTGGGGCTTTGCTGTCACTGAAGCGCTGCGCGATTTCTTTACTGAGGGCGATGATGAGGAACTGGCAGACGTAGCCTTTGATGAGGCTGCGCGTGCGTCGCTCCGTCTGCTCGATGCCGCAGAAGAGAAGTTCCCGCACCGTCGAGTGGTCATTTCCGTTGATGTGGAGGCGGAGCCGCAGTCGGATATGGGAGATGCTGTGGTTAAGGTCGGCGGCCCAATTTCGCTTGCCGACGTTGCAGCTCTCCACATTGATGTGGAAGAGGCGGAAAGCAAGGTTGAGGCTGCGATTGATGCCGTCGATAAGGCAGATCTCGGTGACGAGGATGCGGAGCTCACTGTCGGCGATGCGCTGGAGATCCCGCTGGCGTGGTACGACGTAGCTGAGCTCGGCATGGTGGTCGACTTCCTGTAGTAGCGCGTGCTCGGCGTTAAAGAAGGGGACTGGGTTTAGGAACCCAGCCCCTTTTTTGTATGGCACAAGTGTTTTCAGTGGGGGTATAAAAGACGGGATTGTTTTGTGTGGATAAGCTCCATGTCAAAGGGGGTGTTTCGCACGGGAGTGGGGGTAATGACAATTTCGCTATTTGTGTCAAAATCATTTGTTTCTCTTGACCAATAACTTACCGCTCCGTAGTCTACGTCTAAGTAACCTACGGACACGTAATAATGAATCGGGTGGGGCATGCCTACTGATGAACAGCGTTATTACTTGTTCGCCCGTGACAGTCAGGAGGGCCAAAAATGGGGCTTAAGACCAAAGTTTCCCGGGTATTCAAGCATTTATCCACGCCACTTTTGCCCGATGATTACACGCATTTGCTAAATCCGCTGTGGTCAAGTCGCGAGCTGCGCGGTCAGATTGAGGCCATCAATCCCACATCTCCTACTTCAGCAGAGTTGATAATCCGTCCGGGTTGGGGGATGCCAACAGACTTCAAGCCAGGCCAGTTCATCGGACTTGGCGTAGAGGTCAAGGGGAAATACCTGTGGCGTTCCTACTCGCTGACAAATGCGCCGCGGCCTCATGACGGGCTGCTGACTATCAACATCCGTGCGCTAAACGACGGCTATGTGTCCCAACACCTCGTCGCCAATGTCAAGCCGGGTACTGTCGTCCGCCTGGCTGCCCCGGCTGGGGATTTCCATCTTCCGGAGCCGCTCCCAGCCCGCATTGCGTTTGTTACCGCAGGCTCCGGCGTAACTCCGGTGATTTCCATGCTGCGTGATCTTTCAGCTCGCAATGCCTCAGTGGAAGTCGAGCACATTCACTCCTACCGCGGCGAGGCAGAAGCTGTGTTTGTCAATGAGCTTCGCGAGCTGGAACAGTGCAGCGCTACTAGCGCGTTGAAGTATCGCCTGCATGCCCGGAATACGGAGACGCAGCCGCGGATTGACGCTGCGGCGGTTACCGACATCATTGCTGACTTTGGAGCGCTGGCATCGTCGGCAAGCGCCTACGCCTGTGGTCCGGTTGAACTGCTGAAAAACCTTGAGCCGGAGTTTCCCGGGCTGCGGACGGAACGTTTCACCGTTGACCGCTCGGCGGCAGGGGAGGTCGGCGGCACGGTGAGTTTAGGCAGCCGAGGCGATATCGACGTAGACGGTGCAACCACCATCCTGGAGGCGGCCGAGAGCGTCGGGGTTGACCTGCCGTACGGCTGTCGGATGGGAATTTGTGCGACGTGCGTGCAGCAGCTCTCCGACGGCGCAGCGCGGGACATCCGCACCGGTGCGACGTTTGTGGCGGGGGAGCGGGTCCGAACGTGCGTCTGTGCGCCGGCGGGGCACGCGCGTATCGAACTGTAAGTTCGCCCCACATCTATCTCAACCTGTATTAACCAGGAGAAACTACCTAAAGGAGTTGGGACCCTTCCCATGGCAATTTCTGATATCGCATCGTATGCGCACTTGAGCGAAGAAGACGTCGCAGAGATTGGGCGTCGATTTGCGGAAATCGAAAAGCAACACCGCGATTCGCTGGGGCAGAAGGATGCTCGCTACATCCGCACGCTCATCCGCATTCAACGCACCCTTGAGGTGACTGGTCGAGGTCTGCTGATGGTACCGACAGCCGGCATGGCCCTGAACAAACTAGGGATGCTGCCGAAGTCGTGGAAGAACACCGCGCACTGGGGTTTCAAATGGGCGGGTGCCTCAGCGCTGGGGCTGGCAAAGATTTTGGAAAACCTCGAAATCGGCCACAACACCATGCACGGTCAGTGGGACTGGATGAATGACCCCGAGATTCACTCGGCCACCTGGGAGTGGGACAATTCCTGCCCATCCAGCGGGTGGAAGCACTCCCACAACTTTGTCCACCACAAGTACACCAACGTGCTCGGTATGGACAACGATGTAGGATATGGCATTCTCCGGGTGACTCGTGACCGCCGTTGGAAGCCATCGACGCTGCTGCAGCCGGTGACAAACGTGGTGTTGGCCAGCCTTTTCCAATGGGCAGTGGCCTTCTATGACGTCGAGCTCGGGCGCGTGTTCGCCGGCAAGAAATCCTGGGATGAGGCCCGACCGCAGCTCATGGAGGTGCTCAACAAGTCGGGGCGCCAGGTGCTCAAGGACTACGTTCTCTTCCCGGCGATGGCGGGTCCGCGTTACCGTGAGGTGGCCTTTGCGAACATGATGGCCAACCTCGCCCGTAATCTTTGGGCCTACGCGGTCATCTTCTGCGGACACTTTCCGGATGATGCCGAGACTTTCACCAAGGAGCAGTACAACACCGAGGACAAGAGTGAGTGGTATTTGCGCCAAATGCTGGGCTCGGCGAACTTCCACGGTGGGCTGGCGCTGTCGGTGCTCTCAGGAAATCTGAATTACCAGATTGAGCACCACCTGTTCCCGGACATGCCGTCCAACAGGCTCGCGCAGATTTCGAAGCAGGTTCAGCAGATCTGCCGGGAATACGACCTGCCATACAACACGGGGTCGTTCCCGAAGCAGTTCTTCCAGGTCCAGCGCACGCTGCTGAAGTTGTCGCTGCCGGATCGTTTCTTAGTCGCTGACCCGGACAACGCCCCAGAGGTACGTTCGGAGACGGCGTTCAAGAAGTATCCGCAGGTTGAAGCGGAGCTCCAGTCCAGTTCCCCGCAACGCAAGGGCTTAGCGACGGGCCTGCGAATGCTCCGCCGTCTTCGCCCAGGTGTCCGGGAAATTGTCCGGGCCTACACCGGTCGCTCGACGCACACTGCTGCGCGCGGTTAGCCCTCGGCCCGCTTGCGAACCGCAGCCGCGACTGCTGGTTCGCGGTTCCATGGCATTGATTGCTTGTGGGGGAGCCGTAGCCAGGCGCGAATCATGGTCACGGTCAGCGTCGCAGTTGCACCAGCGAGGAAGAGTGCTAAGTAAGCCGAGGAATTCTGGCCGGTGAACTCCACGGTCACGATCAGTGCGAAAAGTGGGGCTGCCATGGACGCCGACAGGAAGGCCGCCGCGCCGAGAATCGCAAAGTCGCTCAGCGGAACTGAGGGCATCAATGGCTGTACGAAGCAGCCGACGATGAAACCGCTGAGCGCGCCAAGGGCAAAGCCGGGAGTCAAGAGACCACCGACGGCACCAGAACGGAAAGTAACGAGAACCGCGATAGCTTTCGCAATCAGCAGGATGACTGCAAAACCCAGCAGCGGGCGGTCCATGAGAACTGTGGTCGCAGCGATACGGCCATTGCCCAATACTTCTGGAACCCACAGTGAAATCACACCAACCAGTGTGAATGCGAGGGGGATGGCCCAGGCAGAGTGCCAGCCAGTCGGTGCTGTGTCCGACATTCGAGAGCTGAGAATGCGAAATGCGTAGCCAATGGCACCGCAGATAACACCGATGAGCAGTGCTGCCCCGAGGTTGCCCCAGCCGTCTGAGAGATTAATTGGGCTGTAGAGCGGGCTACTGCCGACCACGATGCCCGACGTCACCGTGGCGATGGCTGAACACGCCAGCACCACCATCACCGCGGTAATGCTCAGTGAGCCCAGCAGAATCTCCAACGAGAAAACCGCTCCAGCCAACGGGATGTGATAAATCGCCCCCAGGCCGGCACCGGCTGCTGCTGCGACCAGAATACGGCGGTGTAGCGGATCGATGCGCAGTCGATGCGACATCTGCGAGGCCACCATTGCACCGAGCTCACGCGGGGCATTCTCGCGTCCCATGGATGCACCTGCAGCGACAGTCGCCATCTGCAAAAACACATTGACAAGAGTTGACCACACAGGCATGGGGCGGCCGTGCATGCCCGCTTCAACGCTTTCAACAGGCTTCGCCTTTGTGCGAAGAGCTGCCCAGATTGGTCCTGCAATCAGCCCCGCCAACACAATTCCGACAAAGCGCTGTAAACCAGTGGTGCCATCGGTTACGACCGCTACGTCACCCTCGTGCTGCCCGTAGACCGCGTACTCGATGCCGTGCATGATCAGCGCGAGCCCGGCAGCTCCGAGCCCCGTCGCAAGACCCACGATAAGCGTGTAGATGCACAGCCGAATCCAACTGCCGGGAGCGGGGTAGAGTCCGGAGCCCGCTTTGTCCGACTCAGCACCAGCCGCGGCTTCAGAGGGCGTCTCCACAGAATCGGTGTGGCTAGTCTCTTTCAATGTCCAGCTCCCAGTCCTCGTTGTCGCTGATGGCGCTCAACAGGCGACGCACGGCCATCGCTCGACGGTGCTGAACTCCCTCCAGCTTGTCGAGGGCGCACTCTGGATCCGCGGGCGGCCCCAAATGGGTGCAACCACGTGGGCATTCATCTGTCGCTGCCTGGATATCTGGAAACGCCGCCAGCAGCGTCTCCGGTGTCACATGAGCCAGACCAAAGGAACGAATGCCCGGGGTATCAATAATCCACGACGCCGCATCGTCATCGCTTTCCGACGGCAACATCAGCGCCACCGACTGCGTGGAGGTATGGCGGCCCTTACCCACACCACTAACTTCGCCGGTCTCACGGTTGGCTTCGGGAACAATCCGGTTGACGAGGGTCGATTTCCCCACGCCGGAATGCCCAACCAAAGCTGTCACTCGTCCTGGGGCATCGATGAGTTCTGACAGAGGAGCCAAGTCATCATTAATACCGCAGACAACGACATCCACTCCGAGTGCCGAGAACTCCCCGGCAAATTCCTCTGGGTCGGCCAGATCGGATTTAGTCAGACAGAGCACGGGGCGGACACCGCCGGCGTAGGCCGCGACCAGCGCGCGTTCGACAAAACCGGTGCGAGGTTCAGGATCGGCGACTGCGCACACAATGAGCAGCAGGCTGGCATTGGCCACGACGATGCGCTCATACGGGTCATTGTCATCGGCGGTGCGACGCAAAACCGTGCTGCGCTCTGCCAGCTTGACGATGCGGGCCAGTGTGCCCGCACGGCCGCTGACATCGCCTACGACACCGACACGGTCACCGACAACGATATTGGTGCGGCCGAGCTCGCGGGCACGCATGCATGTCACTGCAACATCAGGGTTGTTATCGAGGACTACACCCCAACGACCACGATCCTTGGTCACCACCATGCCCCAGTGGGCATCGGCGTGGCGGGGGCGATCCTTCGTCCGTGGTCGCGACCCTTTACCGGGGCGGATGCGTACATCGGACTCGTCCCATTGCCGTCCACGCCTGCGTGCCGCCACTGTTATTTCCCTGCCTCGGTTCCGTTGTCCACACCATCAATTCGAGCTTCGACTGACTTTTCCAACGAACTAGGGCTGGGGGAGGCCAGTCCGAGCATCTCCAGCCAGCGCAGATCGAATCCAGGCATGGTCTTAGCAGTGGTACCGATATTTTCGACTTCCACGCCCTCCGTGCGCAGGCCAACAATGGCACCAGCGGTGGCCATTCGATGGTCGGCGTAGCTGTGCCAGAGACCACCGTGGAGCGGAACGGGGTCGATCGCAATGCCGTCGTCAAGCTCGGTCGCGCGACCGCCGAGACGGTTGATTTCCGTGGTGAGCGCGGCGAGACGGTTGGTTTCGTGACCGCGCAGGTGTGCGATACCCGTCAGCTCGGTGCGGGTAGTGGCCAAGGCGGCGATGGCCGCGACGGTGGGGGTCAGCTCGCCAACCTCGGACATGTCCATCGTGATTCCGCGCAGCTCCGACGGCTTTGGGCCCACGACGGTGAGGCTGGTGTGGCCACCTTCGTGACGGTTGAACGTCACGGTAGCGCCCATAGCGGTGAGGATCTCGCGGATGCGGTCGCCCGGCTGCGTGGTGTGCTCTGGCCAGTCGGGCACGGTGACGCTGCCACCAGTGACAGCCGCAGCGGCCAGGAAGGCGGCGGCGTTGGACAGATCAGGCTCGACCTGCCAAATACGACCCATCATTTCGGTCGGGTGAATGGTGAACGTTGTGCGTGGTCCCTCAGGTGTGTCGGCCGTGGTCTCCTCGACCTGCACACCGGCCTCGCGAAGCATGTCCAGGGTCATGTCAATGTGCGGGCGGGAAGGAATCTCACCGGTCGGGCGAAGTACCAGGCCACGGCCGTAGCGCGGTGCTGACAGCAACAGACCAGAGACGAACTGGCTCGAAGCCGAAGCGTCAATTTCCACTTCGCCGCCGATGTCCGGCAGATCTTGCTCTTGAACCGAGTCACCGAGGCGGTTGCCCTGATTCGGACCCTGCGGATTGACCGTGAAGGGAAGCCCATTGCCCGCGATGTTCACACCGAGGCTGCGCAGGGCATCCAGCACGGCCGACATCGGGCGAGCCTTGGCTTCTACGTCGCCTTCGAAGAACACCGACCCCTGCGCAAGAGCTGCGATAGGTGGCACGAAGCGCATAACCGTACCTGCGAGACCACATTCCACGACACCACCGCGAAGCATGCGTGGAGTGACGCGGAGCGTGTGGTTCGGGGCACCCGAATATGTCGAGTCGGCACTGATGTCAGTTCCCAGAGCCTGCAGTGCGCGAATCATAAGATCGGTATCGCGAGAGCGCAGAGCACCATGGATAACCGATGGTGTCGAAGATATCGCCGCGATGACAAGGGCACGGTTCGTAATCGACTTCGAGCCGGCAATCTGCACCGTGGCACTAAAAGGCTGTCGACCGGCCTCGGCACCGTCGACACTTACAGTAGGGGCGGACCAATTCTGATTTTGGGAACACACACAACCAATTATGGAACACTTTCACTCCATACCTCGACTAGAGGGGGAGTCAACGGCACAATCAGTTGGTATGTGTGGTCGTTTCGTCAATTTCACAGTCGCCGAAGAACTGCTCAGCACCACGGCTGAGATTCCCGGTTTGGCGCCCGTGCGTGCCGACGGCCCGTTGCCCACCTCCCGCTACAACATCGGACCGACCATGCCAATAGTTGCTCTTGCCCGCGAGCACCCCGGCCGCACAGGAACCATTGCTGCCACCGTGCGCTGGGGTTTAATTCCGCAGTGGGCCCGCGAAGTGCCAACAACACCTTTCTTCAATGCTCGTGCGGAAACCTGGCAGTCCAAACCGACTTTCCGGGACAGCCTGCCCTGCGCAATCCCCATGAACGGTTGGTACGAGTGGAAGAATCGCCAGCCCTACTTCGTCAGCTTCAGCGATGACGCACCGCTTTTCACCGTCGCGGGGCTGTGGGCGCGCTGGGGCGATATCGTCTCCGCCACAATTCTCACCACCGACGCCGTGAGACAGCTCGCGGATCTTCATCATCGTATGCCGCGCGTGCTTGCCGACGACGAAGTCAGTGACTGGTTGGATCTCTCGGCCTGGGCAGCAGACGGAGATGTTGGCATGACCAGCGCAGAAGTGGTGGACAAGCTGACCATCCGACCGGTCAACCGCGCCGTCGGCAATGTTGCGAATGAAGGATCGCACCTGCTGAATGGGCCCGATGGAGCAGCACCCGGCCACAACGAGGAGCTGTTTTAAGGCCGTATCAGCGGGGAGGTTGCAGGAGTAGCCGCAGGGTTAGCGGGCGATGTCGGCGACCGTGGCGTCGCAAAGCGAAACCAGATCAGCGGGTGACAGTTCGATGTCCCACCCGCGGCGACCACCGGAGACGAACACGGTGTCGGCGAGAGTAGCGGTCTCATCAATGACGGTGGGGAGCTTGCGGCGACCGCCAAGCGGGGAGATGCCGCCGGGAACGTAGCCGGTGGCAAGTGACGCGTCATGGGGGTCGGCCATCGTGGCCTTGGAAGCCCCGACAGCCGCGGCGGCGGCCTTGAGGTTGAGCATTCCGGTGGCGGGGACGACGGCGATGGCCAGCCCAGTGAGTTTGCCGGATAGCTCGATAATGAGAGTTTTGAAGATGCGTTCGGGCTCGACACCGAGATGCTCTAGTAGCCAAGAGGCGGCCTCTTCGCCGAAGTTGTCGCTGCCGTGGGGGAATTGGTGAACGTGGAAGTCGATTCCGGCGTTCTGACAGACGGCGATTGCCGGGGTGGCGGCAGCGGATTTCTTGGCGGACTTCTTCGACATAGTTTCCCATCGTTGCACACCAGTGCAGCTAAGCGACGAAATGCCTGGTGACGGGGGTCTGGCCGACTCGTGGGTGCGGATGTTTTAGGATAGGTAGCATGTCAGGTGATCAGACAGGAACATCGGCCATCCGGACTGATGAGTCGGATGAGGAGCTTGCGCAGCGCTTTGAGCGTGACGCCATGCCGCTTTTGGATCAGCTCTATGGAGCGGCGCTGCGGATGACGCGCAACCCCGCCGATGCCGAAGACCTGGTGCAGGAGACCTATATCAAGGCTTTTCAGGGCTTCCGCTCCTACAAACCGGGCACGAATCTGAAAGCGTGGCTCTACCGCATTCTGACGAATGCGTACATCAACAACTACCGCAAGGCGCAGCGTCGTCCTGCCGAGTACGCCACCGATGACATCACGGATTCACAGATCGCGGAAACCGCGTCGCACACTTCGATAGGGCTGCGCTCTGCTGAGGTTGAAGCGCTGGAAAAGCTTCCTGACGAGGAAATTCGTGACGCTTTGATGAGCCTCAAAGAGGACTACCGGATGGTGGTCTACTACGCCGATGTCGAGGGATTGCCCTACAAGGAAATCGCCGAAATCATGGGCACACCCATCGGAACTGTGATGAGTCGGCTCCACCGTGGAAGAAAACAGCTCCGAGACGCGTTGCACAACGTAGCCGTGGAACGTGGATTCTTGAAAGAAGAGAAGGGAGATTCTCCGCGATGAGCCGAGAGTCGAGCCAAGATATGGAGCAGACGCCAGAGCGCGGGCACGCCTGTGAAGATGCTTTCTGTCAGGATGTCCACTCGCGCCTACACGCATTTTTGGATGGAGAGTGTGATTCGGAGGAACGCCGCTTTCTCGAGGAACACATTCACAAATGCCCTCAGTGCTTGGAAGAGTTCGGTTCCGAGCAAGCTATACGACGGCTGCTACGCCGGTGCTGCCAGCAACCTGCCCCTGAGGACCTCCGTCAGCGCATTACCACTCGGATTCGCGTGTCCTATACGCGGGTGGAGTACCGCAGGTAGCTGCTGGCGGCTAGGTTTTGGTGCGTCATCTTTTGGCGCGTATTCCTTTGATGCTTAATGCGATGTTGCGTAATACGGTAATGCGGTAATGCGTAATGGGAAAATCCCAGGTCACGGTGATGTGGCCTGGGATATTTTTGTGGAGCTATTTGTGGAGCTAAGGGGAATCGAACCCCTGACCTTCGCATTGCGAACGCGACGCTCTACCAACTGAGCTATAGCCCCATTGCTTTCGAGCAACCTAGCTGGAGCTGCTGTAAAAGCTCTGTTTTCAGACGTTACTCCGGTGGGGTTTGGGCTCCAAACTCGCTGGTAAGGTTCTGGCGGATGGTTAATCCGGAAAGCGAGGATGCGGTATCGACGAGGCATCGAAAAGGTGTTGAAAGTGACTAGGTTTATGACAAAAAATCGCGGGTGAATTCAATTCATGTGTCATAAACCTAGTCACTTTCAGACCTGCTACCCGTTGAGGTATCCGCTGGAGGCATAAAAAACTCCACCCCGTCCCTCGGTGCAATACCGAGTTGTGCTGGAGTGGAGTGAGATGTCTTAGCCGGTGATGGCTAAGACTGCTGCAACTAAGGGCAACTTAGCTGTTCGGACGCTTGCCGTGGTTAGCCTTGTTCTTACGGCGGTCCTTGCGCTTACGGCCACGCTTGCTCATAGCTGGGCTCTCTTTCTATCGGGTTAAACAGGTATCAACCGGTATAGATTACACGGTACGAGGGTAAGTCCTTTAATTAGACCGTGGTGCTGGTGCGAGTGCGACGGGTGCGGCCGCGGTTGCGACGGCGCTTCAGTGCGCGACGCTCATCCTCGCTCATGCCGCCCCAGACACCTGCATCCTGGCCGGTCTCAAGTGCCCAGGCCAGGCACTGAGCAGTAACGGGGCAACGGTTGCAAACGACCTTGGCCTTAGCAATCTGGGCGAGAGCCGGGCCGGAGTTACCGACCGGGAAGAACAGCTCCGGATCCTCTTCACGACAAACGGCCTTGTGACGCCAATCCATGACAAACTCCTAAAACATTACGAGCCCGGGTGAGGGCAGGGTTAAATTTCCTTGCGGGAAGGCAGCTCCGGAAATGGATTTCGTCAGACACGACAAATCGCCGTATCTCAACGAAGGTTGGGGTTCATTCCCGGTTGCCCAGGGGTATTAGGCATCTTGGGAGGGGCCACCTGTTCCATCGCCTATACGGCGTGAAAGGTAGTGGGGACTCACCAAAGAGTTTGCGCCTAAAAAGGCGAGACTTGCATGGTTACACAACCAGTGAACTGCGTGCCTGTCTCGCTGACGATTTACATGTTTTCACGACTGGGACGGTTCGTAAAGAGCAAAATGAATAAAAGTGCCAAACCTCACAGAAAAGTGAAGTTTTGGTTAAAACGCCAGGTCAAAACTAGCCCTTTGTGGGGGTAAAATTAGTTTTGGTAATTGCAGTAGTGAGGGTGTATGGCGCATTTTTGTTGGCTTGTCAGTAAACAGTTGCAGTTTAAGCCGGGTTTGCCTCGGTCTTTTGGCTAGTACTGAACAGTCGGCGTGTGCGATCCATGACCTTTTTGGTCACCACAACGAGCAAGCGCTCGTCCACGGGGCGGGTAGCGACTTTCTTGGTGAACTGGTCCTCGGTGTAATCGTCGGCACGCGCCACAAAATTGATAGCGCCTTGCTTAACACGGATGTTGAGGGACTCACACTGATTGATGTACTCGCCGTCCAACTGGAGACGAAGTGGGGCAGTAGCGGTGAGCTCGATGTGCTGGGCGTTGTCGACGCGTCGTTCGCGGGCTTCGACGTGGAAGGGGGAACGCAGTCGGGTGAAGAAACCGGCCAAATTGGCTGCGGCGACAAGTCCCGTCACTCCCCTCAGGGAAGTGAAGCCATAAAAGCCCAGGCCTCTGCGTAGGGACACAGTGGAGTTGGTGACGATGGGGAGGTCGCCGAGGAATGTCCAGGGATTGGAGTTGGACACCACGGCCATTGCGAGATCACGGCCAAACTCCGTGCCGTCGATAGTTGCGGTGATTTGTGGCGGGCTTTTGCGCAACTGATTCCATGCGGTGAAAATTGCCGGCAAATAGCGCACGGCTTTGGCGCGGGTACCGTTTTGTCGGAGCTGTTCCATGGTGGAAATGACTTCCGCATCGATGCCGATACCGGCATTGACCACGAAGCATCGCTCCGCTGCATGTCCAACGCTGATAGTGCTGCGGGTTCGGGAGCGCAGCAGACTTGCGATGTACCACGCGGCATCTACGGGGTCGCGGGGAATGCCCAACGCACCTGCCAAGACGTTGGCGCTGCCGGTGGGAATTGTCGCGATGGCAGGCAGTTCAGTGGCAGGCAGTGCGGAGAATGGGTTGGAGTCCATGAGCCCATTGACAATCTCGTTAATGGTTCCGTCGCCGCCGAGGGAAATAATGACGTCGTAATCGCGAACCGTTATTCCCGCCACCATTTCCTCAGCATGGCCGGGGTAAGCGGTGAACATGGATGTCAAGCGGATCCCCTCGACTGAGCGAAGCGCCCGCACAATGCTGGGCATGCGTCGAGCAGAGTTACTGGTCGAATTCGGATTGGAGATTAGCAACGCACGCACAGGCACCAAGAGTAGTGCATGAATAGACCTGTGATGGGTGCATTGGTCGACTTGCCTCCAGAGTGTATTCATCGGTTCTCGCCGGGCTAACATGGAGGGCGTGAGTAACCAGAAAAACAGCAGCAATGCGTCCAAATCGCGTACTACTGACCAGCTTGCGGTAACTGACGGGCCGATGGCCGCACCTCAGGTTGTCATGGTCGGTGCGTGGATCGGTGTCGCCGAATGTGCCCTCGGTCTGGGCTACGGAGTCTTCCTTCTGATTCGTGATTTGATGGGGTACCGCGACGAGGCCGCGGTCATTTCCGGTTGGGGTACCGCGCTGTGGTTCCTTCTCATTTTTGGCTCTGTTCTCGCTGGTGCGATTATGTTGCTGCGTGGCGCCCGTTGGGGGCGCGGGCCGATTATTATGCTCAACCTCTGCTTGCTCGGTGTGGCCTATTACATGTTCCGCTCGAGCGCTTTTCTGCTGGCTCTGCCGACGGCGGCAGCTTCAATTGCGGCGCTGGTCTGTATGTTTAGTCCGAAGGCAATTGACTGGGCTGCCCGCTCTTTCTAAGCTTCGATGGCGAACGCGTCGACTGACTCACCGCGCTGAACCAGTAGCGTGTCACCGACAACCGCAAGGCGCACGGGCACTTCCGGCTTGTCCGCATTATTTGCTTGAGTGGACTTCGCAGCTGCAGGCAACGGGAGTGTGCCGATAATCTCCAGAGTCTTGGCATTCAATACCGCGACTCCGTCAGTGACTGGCATGAAAACATGCTCACCCCATGGAGCTGGGGTTCCTGTGGCCTCAGCAAACTCGAAATCCGGCGCCAGGGTGCTCGGGCGGAAGCCCAGTAAACCACGCGGCGACCACCACGTCATGTGATGGGGAAGATCCGTTGTAAAAGGCGCACGCGGGGCATCGCCGTTGGAGTTAGCTTCCGCCGGTGCTGGGCGCAGGGTAGTCTCATCCAGCGCCAATTCAGTCAGCATCGTGCCGTCCATACGAAAAACTCGGATGCGGTTGTCTGACAGTACCGCCGCCGTGTCCTGGCCAATCGATACCAGTGACATATCTGCAGTTGCCGGACCAAGGTCAATATCGCTCTTGACCTCCGGTTTCCGAGACTCCTCCGGATTTGCCGCCTGCATGACCAGGCGCCCGTGACCATCGCAGTTGTTTACGACGGCCAGCAGCTCCACGCGCGTGAGCGCACTGATAATCGAACACTCCGGATGCGGCTGCATCTTCGGTTCCGGAGACGCTGGAATCTTGCCGTACTCGACTACTCGGACCAGGTCAGAGCGCCACAGCTCCAGGAATCCAGAGTCGTAGACACCTGCGTATGAGTTCGAGCGCACGGCGGCAGGGCCGTCAGCCGCAATCGATTTACGGGTCGCAACATACTGTCCCGAGTCGGGCTTGAGTGCAACGGTCTCACCGCAGCCAGCTGCCCCACGAAAAGTCGCGAAAACTTGGCCATCACTGCCCGAGAGCGCACAAAGCGGAATATCTCGTCGATAGTGCCAGCGCTCCGTGCCGTCGTTAAGCGAGATAGCACGCACGCCCCGGTCCTCAGCAACGATGAGGGAGTTGTCCATCACCAGTGGCGCCGGGGAGATGGTGTGCGTGCTTGTGCTTGCCGACGATTCGGTGGACCACACCGGCCGGAGAGTATGTGGCATTGCCTCCGGATCGTTCGCGGCCGGGGCTTGCGCTGTGCTGCTCGTCGGTGCCGTGGATTCAGTGCGATCGACCTTACGAGCCGGAGAAGCGACCCATGTCCAACCGACGACTAGCACTACGGCGATGATGAGAACTACTGATGCGATTCGATTGCGGCGCAGTCGGGTCTCTGCAGTGGTGGGCTCAGCGTTGGCTTGTGGTGACTGCAGCACGGTTGGAATGTCCTGTCGACGAGTGGTCGTGGCGAGAGGTGAGGTGGGGAGTTGGCACGCGCAGCGGCCTAGCTGCGACGATGAGAATTGGAGTGGCCGTCCCGCTTTGAGCTTCGTCCTTGGCCGCGATTGCGATGATGAGACTGTGAGCGGTTGTTTCGCGGGCCTCTTCCGCCACGCCCGCGAGGTGGCCGGGAACCCAATACCGGGCGGGCTGGCCCGACCTTCTCATCGATCCCCTCGGGGATGTCTAGAGCTTCGGCGAGCTCGGGGGAGGTGGAAAACCACGTCGGAATCTCGGCCATGTCCAGGTCGAGAGCATCTGAAATAGCCTTCCACTTTGTGGTTTCATCCCAGCCGACGAGCGTAACGGCGACACCGCTGTGTCCCGCGCGGCCGGTGCGGCCGATGCGGTGGACATAGGTCATTTCGTCATCGGGCACCTGGTGGTTGATGACGTGGGTGACATCGTCGATATCGATACCGCGAGCCGCGACATCGGTTGCGACCAGGACGTCGACGTCGCCATTGCGGAACGCCGTCAGCGAGCGCTCACGTGCAGGCTGGCCCATATCGCCGTGGACGGCGGTGACCAGGAAGCCGCGCTCGCCGAGCTGCTCAGCAACCGAGGCGACGCCGCGCTTCGTGCGAGCAAAAATGATGGTGCGACCACGACCGTTGGCTTGCAGGATGCGGGCGATGACCGAGACCTTATCCATCTGGTGCGATTGGAAAACAATCTGTTTAGTGGTCTCGTGGACTGTGGCCTCTTCCTCGCCTGATTCAGCACGGATGTGCACCGGGCGATTCATAAAGGTACGTGCGAGAGTCAGAATTGGGCCCGGCATTGTTGCCGAGAAGAGCATGGTCTGACGTTCATCTGGCACCGCAGCCAGAATCTTCTCGATGTCCGGCAGGAAGCCCAAGTCGAGCATTTCGTCGGCCTCGTCGAGAACCAAAATCTTTACGCCTGACAGCTCTAGATTATTGCGCTGGTAAAGATCGATGAGACGGCCGGGAGTACCGACGATGATGTCCACACCGCGGTCTAGCTGTTCAATCTGTTCCTCATAGGGGCGGCCACCGTAAATAGTGCACACACGCAGATTGGTTGAGTGCGCAGCGCGGGCCAAATCCTCGCCGACCTGCACACATAGCTCACGGGTGGGGACGATGATGATTGCGCGGGCAGTGCCATCCGGTTCTGGAATGCGGGCGTCATCAAAGACGCGGTCAATAAGGGGGACACCAAAACCAAGAGTTTTTCCCATGCCAGTACGGGCTTGGCCGATAATGTCCGTGCCGTCGAGCGCCAAGGGCAGCGTCAGTTCCTGGATTGCAAATGTGCGGGTGATTCCTTCGTCGGCGAGTGCGTCGCAGATTTCCGCGGCGACCCCCAATTCGACGAATGTCGGGGACTGGGACTCTGCCACGGCGACTCCTTTGCTGTTTGTAACCTCACGTGACACGACGGCTTAATCGGTCTCTCTAATCCTAGCCGCTTTGGGAATGGTTATGATGTCACCTATGGACATCACTATTGGATTTGCAGACAATACGCGTGAGCTGAACATTGAAAACGTCGCTGGTGGTGAGGAGGTCAAGGCTGCGATCTCCCAGAAGCTGGCTGCTGGCGAAGGTGTGATTGAGCTCAGCGACGGCGCTGGTCAGGAGTACCTGATTAATGCTGACAAGGTCGCCTACGTCCGTACCGGTAATAACGCAGACCGTAAGGTTGGCTTCTTCGCCTAATGACGCAAGAACCCTTTCTCGTACGCATTGCAAGGAGTTGGGGGTGGCGAGCCTATGCCATCCCTGTACTTGTGGTGCTCACAGTCATCATTCTCTTCGACATCTTCACTGCTGAAGATGATTCTTCAGGTTCCGGCACTGGCACTATCGCCTCGCAGAGTGGCAATGGTCGCCCTGGTCCGGTGCCCGGTGAGGGATACGGTGATGGTTACGAGGGAGGGCAGTTGCCACCCGGTCCGGCCTTTGCCACGGAACCCTCGGGAAATTTTAAAGATGTCACCGTGGCGCATCCCCGTGTTGGGGAGGGGCGCGACAATGCGGTCAGGTATTCCGTGGAAATTGAAGACAACATTGATGTTCCTTCGATTGGTGGCGAGCGCGCCTTTGCAGAGACGGTGAACTCGATTCTGGCCGATCCACGTGGCTGGACAGCTAATCCAGATTTTTCTTTCGAGGCAGTGCCTCGCGACCAGGATCCGACGATTGTCGTGCAGCTTTCCGCGACTGGAACCGCACATCAGCTGTGCGGCAACACCTTGGGAATGGAGACCTCCTGTTACCTGTCTGGGCAGCGGGAAGGTGAGCCTGGGCGCGTGGTCGTCAGTATCGCCCGGTGGGTTCGAGGTGCCCTGCCTTTTGAGGGGGACCTGGGATTGTATCGCCAATACCTTATTAATCACGAGGTTGGTCACGGACTTGGGTACGCGGTTCACGAGCCCTGTCCGAGGGACGGCGGTATCGCGCCAATCATGATGCAGCAGACCCTGAGCGTGTCGAACGATGAACTGCACAAAATCGACAGCAGCGAGGTCTATCAGGTCGATGGTAAGACGTGTTCTGTCAACGGCTGGCCGTACCCATTTGGGGCGGACGACGATACGGCCGCACCGACTCAGAAAGCAAGGTAGTAGCAGATTATGATCGCCACTCCTCCCGACCGTGTTTTAGAGGCCTTTGGTGCCGAGGGCGAGCCGCATCGTGCCGGGCGAGCTTGGGACAATGGCTGGGTCTACGACGATTCCATTGTCCTTTCGCCGGTACATAATTCGGCGCAGGCGCTGTGGTCTGCAAAGGTTCGCAGTGCGCTAGATGTCGATGGCGTCCGAGTGGCGAAATCCGTGCGTACCAGTGACGGCCGCTTGGTTATTGCTGGGTGGCAGGCTCGTCATTTCATCCCGGGGGGATTCGCGCCACGTGCCGATGAAACCATTGTGGCCGCTGGTCGCGTGGAAGAGTCGCTTGCCAGTATTGAACGGCCACAGTTCCTCCTTGATAAAGAGCCCGATTACTTCGTCATGTGTAATCGCGCAGCTTGGGACTCTGACCCAATCGGCATCCTCGAGCAGCTTCTCGACGCGGATAGCGTCCCCCGCGCCGATTGTGCCGAGGCTCTCACGATCTCCGGTGATCTTCTCCAGCTGCGGGCAGAGATGGTTGTGCCAACGGAGCTTCTGCAGGTCTGTCACGCAGACCTCGTCGGCACGCTGCTTTACGACGGCACGGCCGCCCCGGTTCTCACCGATATCGTGCCAGCGTGGCATGTCCGTGGTTGGACAGCTGCCTTGGCGGCAGTGGATTGTCTGTCCATGATGGGGGCTGATGAGGAGCTACTGCGGCGCTTCGATCACCTGCCGGATTTCGGTCAGTTGCTCGTTCGTGCGATGTGTTATCGACTTTTTGTCCACGCTGTTAGTCCAGAATCGCAGCCGAGTGCGTATCGCGGTCTGTTCCGCGCGGCTTCGCTAGTTCGCGCGTTTGTGTCTAAGTAACGCCGGGCAGTATTTACGGGAGTTTTTGGGACGGGGGTACTTTTCTCCTTATTTCGAATGGGTGTTCGAGTATCGGTCCGGAGGTTGTGCCACAATGGTGCACATGAACGTAGATGGAATGCCGAAGGTTCGGTTCGTCCAGGAGGAACCTCCTCGTCGTCGGCAGTGGTTGGGTACTGCGGTAGAGGCGCTTTTCCCTTCCCATAATCAGGCGCTCGTGGTAGAGAACAAGCTTGTAAACCAGTCTGTTGTGCGCGTTTTAGGCGGCCCAGGGACTGGAAAGAGTTCGCTGCTGGCAGATCTCGCGGTGGACTACATGCAGGCGGGCATTCCGGCGGACAGCATTTTGGTGGTGTCACAGTCAAAAGAGGCCGCTGCGGAATTGAGGCGGGATATTGACAGGCGTTTTTCCTCTGAACTGGGGGAAGGTGGTTCGGTCGGGGCAGGTCAAGGTGGCATGGTGCGTGCCGTGCATTCGCTTGCCTATGCAGTAGTACGTGATGCCGCTGTCAGTCGGGGAGAGCCTGAACCATCGTTGACCACTGGTGCACGCCAAGATGCTGTCGTGCGGCAACTTTTGGCCGGACATGCGGAAGATGGTGGTGCGTATTGGCCAGAGCGGTTGCGCCCGGCTCTCCCATTAGTCGGTTTTTCCCGTGCAGTTCGTGACTTTCTGCTGCGTGCAGCTGAGCGGGGGATTGATGCCCCGAGGCTTCAGCAGCTCGGCGTGGACTATGGCATTGAGTCGTGGTGTGCGGCTGGCAAGTTTATGGCGGAGTATCAGCAGACTATGCGGTTGGCGTGGGAGCCCAGCCTGAACGCTGCAGAGATTGTCTCTGCGGCATTGATGGAGCTGGATGCAGACGCGCAAGCACTGGCTCGGTGGGGAAAGTCGGTGGTGCTGGTCGATGATGCTGAACACCTATCCCCGGAAGCTGCGCGTCTTGTGGATCGGTTTGTGTCGCAGGCGGCGGTAGCCGTCATTACTGGTGATGAAGATCAATCGGTATTCCACTTCCGCGGTGCTAATAATGACTATCTCCGGAGGACTGGTGAGGCCGAGTGCAAGGCAATCCACTTGCAGCAGTCTTACCGCTGTAACGCTGATATCGCGGATTTAGTCAACGCAGTTTCTCAGCGCTTGCCTAAGGCTCCTGCATACCGTGGCATTGTCGGTTCAGTTGGAGCACAGGAAGCTCGTGAATCCGAAGTTGGAAACAACAGCGATACCGTCGCAGCGGAAAACTCGTACGCAGCTAAAAGTGCAGTAAAAATAGCTATTCATCCTTCTGAACGTGCACAGCGAGCCACAGTCGCGGACTACTTCCGGCGCCTTCATATTGACGAGGGAGTGGCATGGAAGGATATGGCGGTCATCGTCCGGTCCGGTGCAGGGGAGTCCTCTCTGTTCCGTGCGTTGTCGCGTGCGGGTGTGCCTGTGCAGATTGACCCAACGGACATCGTGCTAAGTCATCAGCGATTGGTGCGAGCGCTGATGGTGGCGTTGCGGGCAACTATGAACCAGCTCGATGACGTGGAGTGGGACGAGTTCCTCTCCGGCCCATTGGTCAACATGGATCCGATTGTCAAAGAGCGTCTGCTGCGCGGAATCCGAAAGGCCGACCTGTTCGGCGGGGCCGCGATGACTCAGCTCATCGGAGTCTTGAAGGCAGAGGGACTCACAGCTGAACATCTGGAGCTTATTGAGTCTCTGTCGCAGCGTGAACGTCAGGCGCTGCAGGTGCCGCTGGATCTGTTGAGCGCAGCTCGTGAAGCGTTGCGCGATGGTGTGGAAGCAACTTTGTGGGCAATTTGGCAGTCCACTGGTTTGGCAGACCATCTGGTGGCGGCATCGTTGCGCGGCGGTACAGCTGGCGCATCGGCTGACCGCGATTTGGATGCTGTGATGGCACTGTTCGACTTTGCTGGTGACCGTGTGGAGCTGAATCCAAAACTGACGGTTGACGGTTTTATCGCTTCTGTGGAAGAGCAGGAGCTGCCCATCGGCGCACGTGACCGTAGCGGGGTAGAGCGCGATGCCGTGCGCATTCTCTCAGCCCATGCGGCTCTGGGCAGGCAGTGGAAAGCAGTAGCAGTTGTCGGAGTCCAGGAAGGCCAGTGGCCCAGCCTCGGTGTGACTGGCTCGGTGATGAAGCAGAACGAGTTCATCGGTCTCGTTGATCACGGAATTGAGCCGCGGGAGTACATCAATTCCATGGCGGATGCGCTGGCGGAGGAACGTCGTTTGCTGCACGTCGCGGTATCACGGGCGAGCGACAGGGTACTGCTGACCGCAGTCGATTCTCCTGACGATGTTGGAGTTCCCAGTCCGTTTATTATCGAGCTCGTTGAAAAGCTCGGTAATTCGGTGACGGAGCTGGTGAAACAGTCGGAAGCATCGTCGTCTGCGAACGGAGTCGGGGCTACGGCTAATGAAGCAAACGCCGGCAATCCGGATGTTGCAGAGGCAGAAGATGTCGCATGGGCCGGTGAAGGCCTGCCACGGGTGCTCTCTGTGGAGTCACTGCTGGCAGAACTGCGTGCAGCCGTTGTGGACGATGCGGAGACTGAGACGCGGCGTCGACAAGCTGCACGTCAACTCGCGCGATTGGCGCAGGTTGAGGTTGCTGGCGCACATCCAGACACCTGGTGGGGGCTCCGTGCACCGTCGACTTCGAAGCCGGTAAATGACAAGAAGCCGATGAGGATCAATCCCTCCAAGGTGGAAGCAACCCTGAGTTGTCCGTTGAAGGCCATGTTGGATAAATCAGCACCGACATCGGCCATGTATCTGGGCTCTCTACTGCATCAGGCGGTAGAAGCAGTCGCCAAGGGAGTGACTGTGCCTGAGGCTCAGTCTGAGATCCGGCGTGTTTTTGGGGACCTGTCCGATGATCCGGAGTGGCGTAAGCGTACTGAGGAAGAGACCTGGTTGACCGGGCTGGAGGATTGGCAGCGGTGGATTGAGACTAAGAAAGATATCGGAACCGAGGTCCCAGTAAATGTCAACATCAACGATGACATCGTGATTGTCGGACGAATCGACCGGTTGATTGAAGACGCTGATGGTGCAGTTCAAATCGTCGATATTAAAACCGGTAAGACAGCGCCCTCCGGTAAAGAAGTAGAAGGACACGCACAGCTAGCTACATATCAACTAGCGCTGTCGAAGGGGAAGCTCGTTGAAAGCGGAGATGGGCTCGCTGTGGACAACGGCGAAGGCATTGAACAATCTGGGGCATACCTGGTATTTCCGCGAAAGTCACACAATAAGACCATTATCACTAGCCGCGAACAGTCAAAGCTCACGGAAGACAAGTTGGCTGACTGGGAGCGTCGCGTAGAGCAGGTAGCACGTGCGACGTCTGGCCCGCGTGCCTTGGCGCTCGCTGGTGATCATTGCAAGTTCTGCACGCTTTCGAAGGCGTGCCCGGCAGCAGAAGGGAATCGGTAGTCATGTCGGAGGAACGAACCATCATTGATCCCGTCACCCTGTCGGAGATGATGGGGCAGGACTTTCCGCCCACTCCGCAACAAGCGGCGGTAATCGGTGCACCGATGGAACCAATGCTTGTTGTCGCCGGTGCCGGTGCTGGTAAAACAGCGACAATGGCTGCCCGTGTCGTGTGGTTGGTCGCCAACGGCTTTATCCGCCCAGAAGAAGTTCTAGGTTTGACCTTCACCAGGAAGGCAGCGCGCGAGCTCGGCGTCCGTATCCGCCAACAGCTGAATGCGCTTGCTTCCTCCGCTGCATTTCGTGCACAAGCTTCACCAGAGGTATTAGCAAGCCTCGAGGTCATTGCCCCAACCACGCTTACTTACGATGCTTATGCCTCTGAAGTCGTGAGCAATTATGGTCTTTTGCTGCCGACGGAGCCGGGGGTCACCATTATGGATGGCGCGACGCAGTGGCAGTTGGCCTGGGAAACAGCTCGCAATGTGACCGAAATTGATGTCGATATTGCACCATCAACGCTGGCTAGTCGCATTATTGAGCTGGGGTCGAACATCGACTCAAACTTATCTACCCCGCAGGCGATTCGCGAGGAAACCGAAGCGTTCATCAGCAATATTGAGCAGACCCCGCAGAAGGGTAAACGCGAGGGACTAATTGGCGATCTACAGGGCATCGTCGATAAGCAGCGGGAGAGATTAGAGATTTTGCCGCTGGTAGAGCAGGTTCGAGCTCGGTGCAATGAAGAAAATGTCGCCACCTTCGGTATGCAGATGGCTCGGGCGGCCCGGCTAGCCACCGACTTCGCGGAAGTCGGGGAGGAGGAGCGGCGTCGCTTTAAGATCATCATGCTCGACGAGTACCAGGACACGTCGCACACACAGCGGCTGTTCCTGCGTGCGCTGTTCTCCGGTGGTTGTGTCACCGCTGTCGGCGATCCGATGCAGGCAATTTATGGCTGGCGAGGAGCAACGGCCGAAAACCTTGTGCAGTTTGTCAATGATTTTCCGCGGTCGGATGGGCAGCCAGCGGAGAAAAAGCAACTGACCATTTCTTGGCGAAACCCGCAGTCAGTGCTGCAGCTTGCTAACGCAGTCTCCGACCGTGCTTTTGCGGGGCAGGCTCGTACGGTAGAGGCACTGGATGCAGGGCCAAAAGCAGGCCAGGGCGAGGTGCAGCTTGCTTTCACTGCAACCGGTGAGGAAGAAGTTGCATACATCGCAGATTGCATGGAGGCGCAATTACGCGAATGTGAAGCAGCTGGCAACAAGCTCGATGCCGCCATCCTGGTTCGGACAAATGCTGAATCGGCTGTCTATTTAGAGGCACTGTCTGAGCGGGGTGTGCCTGCAATCATTGTAGGACTCGCTGGATTACTGCACTTGCCCGAGGTCATGGATATCACCTCGGTGATGAAGATATTGGTCGACCCCAGTTCAGACCCGGATGCTCTGCGTCTGCTGCTCAGCCCACAGTTCAATTTGGGTGCCGCAGACGTGGAGGCACTTCGCACTCGTGTAGACCAGCTGGCAATGGCAGGCAAGGACGAGTTGGCCCGCAAGAAGGGCAACGTCGAAGAAACTTCAGACTCCTCACCGCTTTCCCAGCTCGCTCGCCAGTATGACAAGCTCGTGGAAGATGCCGAAGCAGCATCGTCCGCGGTGGGGCTGGGGCACGCCATCGCCGACCCGGATATTCGTTTTTACGACGGCACCCCGCTGGCGCGCGGCAGTGTGGAAAAAAATGGGCGGTTGGTCTGCAGCGAGTCACTGAACTACACAGATGAAGCAATGGTGCGCATCGCACAGTTGGGTGCAAGCCTACGAAAACTACGCCGGTTCTCGCTGAATAAGCCTCTGCCGGAACTGGTCGAGGACATCGCTACTGAGTTTGGAATTCGCGTAGAAGCAGCGGCTGGACAGTACGGTTCTGCTACCGCGATAACCAGGCCGACAACCGCACATCTGGATAGGTTTGTCGATATCGCTGCGACGTATTCTCAAAATATCTCGGACGATGTGACAGGGTTTTTGAACTATCTGGAATTCGCTGTCGAACACGATGATGGCTTGGAACGGGCACCTATGAACATGCCGGAAAACTGTGTCCAAATCATGACTATGCACAAGTCAAAGGGCTTGGAGTGGGAAACGGTTGCTGTTCCGGGCATCACCACTAGCAAGTTCGACAGAGTTGATTTGTCATCGTGGCTCACCAATTCAGTTCAGCTTCCTCCTGGCGCAATTACTCAAGTGGATCCGCTAACGGCTAGTGCAGAAACAACAGAGGATGCAACGCAGCTTGCAGCAGGCGATTGGGCTCCTGTCGCTGATTCTGTCGATAGCAACGCCCCCGAACTGGACATATCAGGCACCGATAACCAGACCGACCTCAACAAGGTGATCAAAGCCTACAAGGAAGAGCTGCGAGAAGTGGAGAGGGAAGAAAAACAGCGCCTCTTCTACGTTGCCATGACTCGCTCCGCGAAAAAGCTCATTGTCACTGCAAGCAGGCGGCCTAATCCGAGCTTGAAGAAACCCACCGACGTGTCGGCGGACTTCGCAGCCATCGCCACTCAATTCAGTGACTATGTGGTGTCGTGGACAGATGGGGAGGACCCTGAGGTAGAGGACACTGAAGTCGATTTGGACTGCGACACTGCGGTTGATGGGGTGGTCTGGCCCGTCGATACCCTGGGCAACCGCCGAGATAGTGTGCAGCGAGCAGCCGAAAGCGTCATGCGCTACATGGGCGAAGACCAGGATGAGCGCCCCATTGCAGGTGACCTGTCTGAGGTATGGGAAACGGAAACGACCATTCTCGTGGATGAAATCCTTCGAGCTAAGGCCGCGGAGATTCATCTACCAATGCCGACAAGCATGTCCACTAGCGAATACCAAGCGATGATTGCGGATCCGGTCGCGTTTGCTCGTCGGAAAGCACGCCCGGTGCCGTTTAAGCCAAACCGATTCGCGCGCCGAGGTACGGCATTCCACGCTTGGTTGGAGAATCGCTTCGGTGCACACAGTCTGCTGGACGATGAGGATCTCTTCGGGGATCAACTGGATGACTTCCTCGGCACAGAACAAGTCGCGTCCGAACGCGAACTGGAGAAATTGAAGGCGAACTTCGAGGCATCTGTGTGGGCTGACCGCACGCCAACGCATGTAGAGGTGCCGTTTGAAATTGCCATCGGGCAGAGGCGGGTCGTCGGCCGAATCGACGCGGTGTTTAACGACAACGGGAAGTGGAGCGTCATTGACTGGAAGACAGGCCAGATGCCGCGCGGAAAGGAAAGGGAAGTAGCGGCGCTACAGCTGGCGATTTACCGCCTGGCGTGGTCGGATAGGCTGCGCGAGATGGGAATGGAAACTGCCCCCGAAGACATTGAAGCCGGGTTCTTCTACGTTTCGGCAGGACGGACGCTAATACCAGATGAAGCGCTACTGCCAAGCAGGATAGAGTTAGACAGGAAAATGCGCGAGCTGATTGGATAATCATCTACGTATGTAACTGCCGCGTGGCCGTGGCCAGTTATCCAGGTGAAAGCAGCAGTTTGTATGCGCTATTTTTCACCGGGAGGAGTTTTCATGAAAGGCAGGCGAGGAGCGGTTGCGTAATCCAATTCGGAAATCTTCGGGATACGAAACCGGGCTCAATGATCTTCCCGGGCATGCACTGCTGGGAGTCATTGGCCTGCCTGAGTCCGCGCCGAAGAATCCTTGGCGGCTAATCATACGTCGTTTGAACTACGCCGTATTTTTGCTGCTGATTGCATCCGTCGTGGTCTACTACGACCGCAACGGATATACGGAGCCTCTCACCTTCATCGATGCGGTGTATTACTCGGCTGTCAGCCTGTCGACGACGGGTTACGGTGACATCACGCCGGTGACACAGAGGGCTCGATTACTCAATATTTTGATCATTACGCCACTGCGCGTGGCCTTCCTTGCTCTCTTGGTCGGTACTACTCTGACCGTTTTGACCCAAGAATCTCGGAAAACCCTGCAAATTCAGCGCTGGAGGAGACAGTTGCGCAACCACACCGTCGTTATCGGATACGGCACCAAGGGTCGTTCTGCCATTGCAGCTCTTCTCGCGGACGGCGTAGATCCGGCAGAAATCGTTGTTATTGATACGGACAAGGAAGCACTCGATCACGCTTCGAATCAAGGCTTGGCGACGGTGCATGGGTCGGCTACCAAATCCGATGTGCTGAAGTTAGCTGGTATTCAGCGTGCCCGCTCTATAGTCGTTGCACCGAACAAAGATGACACAGCGGTGCTGGTCACGTTGTCGGTCCGTGAGTTGGCGCCGGGTGCCTCAATTGTGGCCTCGGTGCGTGAATCAGAAAACCGCCACTTGTTGACGCAGTCAGGTGCAGACCAAGTGGTTATTTCTTCTGAAACCGCCGGCCGAATGCTGGGGCTGGCCACGGTGACTCCTTCGGTGGTTGAGATGATGGAAGACCTCCTGAGCCCGGATGAAGGATTCTCTGTTGCAGAGAGGCTGGTCACCGAAGAGGAAATCGGTGCCAGCCCACGGCACCTCGCGGATATTGCACTCGGCGTGGTGCGCTCGGGTGAGCTGTACCGAATTGATTCACCGGAGTGTGAGTCGGTGGAGCCAGGCGACCGGCTGCTGTACGTCCGCCGTGTCTACAGCAATGACGAATAGCACTCGACCAGTTTAAAAATGGGGTCTAACAACTTTTGACTTACTCAGAGGCGGATGTGAACAAGCCGGATTATCTAGCTGGGCTGGATCCAGACCAGCGCGAGGCAGCAACGGCTCCGATGGGGCCGGTGTGCATTCTTGCTGGAGCCGGTACAGGTAAGACCCGAACAATTACTCATCGCATCAAGTACCTCATTGACCAGGGGTTTGTGCAGCCGCAGAAGGTATTAGCGGTGACATTTACCTCGCGTGCAGCAGGGGAGATGCGCGACCGCCTGGCAAAGATGGGAACGCCTGGAGTCCAGGCGCGTACTTTCCACTCGGCAGCTCTTCGCCAGCTGCGCTACTTCTGGCCCCAAGTCGCCGGTGATATGCCCTGGCAGCTGTTGGATGACAAGAAATTCCGTGTCGTCGCCCAAGCAGTACGCCGGGTGGGCCTGGACACCTCCAAGGAAACGATCCGCGATGTCATGGGCGAGATTGAGTGGGCGAAGGCCACTCTGGCCGGTGCGGATCAGTACCAAGCCGCGCTGCGGGAGCATGGGCGCACGGCGCCTCTGTCTGCGGAGAAAATTGTCGATTGCTATCGCGCTTACGAGGACATAAAAACCACCCCGGACGGGCTATTGCTCGACTTCGACGACCTACTCATTCACACCGCCGGTGCGATGGAGAATTCCCGTGCAGTGGCGGAGGAATTCCGCAACCAGTATCGGTGCTTCGTCGTCGATGAGTACCAGGATGTCACCCCGTTACAGCAGCGAGTTCTCAACGCCTGGCTGGGAGACCGTGACAACCTGACAGTTGTCGGGGACGCCAACCAGACGATTTACTCTTTCACAGGCGCGACTCCGCAATACCTGATGAACTTCTCTCGGGACTACCCGGAAGCCACAGTGGTCCGCCTGCAGCGGGACTACCGATCGACCCCACAGGTCGTCGGTCTGGCTAACAATGTCATCGGCCGTGCGCAGGGACGTATCGCCGGCTCGCGGCTGAAGCTGATTGGGCAGCGTGAAGACGGCCCGGAGCCGACTTTCAATCAGTACGACGATGAGCCAATGGAAGCTCGCGCGACCGCGCGCAGCATCAAGCGACTTATCGACGCGGGTACGCCGGCATCGGAGATTGCCGTTTTGTACCGGATTAACGCACAGTCCGCAGTTTTTGAGCAGGCTTTGTCCGAGGTAGGAGTCGCCTACCAGGTTCGTGGCGGGGACGGTTTCTACCAGCGTCCCGAGATCCGCGATGCCATCGCAGCACTTGTGCGAGTTTCCCGTTCCTCACGGACTGTTCCGACATTGCAGGGCACGAATCTGTTGGATTTGGTCAAGCAGGTTTTCGCGGGTCTTGGCATGACTGACCAAGAGCCGGAAGGCACTGGTGCCAGGGAACGTTGGCAGTCACTGCGCGCCCTATTCGACCTGTGTAAGGACATCGTTCATGCCAACACCGAGGTCAATATCCAGGCGCTCCTCGGCCAATTGCACACTCGGCAGCAGGCCAAACATCCACCGACGCTGGATGGCGTGACGCTGGCTAGCCTGCATGCAGCCAAGGGGCTGGAGTGGGATGCGGTGTTCCTCGTTGGGCTTACCGACGGTTCGCTGCCTATCCAACATGCGCTGAATAAATTCGACCGTTCTCCTGCGCAGGGGGCGGAAGCCATCGAAGAAGAGCGCCGTCTGTTCTATGTCGGCATTACTCGAGCCCGCGAACATCTGGAGCTATCTTGGTCATTGTCGCGGACAGAAGGCGGCCGCAGGTCACGTCGCCGCACACGATTCCTCGATGAACTCGACATTGATGTCTCTGACTACTCGGCTGAGGCACAGCGAAGCTCAAGGAGCTCTAGTTCCCGCAGTAAGCGTCAGCAGTCCAAACAGTGCAAGGGCTGTACTAAGCCATTGCACACCGATGCCGAGCGGATTTCAGGGCGTTGTGAAGAGTGCCCAGTCAGTGCGGATCCTGCACTACTGGAAGCATTGCGTGCATGGCGCTTGGAAATGTCGAGGGAAATGACGGTCCCCGCATTCGTAATCTTCTCCGATGCGACCCTTCTGGCCATCGGTGAGCAGCAGCCGACTACGCCGGAGGAACTTCTGCAGATTCCCGGAATTGGAGAAGCGAAGCTCAATCATTTCGGCGAAGGCATCTTGGGAATCGTCAATTCTTTCGTGAATTCCTAGTCAGATTCTGCTCAAGGCACTTCGAATTACATGAACTGCATCTGCGAGTTTCCATGACCACACACTGGGCACTGCGGGTGGGGAGCAACAGTAGTGCGAGTGATATCGAGGCTTTCCAGATCTATGCGCACCTCCGTTGCACATAGATCTGAGAGATCCGGCCGCCGCAGCTGCCCAACCAACAGTGGCACCGCTGTGTTCAGCCATTCCGGTGCGGCCACGGGCGTAAAAGTGCGAAGCTGTAGCGCAATCAGTGCCCGGACGGGGTCGCGGTCTCGTCGATAAGCTTCGAAACACATCGAGCAGGGTCCTTGACCTGGTTGAACAAGTGGCCCAAGAATCAGTGCCCCATCGCGGAAATGCGTGTGCAGATGCTCAATTCCACGATGAAACAGAGCGCGAACCAAGGGCATGCTCGGTACTTCCATGCCCGTGACCACCGCGAGCCCGATCTCTTCCGGTGTGGATTGAGATATTTTCAGCGTCGCATTGCGGGTGGGCGACATTGCCGTCGTCCAACTACCACAACCCGTGCGACGAAGCTCCTTTAAAAGTCCGGTGCGCAAGCTGTCCCGACCAATCAGCGTAATCCTCCGCCGTGTCGGTGGTTTTTGGACCAGTGCGGCTCGGTGAAGGTCGGAGATAAGTGCGGTAATGAACTGCGGTGACAGTTTGTCGTGACTGTCAGTAAAGGCCTCGCTTAAGGTGCTACCTCTATGAGCTGCAAGAAGCGCCGAGAAGACAGGCCCCGGCGGGGTGCCGTCGGAAAGCGGCAGAATCATGCTGCGCTCCGGTTCCACGCCGAACTGAATCCGCGCGCCTGGGCGCATGACAATCGGTACCTCCGGCCGCAGCGCGTAGTCCGTGGCAGGCGCGGCAAGTGTTTGTGCCGCGGGTGTGTGCGAACCTATTACGCCAGCCGTACCATCCCGCCCCCGAGACGTATCCCTGTATTCCCCCATAAAAATATCTTTTACCCCGGGGCCAGCTTTTACGCAATCGCAGCGCAGAGCATATACGCTTAAAAAGCATGAGCACCAAGCGACCTGAGTACGGCCCGGATGTTGAGGTTCGGCGCTCGAAGCGCCGCCGCCGTACTGTGTCCGCCCGCGCGGAGGGAAACCGGATCATTGTCATGGTTCCGGACGATCTCAGCGCCGCTGCGGAAAAACAGCAGGTCAATGAAATTGTTGCGCGAGTGCGGAAGAAAGTTGGCAGCAACCTGGATAATTCCGAGCTGGAGCGCCGCGCACGGCTGCTCTCTCGTACGGTGCTGGAAGATCGCCCGCGGTTCGAGTCAATCAAATGGGTCAAGAACATGTCGCGCAGGTGGGCATCGGTCACCGGCGGTGTCGATAGTCCGGGGCGCATTCGCATTTCGCACAGGCTTGCCGACGTCCCGGGGTACGTCCTCGACGACGTCATTGTGCACGAACTGGTGCACACTTTCGTCGACGGTGGTCATACCGAAGAGTTTTGGTATTGGGCGGCAAAAGCCCCGTACCACGAACGGGCACGGGGCTATTTAGAGGCGTATCAGCGCTGGGGAACCCAGAGCTAACTAGCTACTTATCGTCATCGGTGTCGCCAGAATTGTCCTCCTCGGTGTCACTGTCCTTGCCCTCAGTCGCGCGCTTTTCGGCTTCTTTGCGCAGCTGCTCTTCAAGCTCTGCGATCGGGTCGAAGTCATCGTTGTCCGAGCCACCAAGAACCGAGTCAATAAAGGCCGCGGGTTCATCCAAATCTTCTGCTACGGGCAGGAAGTCCGGGTGATCCCAGACCTTGTCACGTCGCTCGATGCCCACAGCGGTGGTCAGGCGGTGCCACAAGTTGGTTGCCTCACGCACCTTGGGGGAGCCGAGGTCAATGCCGGTGGCCTTCTCCAGCGCCTGCTCAGCACCTTCGGTGGCGCGGCGACGACGCCAGGCTTCATCCAATTGTGCGGCACCCGGTAGACGCTCACCGAGGGCATCGGTGACAACCATGTCCACCCACCCTTCGACCAGTGCTAGCAGCGTCTGGAAACGAGTACGAGCATTCTCGTTGCGAGAACGAATCTTCGGACTCAGATCCATATTTTGCAGCTGACTCATAGCCTCCTGCATACGCTGCGGATCCTGCATGTTCTCAATATCCAGACCGCGAGCGGCCTCTTCGATCGCGGAGTAGTCGATGACGATGCCAGCGGCGTACTCCTCGACAGAGGAAATCATGCGTTCAGCCAGCCATGGCACGCGGTCGTAAAGACGTTGGTGTGCAGCTTCGCGGGCAGTGGCGTAGATAAACAGATCGCGCGCTGGAACCTCGAGTTCCTCTGCGAGAGCAACTAGATGTGTTGGCAGCAGTACCGCCGCACCAGTGGTGTGTAGCGGCAGCCCGAGGTCAGAACCAGTCAGGCTCGTCTGTGCCAATTCAGCCAGCGCATTCCCTAGCTGAGTACCGAAACTCATCGAGTTCATCTGGCGCATGATGCCCAGCATCGGGCCCATCATCTCGCGAGCTTCCTCTGGAACGCCCTCGAGGGAGGCATCACTCATGCGGCTGGCGACGGGATCGACAAGGCGAGTCCATGTCGACTTGGTGTTCTCCAACCACTGCAGGCTATTCCACGCTTCTACGCGGTTGACACCAGCGGGAAGGGAGGTGACGTCATCTAGCCACAGTTCGGCCAGGCGCAAGGAATCAGCCAGCGCCTCGCGGGCCGAGTCCTTCACCGGAGCTGGGTTACCAAGACGGGTCCGCGCAACGCGCTCGGCCGCGTCGTAGTTGACAGGGCCAGAGTTAGACTCCTGGAATCGCTGCCCCATGCCGGAGAACATCTCGCCGAACTGGTTGAGAATATCGCCCAAGTTCGGCTGTTCTCCTTTGCCAGAGGAGCCGCTGCCGGGCTGCCCGGGGCCGCCGAAACCGAAGCCACCGGCGCCGCCCATGCCACCGAAGGGAAACCCGAAGAAACCGAAAGGACCGCCCTGGCCGCCCTGACCGCCCTGGCCGGAGTCATTGTTGCCAGCGTCGTCACGATCGTCATCATTGTCGTTCGGACCAAAGCCAAATCCGTTAGAACTCATGCTCCCACCGTACCGGGCAATGACCCGCGTGAGTACTTAAAAGCACCACTTTATTGGCAACTTCGCGCCCAGCGAACAGACACGGACAAGATTCATCAGGTGTCCAGTAGGCAGATAGCGAGAATGTAGGGTGTTATTTGTGAATCGTCGTACCCAAACTCTTGTTGCGGGCGCTGTGCCCATCGCCGCGTTGGCAACTGTGCTCTCGCTGCCAACGCTGACAGTGCCCTATGCCGCGCAGGGGCCTGGCCCGGTCTTCGATGTCCTCAGCGATGTCGAGGGCAAGAGCATTATCTCGGTCAGTGGCAGTGCTGCGGACTCCGAACTCTCTAAGGGCACGCTGGATATGACAACCGTCGCAGTCAGACATAACCTGACATTGCCGCAGGTCATTGGCCTGTGGTTCGATCGTGACAACGATATCGTCCCCATTGAGGCGGTCTTCCCTCCGGGCCAGAGTCAGGACGAGGTGGAAGAGGAGAACAAGGCTGCATTCACCGAGTCAGAGGCCAACGCCACCTCCGCTGCGCTGGCACATCTCGGGTTGCCGATGGAAGTCACCGTCGCCTACACAGTGCCGGACAGTCCCGTCGATGGGCGACTGCATGAAGGCGATGTGATTCTCGCAGTGGATGGGGTGGCAGTAAGCAAGCCCGAGCAAGTCAAGGCGATTATTGCCGGACGCAACCCGGGCGATACTGTCACGTTGAGGGTCAAGCCTTCGACCGTCGATAAGCAGAAGGCTGCTAAGGGCGAGGACTCTGCCCCCGAGAAAGCCGTCGATATTTCTGTGACACTGGCGGAAAACCCGCATCAAAAGAATGCCGCGCTGCTCGGCGTTGGGATGGGGGCGCAATCCGCGGACGACACCAAGGTTGAGTACCAGCTCAGCGGCATTGGAGGTCCGTCGGCGGGTCTCATGATGACGCTCGGAGTGATTGACAAGCTGAGTCCAGGCGATTTGACCGAGGGGCAGCACCTCGCTGGCACCGGCACTATTGATGCTGCCGGCAACGTGGGCGAAATCGGTGGCATTACACACAAAATCTCGGCCGCCCGAGATGAGGGCGCCGAGATGTTCTTCGTGCCGGAAGGCAATTGCGCAGAAGCGGTGACTGCCGACCGAGACGATATGAAATTGGTAAAGGTCTCTGTGCTTGACGACGCGCTTGCGGCAATCGAAAAGCCGGAGACCGCGCAGACCTGCTCGTAGTTTTGCCGTAGCCCTTACGGGCAGCAGGTAGTTTCAGTTAGTTCTTGCTGAAAGCCTCGAAGTCCTGCTGAGACTGCCACTTGTCGATTTCCGCAGCCGTTGCGCGAAGTTGAGGGTCAAATTCGAGGTATGCCTTTGTCTCACGCGCGATGAGCCCGGACAGGACAATCAGACCGATGAGGTTCGGCAGCGCCATCAGGCCGTTGAGAGCCGAGGCGACGGACCAGACGGTTTCCAGCTGAGTTACCGCGCCGACGAAGACCACGCAGGTGAAGACTGCACGGTAGAGGCCGGTGCCGCGGCGACCGACCAGGGACTCGAAGGCGCGCTCACCGTAGTAGGACCAGCCCAGCATGGTGGAGAATGCGAAGAAGACAACCGACAGCGTGACGATGGTGCCACCCCAGTGGCCCGGCAGACCGCGGGAGAATGCCTCAGCGGTCAGAGCACCAGTGTCGACGTTGCCATCCTGCCAAACACCGGTGCTGATGATAACCAGGCCGGTGAAGGACACGACGATGATGGTGTCAATGAAGGTCTGAGTCATGGAGACCAAACCCTGACGAACTGGGTGAGTCGTCGATGCGGCGGCAGCGGCGATAGCCCCGGAACCCAGGCCCGACTCGTTGGAGAACAGGCCGCGGGCAACACCCATCTGCAGGGCGAGAATGAGCGTGGAGCCTGCGAACCCACCAACGGCCGCGGTGCCGGTGAAAGCATCGGTGAAGATGAGCTTGAAGGTCTCGGGCAGCGCCGAGACATTGGCGACGAGCACCCACACGGCCGCACCGATGTAGAGCACAATCATCATCGGCACAAAGCCGGCGGTGATGCGGCCAATCGACTTAATGCCACCCATCAGAGCTGCGCCTACCAGGATGAACATGATCATGCCGGAGAGCGTCGGATCGATGTCGAAGCTGTTTTCGAGGTTCGAGGCCACGGCGTTGCCCTGGGTCAGGTTGCCGATACCAAACGCTGCCAGCGCAGCGAAGACGGCGAAGAGAATGCCCAGCGTCTTACCAAAACCATTCGGGATGGCCTTGCGCAGGTAGTACTGCGGACCACCGGACTGTTCGCCAGCTGCATCGACCTGACGGTACTTCACGCCCAGGAATGCCTCGGAGTACTTCGATGCCATACCAAGCAGGCCGGTCACCCACATCCAGAACAGCGCACCGGGTCCACCCAGGCCGATCGCGGTAGCGACACCGACAATGTTGCCGACACCGACTGTTGCCGCGAGAGCCGTCGCAAGCGCCTGGTAGTTGGTGATATCTCCCTCGGCGTCTTCGTCGTTACGGTCGATGAGTCCGAGGCGCAGTGCCGGGCCGAGTTTGACCAGGTGAATTGCACCCAGGCGAATGGTCAAAATGATTCCGGTGCCGATCAGCGCGGGGATCAGGAGATACGGACTCCAAATAAAACTATCCGCCGCTGAGGCAAAATCGCTGAAGCTTTCCATGCTGTGGAACTTTACTGGTAGAAAGCCTAAATTCGATCATTAAATTCTCAGAAAATGATTATTGTGCTACTAATTCGCCACAAGTGGGGGTAAACACATTCCGACGAAAGCAAAAACTATTCCGCCAATCAGTGTGAGAGCAAGGTACCCACATGCCCTCCAAAAGTGTTGGTTCTTAAGGCGTACGATCTCTCCGGCGAGTGTGGACCACGTCGACAGGCCGCCGGCGAAGCCAATCATTACCGTCGCATAGGCCAGAGCAGGCGTCATGCCATTGCTTATCGACGTTCCCCGCGACCACACCACAGCAGCGACACCGGCGACGAAGCAGGCAATCATATTCGCGGTCCACGTTCCGGGCAGTTTGGAATCAGCCCACTTCACCGCAAGTTCGGCCAGCGCATAGCGCAGCGCTCCACCTACTGCCGCGCCAACTGCGATAGCGAGGATGGCAGACAGCGCCGAGGAAAATGAGCCGAGGAGATTACCGGTCATTCCGCGACCTCCCGTGCGCACTTGGTGCCCAGCCAGTAGGCGAGAGGGCAGCACAGCAGGTGAATAAGTCCGACGCTCACAATCAGTACGACTGACGTGTCCGCTTGCACCAACAAGAGAATGACAAATGCGGAGAAAGTGGTGAAACCGCCACAAAAGCCAGTACCGCAGAA
This sequence comes from Corynebacterium sp. HMSC055G02, assembly GCF_001809065.1. Lineage (NCBI taxonomy): Bacteria > Bacillati > Actinomycetota > Actinomycetes > Mycobacteriales > Corynebacteriaceae > Corynebacterium > Corynebacterium sp. HMSC055G02. The sequence goes on along the minus strand of NZ_KV795633.1, from coordinate 3,909 downwards.
AGCGGAAAGCCGAGGATTAGCAAACGCGATACTGCTGACCAGGCCGAAGAGAAAGCAGCCCAACAAGTTGATGACAGTGGTCGAAACTGCGCTAGTTCCCGAGCTCACAATCGCATCGATTGCCGCGCCGAGCAGAAAGCGACTTACCGCGCCAATAGCGGCACCGCCGGCGACAACCAGGGCCATGAGAACCTGCGCCCGTCCTGCTGATGGCAGTTTCGCAACGACAGATTCCTCATTCACGGTAAAAACGCTAGCACAGTGGCGAAAGGGGAGGTAGGCGCCGACAATTCGGAATCTTTCACCAGGAGGTGTTCCCGTCGGCACGCGACAATCTACCTACTGCACCCTATTGCAGGGGCGAGTTTGCCTTGCCGAGTGGTTCTTGCCATGCGCGCCGACCCTAAAACGGGGACACTGGGGAAGAGGAAGCGCATTTAAATCCGGTTTCCCCATTCCGGCCGGCTCGTCGGCGGTGAAATCGGTGGTTGCGCAGTTCGCCGATTCAGCAGGAGGATACCCACAATGGCTCATGAGCGCGCCGGGCAATTGGCCCAGCCATCCGACCTTATCGATGTCGCGGAACTGGTCACTGCTTACTACACAAAGCACCCGGACCCGAATAACCCCGACCAGAAGGTCGTCTTCGGTACTTCCGGTCACCGCGGTTCCTCCCTCGACGGCGCTTTCAACGAAGACCACATTCATGCCACCACTCAGGCCATCGTGGATTACCGCAAGGGCCAGGGCATTGAAGGCCCGCTCTACGTCGGTCGCGATACCCACGGCCTGTCCGAGCCGGCAATGATTTCCGCCCTCGAGGTGCTCACGGCCAACGGCATCACCGTGATGGTTGACGCTCAGGATCGCTACACGCCGACTCCGGCCGTCAGCCACGCGATTCTGACGTACAACCGCGACGTGGAGGGAGGTCCGACGGGGAGTAGCTCCGCGCGTGCCGACGGCATCGTGATTACCCCTTCCCACAATCCGCCACGGGATGGTGGTTTTAAGTACAACCCGCCGACTGGTGGTCCGGCGGACGCGGATGCGACGGACTGGATCGCAGCTCGCGCCAATGAATACCTGGCTAAGGGCCTGGATGGGGTTAAGCGCCAGCTGGTGGATAAGGCCGGAGACCTCGTAGTAAAGCACGACTACCTCAACGCATACGTGTCGGACCTGCCGAACGTTGTCAACCTCGACGCCATCCGTGATGCCGGCGTGCGTATCGGCGCCGACCCAATGGGTGGTGCGTCGGTGGATTACTGGGGCGCAATTGGCGATGCGCATAACCTAAACCTGACTGTGGTCAATCCGCTGGTTGATGCGACCTGGCGTTTTATGACGCTGGATACAGACGGCAAGATTCGTATGGACTGCTCCTCGCCGAATGCGATGGCGTCCTTGATTGGTAACCGCGATAAGTTCGACATCTCCACCGGCAATGACGCGGACTCCGATCGCCACGGAATTGTCACACCGGACGCGGGTCTAATGAACCCGAACCACTACCTGGCCGTTGCCATTGACTACCTCTTCGCACACCGTCCGGGCTGGTCGCAGGAGACCGCGGTCGGTAAGACGCTGGTGTCTTCGTCGATGATTGACCGCGTCGTTGCCAATTTGGGCCGCAAGCTCGTGGAAGTTCCAGTCGGCTTCAAGTGGTTCGTCCCGGGTCTGCTCGGCGGCACCATCGGCTTCGGTGGTGAAGAATCCGCTGGTGCATCGTTCCTGCGTCACGACGGCACTGTGTGGTCTACCGATAAGGACGGCATCATCCTGGACCTCCTGGCCAGCGAGATCAAGGCTGTGACCGAGAAGACTCCATCGCAGCTCTACGCAGAACTCGCCGATAAGTACGGTGCCCCGGCTTACGCTCGCACCGATGCGGACGCAACCCGTGAGCAGAAGGCAATCCTGAAGAAGCTCTCGCCAGAGCAGGTCAAGGCCGACACCCTGGCAGGGGAGACCATCACAGCCAAACTGACCGAAGCGCCGGGCAACGGCGCTGCGATTGGTGGCCTCAAGGTGGTTACGGAAAACGCATGGTTCGCGGCGCGTCCGTCGGGCACTGAAGATAAGTACAAGATCTACGCGGAGTCTTTCAAGGGCGCGGATCACCTGGCACAGGTTCAGGCTGAGGCACAGGACGTGGTCTCGGCGGTTCTGAACGGGTAAACGGTATCCGTTGGGCTAGCTGTAAACAGTTAGCCTGTACTAATATTTCTATGCATGAAGAATTTCGTAGGCGTGGTGGCACGATTCGGCCTGGCTGCAGTTTGGTTGTACTCGGGTCTAATCAAACTGCTGAACCCGCTGGAATCGCGTCAGGCAGTGCAAGCTTATGAGCTGCTGCCGAGTGATTTGGTGCCGATGGTAGCGGTTGCGCTGCCCGCTTTCGAAGTTATCCTCGGACTCCTGCTGGTATTGGGGCTTTTCCTGCGCCCGGTAGCGGTGTTGTCTGGCGCGCTCTTGCTGGTGTTTATCGGCGGCATTATCTCGGCGTGGGCGCGCGGCCTGCAGATTGACTGCGGGTGCTTTGGTGGCGGTGGCTACGACGAGAACGCTGGCCCCGCTACGTATCTGACGGAAATCGCCCGAGATATAGGTTTTCTGGCCTTGGCTGTATTTGTGTACGTGTGGCCGTGGAAGAAGTTTGCCATTTACGCCTAGCCCGCTGGCTAGAGGGGAAGCCTAGGGGATAGGCCAGGGGAATGGGGGCAAGGTGATGGGGCCTAGCGATGCGGCCTAACAACCATTTCCGTTTTCTCAGGCGCAATTGTGTCATTGGCAAGAAAACACCGCTATCGTAAGCGGTGTGAGTCAGAAGATTAAGAATCCAAATGAAAAGGGCAGTGGCTTCGTCGTCGGCCTGATTGCTCTTCTTGCTGTCGTTGCAGTTGTTATTGGTGGCGTTATCTACATCGGCCGGTCGCAGCCGATTGAGGGACTGCCAGATGAGGACGTCGACTTCTCCGTCGCACTCGACGGCGATGTCATCCGACTGAGCAAGGACGGCGCCGAAGGGGCTAAAACAGCCACGATTTTTGAGGACTTCTCGTGCCACTACTGTGCTCAGATGAGCGAAGAGGGCCACGATGATGAGCTCAAGGCGCTAAACGACGGCAAGCTTGTCGCTGAATACCGCACGCTGAACTTCCTGGATGGTCAGGAGAAGGAGCAGCGTGACGGTCACTCCACTCGCGTCTTCGCGGTTGCCCGCAAGATTGCTGAGACCGGTGATGCTCGCGCATATTGGAACTTCCGCACAATGATGATGGCTGACCAGCAGAACTCTGTCACGTGGAGCGATGATGAGTTGGCTGACCGTCTGGAGCAGCTCGGTGTTGCTGACGAAATTGTCAGCGAAGTCCGTTCCGGCATCGACACCACCGAGGCTAAGGCAAGCGCAAATGCCAACTTCGATGACCTTGAGAAGCGCTTGGGCAAGGTTTCCTCACCGCACGTCTTTGTCGATGGCAAGGATATTCTGGAGAACATTTCCGGTGATGGCGGACTGGGGCAGTGGGTCAAGGTGGCCCTGCGCTAGGTTCCGTGCACGCTCACACGATTCATCTTCAGTTCATGTTCGGCAGATCCACTCTGGGGCACTCGGCGAATACGTAAAAGAGTGTTCTACATGCGGATTTGGTGATACATGACAGTGCCATGTAGCCTTTGAGGAGTCCACAGCGGAGGGTGAAAGCCACTTCGATGTTGATTCTGGGGCTATGGCGCAGCTGGTAGCGCACCACACTGGCAGTGTGGGGGTCACGGGTTCGAGTCCCGTTAGCTCCACCAGAGTAAAAACCCTCGGTCGTTATGACCGGGGGTTTTCTTGTATCTGCCCCTGGGTAGTGTGCTCGCCGTTTGGGTTAAACGACAAAATGTGTGTCTGGCTCGGCG
>NZ_KV795632.1:0-68160 GCF_001809065.1 Corynebacterium sp. HMSC055G02 | reverse complement strand
GCCGAGCGGACACACTTTTTGCTACTTAACCCACGATTCCAGCTGGTTACTTGCTGCTGAAAGCTTGTTAGCTAATTACTTCAGTGCAGCCAGTGCGGAGTCGTAGTCCGGCTCCGTGGTGATCTCATCGACCAGCTGGTTGTAAATGACCTTGCCCTCTTCGTCAGTGACGACTACGGCACGAGCAAGCAGGCCAGCGAGCGGGCCATCCTGCTGGACAACACCGAAGGCTTCGCCGAAGCCGTGGCGGAAGTCCGAGGCAACCTCAACGTTGTCCAGGCCTTCTGCAGCGCAGAAGCGGCCGAGAGCGAACGGCAGGTCACGCGAAACATTAACTACGACGGTGTTGTCCAGCCCAGCAGCGTCCTCGTTGAAGTGACGCACCGAAGCTGCACAAACACCAGTATCTACGGACGGGAAGATGTTGTAGACGACCTTCTTACCAGCGAAGGTCTCATTGGTGACCTCCCCGAGGTCACCACCGGTGAGGGTAAACTCCGGAGCCTTGTTGCCCACCTGGGGCAGGTCTCCGGAAAGCTGGACTGGGTTGGACTGAAATGCGGTTTGTGTCATAGCGCCCTTTTTACCGCCTTTCGTCCGGATCCTCCAGGCTGTTTCCTGGAAATCAGTAGAATCGTGACAGAAATGAAATTCCGGGCCGCAGTATCTTGAGCAATCTTGCGTACCTTGCGGTCCGGGCCACGCTATTCAGCGGGCCCCACGTTTAAACTCCGAGGAAAGGCAGCCATGAGTTTGATTACCGCAATTGTGTCCATCGATGTCGAAGCTGACAAGATTCCGGAGGCCGCCGAGACCATCGTCGAGATCGACGGCGTGACTGAGGTCTACTCCGTTACTGGTGACTGGGACTTGGTCGTCGTGGTGCGCGCAACTAATCACGATGATTTGGCGGAAATCATTCCAAATCTCATCAGCAAGGTCGACGGTGTTATTCGCACTCAGACTCAGCTGGCTTTCCGCACCTACTCTCAGCACGACCTGGAAAGTGCATTCTCCATCGGGCTGGAGTAGCCGCGGATTCTTCCACCGAGCCGTGCGGTATGCGGGAGCTACTTAACCACTTCCGCCATCGCGCGGCCTGCCTGGCGGCCACTGAAAATACAGCCGCCCAGGAATGTACCTTCCAGCGCGTTGTTGCCGTGAACGCCACCGCCACCGAAGCCAGAGGCCTCGCCTGCAGCGTAGAGCCCCTCAAAAGGTGTTCCGTCCGGGTGCAAGCACTGGCCGTCGAGGGTGGTCTCGATGCCACCGAGCGTCTTGCGGGTCAGCATGCGCAGACGAATAGCAATCAGTGGGCCGTTCTTCGGATCCAAAATCGGTGATGGCGGCACGGAGCGGATGATCTTGTCCCCGAGGAAGTTCCGGGCCACGTTGACGTAATTGACCTGGTAGTCCTTGGAGAAGGGATTACCGGTCTGCATATCGCGCTGACGAATCTGCTCCTCGAGCTTCTCCAGGTCAATCTTCGGCGCTGCGGCTCCGGACTCCCCGCCCGAGCTCGCCTCCACAATCTCGTTCATCCCCTCGACCAGCTTTGGCAGATCGTCGGCAACCACCCAGTCTTCGCCGTTATCCATAAACGCCTGAATAGGTGCGGCAACACCAGAGGTCACCTTGCCAATCAGCTTCTTGATCTCCTTGTCGGTCAGATCCGGATTCTGTTCTGAGCCAGAGAAAATGAACTCCTTGGCCACGATGTTCTTATTCAGCACAAACCAGGAGTAAGAGTGTCCGGTAGCCAGAATGTGCTTCATCGTGCCGACAGTATCTGCACCCGGAATATATGGCGCAGGCAGGCGATTTCCTTCTGCGTCAAACCACATGGCCGACGGCCCCGGGATGATACGGATACCGTGATTCGGCCACACGGGATTCCAGTTCTTCATGCCCTCGGTGTAATGCCACATGCGGTCACGGTTGACGAGGTTTGCGCCGGCCTGCTCTGCAATCTCGATACCACGGCCGTCAACATGCTCTGGCACACCGCAGACCATGTCCTTCGGCATCTCGCCCAGGCGCTCGGTCGGCCAGCACTTACGCACGGCTTCCAGGTTGCCGCCAACACCGCCCGTCGCAATGCACACGGCCGACCCGAGGATCTCAAAGTCCTCCCCTGTTTCCTCACGTGACGACGCCACTCCTCGCTCTAAAGATTCACAGGGAACCAGAATCTTGCCACGCACGCCGACGGCGCGGCCATCTTCGACAATCACCTCGTCAACGCGGTGGCGATGGCAGTATTCCACCAGCCCCTTCTTCGCAGCTTCAGCGACCGGCTCTGCGAATACGCGGACGATTTCGGGGCCTGTGCCCCAGGTGAGGTGGAATCGGGGTACCGAGTTACCGTGACCGTCGGCACGCCCTTCACCGCGCTCAGCCCACCCGACGACAGGCAGGAACTTCACGCCGAGATTGCGGAGGTAGTCACGCTTCTCCCCTGCCGCGAAGTTCAGATAGGCCTTGGCCCACTTGCGTCCCCAGTTGTCTTCCTCGCGGTCGAACTGCGCGGAGTTGAACCAGTCAGCTTCAGCGAGCTCGCGGTTGTCCTTGACTCCCAGGCGGCGCTGCTCTGGCGAGTCGACGAGAAAGATTCCTCCCAGCGACCAGAAAGCCTGTCCGCCGAGGTTGTTGGCATTCTCCTGATCGACAAGGATGACCTTCTTGCCGGCCTGCGTGGCCTCATACGTCGCGACCAATCCGGCAAGTCCGGCGCCGACGACAACAATGTCTGCAGTACGTGTGGTGCTCTGTGCGTTCATAGTTTCGTTTTTAGACCCTAAACATCACCTTTGAGGTGGTTTTGCCTAAAAACGTGATTTATTTTTACAGGCATTATTTATCTGGCGAATTTCCAACGCGCCCGGAGCCGCCCACTGCTAGTGAGGCCTGCGTGGCGCATGCACGAGCTCGACCTGTACGAGCGTGACTTTCTCTGCGCGCACGAGCGCTTCAAACAGCGACAGATAGTAATTCCACATCCTCCGGAACACTCTGTCGTAGCCGATACCAGCGGCTTCGCGCGCATGCGCCGCAAAGAAATCTCGCTGGAGCTGCAAGGTCGTCGCGAAGTGCGCCGGAATGTACTCTTCCGCCGCGATGCGCAGGCCGGTTTCCCGGTCCACCATCTTGCGCAGCTCTTCCATGGTGAAAAGCTGCAGCTGCGGCCACACATAAGCGCGTACGAGGTCCAAGCTGCGCTCGGCGAGCGCATCGAATTTGTCCGTCGCTACCACCATTTGGACGACGATGGTGCCGCGGTCGACAAGCAGACGCTCGGCGCTCTTCAGCCAGCGCAGCGCACCTGCACGACCGAAGGTCTCCAGACGCCCGACGTTGATAACCGCCTCGAAGTCGGACTCGAATTCGCGTGGCGACGGAATGTTGCGATCCATCTGGATCACATCGACCGCGCCGCGCAATCCGGCTTTTTCCACCCGTTCCAGCACCGTTTCGGTGTGGTCATCAGAGACGGTAATAACCTCCGCGCCCGCTCCTCTTTCTGCAGCCCGAAGGGAAATTTCTCCGCCTGCCGACGGCCATTCGGCGACACGGTCTCCGGCCCGGACTCGAGCAAGATCGAGGATGTGCTCATTATTGCGCACCTGGGCATGCAGAAAATCGGCACGCGCGACGGATTTCGGGGCATCGACATAAGTCACGTCAACTGACCAGTGCGAGGGAACCCCACCCTTGCCAGCACCACGGGCATAGTTTTGAATCTGTTCCCGCGACGAGGTTCGCACTCCGGAGGCGAACAGGCCGGAACCGCCCATCAGCAATTCGCCGGAATAGAGCTCGAGCAATGAGGTCGGCAACTCTCCCGCCATATCTGGCCCATCGAGACGTGGACGTGAACGCGCGACTTTCATCAGACCACGTGCCAGCGGCCCCAACGAAGCAATATCAAGCTCGGCGCTGAGCAGTCGGCTGAGAAGCTCTGGCAAATCATCACTGGACCATTCGCCCGCGAGATAGGCCTCCCCCAATCCGAGCCATTCTGAATCAGCTAGTCGAGAATAGAAAACAGGATCAATGACGCTGAAAACGACTGGACGAAACGATTCAGAACTAGTGGGAGATTCACTGCCGCCGCTAGAGCTGGCACCACCGACTCCGTCGATAGCCAAATCGGCGTCACCCGTCGACCGAGTAATGAAAGACTCCCCGACAAACTCACCGGATTCAACCAGTTCAATGCCGTTATCCTGGCAGAGTCGCTCAAAAGAGCGTTCCATCATTTCGGCACGTTTCGCTAGAAAACGCCCCTCTGGAATACGCGCAACCCGAGGCCATCGCTCTGCGTCAATTGCCTGCCGGCTTGCCGAATTCACCCTGCCCGAACCTCCTAACAATCGCGCCGCATAAAGGTACGAATAACGAACTGAGTTTGCTCTCGCAGCCTACCGCGCAGGGACCCAGAATAGGCGGTGGCGCACCGAGAGGATTACTATTGTGGCTTGCCGGCTAAAAGCCGAATCTAAAACTTCGAGAACTTTCAAGTCTGTGAGGAGAAAATACATGACCGAGACTCCGTACCGCCCGCACTCCGGACGCCCGCACGTGGTCGTCATCGGTTCGGGTTTCGGTGGCTTGTTCGCGGCGAAGAAGTTGCAGGGCGCCGAGGTCGACGTCACTCTCATCGACCGCACTAACCACCACCTGTTCCAGCCACTGCTCTACCAGGTAGCAACGGGCATCCTGTCCTCGGGCGAAATCGCTCCGTCCACTCGTACAATCTTCGACGGTGTTCAGAACGTTCGTGTTGTCAAGGGCGATGTCACCGACATCGACGTCGAAAAGCAGGTTGTGACTTCGGAACTGGGTCACCAGACTTCCAAGTGGGAATACGACCACCTCCTGGTTGCCGCTGGCGCTGGCCAGTCCTACTTCGGCAATGATCACTTTGCCGAGTTTGCTCCGGGCATGAAGAACATCGACGACGCACTCGAAATCCGTGCCCGCATCATCGGCGCGTTTGAGCGCGCCGAGCTGACCGACGATCCCGCTGAGCGCGAGCGCCTGCTGACCTTCGTCGTTGTCGGCGCTGGTCCGACTGGTGTTGAACTTGCCGGCCAGCTGGCCGAGCTGGCTAACCGCACCCTCGCATCGTCCTACCGCAGCTACAACCCGCACGCTGCACGCGTCGTCCTGCTCGACGGCGCACCGCAGGTTCTGCCGCCGTTTGGCAAGCGTCTGGGCCGCAAGGCTCAGAAGTCCCTGGAAAAGATGGGCGTCATCGTCAAGCTTGGCGCGATGGTGACTGACGTCAATGAAGAGGGCGTCACCTACAAGAACATGAAGGATGGAACCGAGGAGTTCATCCCGTCGTTCTGCAAGATTTGGTCCGCCGGCGTGTCCGCTTCCCCGCTGGGCAAGATGATTGCCGAGCAGACTGGCGCCGAGACCGACCGCGCTGGCCGTGTCGTTGTCAACGAGGACATGACAGCTGGTGGCTACAAGAACGTCTACGTCGTGGGCGACATGTCCAACCGCGAGAACCTGCCGGGTGTTGCTCAGGTTGCTATTCAGGGTGGCGAGTACGTCGCCGCCAACATTGCAGCTGAGGCCGACGGCCGCGATGTCGCAGAGCGTCAGCCGTTCGAGTACTTCGATAAGGGCTCCATGGCAACCGTCTCCCGCTTCTCCGCAGTGGTGAAGATGGGCAAGGTTGAGGTTACCGGCTTCATCGGCTGGATTCTGTGGCTGGCCGTCCACCTGATGTTCCTGGTGGGCTTCCGCAACCGCCTCGTCTCCTGCGTCAGCTGGGGCCTGAACGTCCTGGATCGCAACCGTTGGCAGATGGTTTCCACCCGCCAGCAGATGTACGCACGCAACGCCATCGACCGCCTGGCCGAGTTCAACAAGGACAAGGCTGAGCAGGATCTGCCGCTGGAGGTTCGCGACACTCGCCGCGAGCACCGCGCAAAAAGGAACAAGTAGTTAACTTGCAGGTGGCCAGATTAGAAAACAGCTAATCACGACAAGCCACCTGCGAGCTTCCTACCAGGCCCGTTACCACCTATAACGATTTGCTACAGCGGCTTGTCGAGTACCGCAATTCGTAGGTTGGTGCGGGCCAACAGTTTTTCATCTGCCTTGCGGGTGTGCTCAATGCGCCACAGTTGCATGGTGCGCCCCAGGTACTCTGGCTCCGCCGTGGTAACGATTACCTCGCCAGCCCGGGCGGAGCGGTAGAAATCGGTGTTATTGTTCACACCGACGACCGGCTTCTTCGCACCGCAGGCAACGAAACCAGCAATAGAGCCAGCAGTCTCGCCTAGCGAGCAATAAACACCGCCATTGGCTAGGCCCCACGGTTGCAGGTGGTCGGGCCCGACCTCGAGCTCCATCTGAATTCGCTCCGGCCCGACATGGACAAACTTCGTGCCCAGCAAGGTATCTAGACCGCCGATTCCGTTATCGCCCAAGGTGCTGTTAAAAACAGCCAGCTCCTCATCGCTCAGCGCTTCCTGGCTAGCCTTCGTCGCCAGTGTCATATAATCGCGCAGCGCCTTCCTCTTCGCCTGCTCGGCGACGGAAGCTGCAGAGTTAGAGTCCTGTGAACTGCCATTATTCGCAATAGTCTCGTCAGTCATGCCAAACATTGTGCCAGCGCACGCCATCACTCGTGGCAGTTTCAACGTTAAAAGCAGTAACAATTTCTGAGTCCCAGATACAACGAACCCCGGCCAGGCTTTAAGATGGTGGGCATGACCGATAACAATGAACTCGCACAAATTGGTGTCGTCGGGCTCGCCGTCATGGGCTCGAATATCGCACGCAACTTCGCCCACAAGGGACACACCGTTGCCGTGTACAACCGCAGTCCGGAGAAAACTCGCACCCTCATCGCTGAACACGGTGATGAAGGCTCATTCATCCCGTCCGAGACCATTGAAGAGTTCGTCGCTTCGCTGGAGCGCCCGCGTCGCGCTCTGATCATGGTTCAGGCAGGTGCCGCTACTGATGCGGTCATCGATCAGCTTGCCGACGTGATGGAGCCCGGCGACATCATCATTGATGGCGGTAACTCTCTTTACACGGACACCATCCGTCGCGAGAAGGCTATTCGCGCCCGTGGCCTGCACTACGTTGGCACTGGTATTTCCGGTGGTGAAGAAGGTGCTCTGACTGGCCCATCCATTATGCCGGGTGGAACGAAGGAGTCCTACGAGTCCCTCGGCCCGCTGCTGGAGTCCATCTCCGCTCACGTTGATGGCGTTCCGTGCTGTACTCACATTTCTTCCGATGGCGCTGGCCACTTTGTAAAGATGGTCCACAACGGCATCGAGTATGCGGATATGCAGGTCATTGGCGAGGCCTACCACCTGCTGCGTGAGGCCGCTGGCCTCACCCCTGCCGAGATTGCAGATATCTTCCGCGAGTGGAATAAGGGCGACCTGGACTCCTACCTGGTCGAGATTACCGCTGAGGTTCTCTCTCAGGCCGATGAGAAGACAGGCAAGCCGCTGGTGGATGTCATCGTTGATGCTGCTGGCCAGAAGGGCACCGGCCGTTGGACGGTCAAGGCCGCTTTGGACTTGGGCATTCCAGTAACTGGTATTGGCGAGGCCGTGTTCGCTCGCGCCCTGTCGTCTTCCCTTGCTCAGCGTGAGGCTGCCCGCAACCTGCCGTCGGGAAGCCTGGCTAAGGCACCGGAAGATCGCGATGCTTTTGTGGAGCGCGTCCGTAAGGCGCTCTACGCTTCCAAGATCGTTGCCTACTCGCAGGGCTTCGATGAGATTAACGCTGGTGCCAAGGAGTACGGCTGGGAGATTGACCGCGGTGCGCTGGCGACCATCTGGCGTGGTGGCTGCATCATCCGCGCACAGTTCCTGAACCGCATCAAGGAAGCGTACGACCGCAATCCGGAGCTGCCGGCGCTGGTACTCGACGAGTACTTCCGTGACCAGGTCACCGAGTGCCTCGACGCGTGGCGCGACGTTGTCGTCACTGCAGCACAGATGGGTATCCCGGCTCCGGTGTTCTCCTCTTCGCTGGCTTACTACGACGGCCTGCGTGCGGAGCGTCTGCCGGCAGCACTGGTTCAGGGGCAGCGTGACTACTTCGGTGCGCACACTTACCAGCGTGTTGACCGCGAGGGTGCTTTCCACACCCTCTGGTCTGGCGACCGCTCCGAGGTTGAAGCGTAGTCTTGAAGTCTGTCGCTTCACGCTCTTGAAGTTAAAAGGGGTCTGAGATGCCATTTCCCAAGAAGGCAAAGCCTGATTTTGTGCCACGAGTTCTTTCCATCGCCGGCACAGACCCAACAGGTGGCGCTGGGCTCCATGCCGATTTAAAATCAATCGCCGCCGCCGGTGGTTATGGCATGGGCGTGGTCACCGCTTTGGTATCTCAGAACACCGTGGGCGTTCGTGCCGTCCACACCCCACCTGTTGACTTCCTCGTCGAGCAGCTGGCTGCTGTAACTGAGGATGTCACCATCGACGCGGTGAAGATTGGCATGTTGGGTTCACGCGAACTCACGCAGGCCGTCACCAACTGGGTTCGGGAGACCAAGCCAGCCGTGGTTGTTCTCGATCCGGTTATGGTCGCCACCTCTGGCGACCGTCTGCTTGACGAAGATGCCATGGACGCAATGCGCGACTTGGTCGCGGAAGCCACCGTCATCACGCCGAATGTTCCCGAACTGGCATTGCTTGCCGACGCCCCGGAGGCCAGCGACTTCACTGAGCTGATTGAACAGGCACTGGAGTTCGCGAGCAAAAACGATGTCATCGTGATTGCAAAGACTGGTCACTTAAGTGATGAGGAAGCCGGCAATGCCGTGGCCTTCCCCGATGGCCAGGTTTTCTTCAGCTCTTCTCCCCGCATTCACACTGAGAACACCCATGGCACGGGTTGTTCGCTGTCCGCTGCTCTAGCCACACGGATTGGTGGGGGCTCAGCGATCAACGACGCCCTGCGCTGGACTACGCGCTGGCTCAGCGAGTCCATTCGTTTCGCGGATAACCTCAACGTCGGCCAGGGGCACGGCCCCATTGACCACGGCCACAGGGCTCGTCGCCTGGAAAAGGTCGCGCTTCGCCGAATGCAACCAGTGCATCTGAACTCCAGTTTTTACCCGGAGGCCGTCGAAGGCACTGATACTGAGCAGCCGCCGAAGGAGCTGGAATCTTTCTTCGGCCACTCACTCCAGATTGCTCCGGCTGGTCCTTTTACTTCCCAGCTGTGGCGGGACATCGAGGACATCGTTGCCGAGATTGGCGGAATGTTCAGCGTCCCCACGATGCTCCGCGGCGACCTTTCCTCGGACGAAACCAACTTCTTCGTAGCGCAAGAGGCCTGGTACTTGCACCAAGTTTTCCCAGTCCTGTCGCATCTGGCAACCAAAGCACCCTGCCCGAAGGAACAGGTTCTGTGGTCGTCACTCGCACAGGAAGCCCTGGTGCGTGCGTTGGAATTGAGCAATAACGGGCTGGAAGAGACTTCTTCGGCGCTCGAGGACATCGAGCCGACAACCATCACACAGCTTTTGCTGGACGTGCATTCTTCCTGTAGCGCTTTCAACCCATATCGGGTCGCCGTAACCAGTATCGTCGCCGAAATGTGGATTGCAACCGAGCTGACTCTGCAAGGAAAATCGCTGGTTGATGAGGATTCCGCGATCGCGAACTGGGTGGAGGTGTATTCCGACCCCGAGTATGTTGACAGTGTTCAGCAGGCTCTCGAGGTCCTTGAAGAGAATATGTCTACGGCCAGCGATGCGGAGCTCAAATCTATCCGCAACATCTTCCGTCGAGCCGCCATTCTCGAGCGCGAGGCCTATGCGCAACCGGGTCGCGGTTGGTAAATGTCATGGGACGGTAGTTTTCCAGTTCACCGGACGTGCCTATTGCATGGCTGTCCGGGGATAGCGGTATTCTAACAAGCATGCCCCCTCCTGCTGAGTCCAGTGATTTCAGACAGTTGGGCACGCCGGAAGCGATTGTGAGTATTCTGCGTGCCCAGCACATAACTTCGCCTACTGCCGTGCAGGTGGCGACTTTGCCAGATGCTTTCGCTGGCAAGGACGTTCTTGCGCAGGCCCCTACAGGCTCGGGCAAAACGCTCGCATTCGGCATTCCGCTGGTCGCGTTACTCAATAACGCCTCTCCAGCGCTTCCCGGTTACCCGCGCGCGCTAATTATTTCGCCAACGCGCGAACTCGCAGATCAGATTGCTGATGTCCTGGCTGACATCGGTGCCGCTGCAGGTCTGCGTGTCTTGAGCTTGGTCGGCGGTGATTCCGTGGCCAAGCAGCAGACTCTGCTCGCGGCACCAGTCGATATCGCTGTGGTCACACCGGGTCGCGCACACGATTTGCGCCGCCGCGGTCTACTCAGCCTTGAGCACGTCCTCGCTGTCGTCGTCGACGAAGCGGACATGCTCGCTGACATGGGCTTTCTGCCCGATGTTCTGGGCCTGGTCCGTGCGTGCCCGAAGTCGGCACAGCGCATGGTCTTTTCCGCCACGATTAACGACGACGCCGCGGGGCTTATTCGCGATCGTCGCGCAAGTAGCACTGAAGTTGCGAAGCACAAGGTCACTGCCTCCCGGTTGACCATGCGCAATATGCGGCATCTGTTACTTCGGGTGGAGGACAACAACGAAGCCGACGAAGTGGTCGCCTGGATTGCCTCCCGCAAGGATCAGTGCGTCATCTTCGCCAACTCTAAGGCGCGTGTCGTGCAGCTGGCTAAGTTTCTACAGTTCTACGACATCAAGTTAGGTTTCCTCCACGGCGATCGTGGCCAGGCAACTCGTCGCGCGGTCCTCAAGGCCTTTGCCGAGGGTGAAATCAATGTCCTCGTCACCACGGATGTGGCCGCTCGTGGCATTGATATCGATGCTCTTGACTTGGTTGTGCACGCGGATCCGCCAAGGGATTCCGCGACGTATATTCACCGCTCGGGTCGGACGGCTCGTGCAGGTGCTTCCGGCACGGTAGCGATGATTGTGCGTGACCGCCAGGTTGATCAGGCCCGCGAGCTGCTGGCAGGGGCCGGCGTTGAAGCTGAAGAGCTGCGCGCCGCTCCGGGACTGCCGCGATTTGTCAAGGAACTGGGCGCACGGCGTCCGCGCCGGGCTCGTCAAGATCAGAGCCAATCGGCAGGCGGTGCTGGTGGTGCCGGTTACCGCGGGCGCGGCGGTCCGTCGGCAAGCGGAAAGAATCGTGCTGGCGGTCGCGTACACCGCCCCAAGCGAGGGAAAAAGAAGAAGAGATAATCAGTGGATATTGTTCTCAATATTGTCGCGGTTGTCGGCTTTATCGCGCTAACCGCTGGCACCGGCCTCTTTGTGGCGTTTGAATTCGCGCTGACGGGACTGGAGCGATCTACGATTGACGCCGACCGCGCCCGTTCAGCGGATGCACCTGCTGAGGCCGTTCACAAGGCGCATAATCGACTGTCCTTCCATCTTTCCGGTGCACAGCTGGGCATTACGTTGACCACGCTGGCAACTGGTTTCCTCGCGGAACCGGTGCTGGCACAGTACTTCACGCCGATGTTGCATTGGATGGGGCTCAGCGAGTCTGCAGCGGGACCGACCGCACTGATTCTTGCCCTCATCGTGGCCACGATGTTGTCGATGGTCTATGGCGAGTTGGTGCCAAAGAATGTCGCGATTACAGAGCCGCTGGCAGTAGCGCGAGTTACGGCTCGTCCGGTGATGGCGTTTAACTGGGTGTTCCACTACTTCATCCATTCGCTGAATGCCACGGCGAACTGGCTGGTGCGCAAGCTCGGTATTGAACCGGCGGATGAGTTGGCTTCAGCGCGTTCCCCTCAGGAGCTGGAAGCACTGGTACGTAATTCTGCGGAGCAGGGTGCATTGGATGAGTCGAAGGCCGCTGTACTCGAGTCGTCGTTACGCTTTGGCGAAACGACGGCGGAGGACCTAATGACGCCGCGGTCGACGATTACCTCCCTCGATGTCGATGACACGGCGCTGGATCTGCTGGCTGTCGCTATCGAATCGGGGCATTCCCGCTTCCCCATTACTGACGGGGACCTCGATGCCACTGTCGGTGTTGTCCACGTCAAGGACGCATTTGCGGTGCCTGCGGCGAAGCGCTCAACCACCACCATGCGGGAGATTGCACGGCCTGTGCCGACGCTGCCGCAGTCGCTGGACGGCGATGCCGTACTGGAGGCCGTGCGTTCGGCCGGCTCGCAGATTGCGCTGGTCGCCGATGAGTACGGTGGCATCGCCGGCATTGTCACCATCGAGGATGTCGTCGAGGAAATTCTTGGCGAGGTCTGGGATGAGTACGACGACAAGGAGTCCGAGCAGGAAGTCAAACGCGCGATCGAAGGTTGGAACTGCTCTGGCCTTGTGCGTACCGACGAGCTGCCGACCAAGGTCGGATACTTCGCCCCAGAAGGTAGCTTCGAAACGCTCGGTGGCTTGATTATGTTTGCGCTCGGTCGCATCCCGGAGGTCGGTGACGTCGTCCTGCTGCCAGAGACCGAACGCGACTTCATGGACGAGTTCGAATCGGGTATCGCCGGACGCTGGTACGCCCGCATTCTGGCGATGGATGACCGCCGCGTGGACCGTGCCATTTTGATTCCTGTGACCAACGAGCGCGCTAAGGAGATGTTCAACCTATGAGTGACTGGTTTGGAATCCTCCTGACTTTCTTCTTGTTGTTGGTCAACGCGTTTTTCGTGGGCGCGGAGTTCTCACTTATTGCTGCGCGCCGTGACCGTTTGGAAGCGCTGCTGGCTCAGGGAAAGAAGCGCGCACGCACAGTTATCAATGCTTCTGAGCACCTGTCGATGATGCTCGCCGCCGCACAGCTGGGCATCACCATTGCCTCGCTACTGCTGGGTAAGGTCTCTGAACCGGCGCTGGCACATCTGCTGGAAGCTCCTTTCCACGCCATGGGTATTCCGGAGTCGCTGCTGCACCCGCTGAGCTTTGCCATCGCATTGATGCTGGTGTCAGTGCTGCACATCATGCTCGGTGAGATGGTGCCGAAGAATATCGCGCTGGCAGGACCGGAAACGATGGCCATGCTGCTTATTCCTGTTCACATGGTCTTCTACCGCTTGACCAAGCCGCTGTTGCTGCTGTTTAACTGGATGGCTCGCCATACGCTTAAGCTGTTCGGCATTGAGCAGCGCGATGAGCTCGACACCACTGTCGATTCCACTGAGTTGGCATCGATGATTGCGGAGTCTCGTCAAGAGGGGCTCCTTGACAGCGAGGAGCACGTCCGCCTTCGTCGCACACTGGCTTCGGCCACGCGCACCATTGAGGAGGTACTGATTCCGCACGAGCAAATTCGGCGCCTCCCCACCGCACCGACTGTGGGCGACCTAGAGACGGCGGTCACCGAAACTGGATTCTCCCGGTTCCCCGTCGCTGCAGCCAACAATGAACCCAACGAGTACCGCGGCTATGTTCACGTGAAAGATGTCCTCGACCGCGTCATGGATCCTGCCTCCGGCCCAGAGACAGCCATCCCCGATGACGAGATTCGCCCGATGATTGAGATTCCGATCGATGCCACGCTGGATGAGGGATTGCGCATCATGCGCCGCTACAGCGCCCACATGGCAGTGGCTGTACGCGCTCGCATGCCAAAGCCGCACCTGCGCGCAAACGCCCCGGCAAGCATCGCTCCGAAGACTGGTGCTTTCTCCGGCGCGGAGCAGATCGGCATCGTGGCTCTGGAGGACCTCATCGAGGAGCAGGTCGGTGTCGTGCGCGACTGGACCCACGAGGTCTCCCCGCGTCGCAGCGGTGCGCCAAAGCAGCACTCGACCGTGAACCAGCCCCGGACCCGACCGGGCAGCACGCAGGGGCGCCAGCCGTGACGCCTACGCCCGATTCGTCTTTCGATTGGCGTGAAGCCAAAGCAAGGCATATCGCCCGCGTCGATGTCCTGACCCGCGACCGCCTGTCCCGTCGCAGTCGCGGCCAGCGCCACCCGGTCTGGGACTTCATCTTCGAGTACTACCCCGTTAAACCCGGCCAACTCCGCCGCTGGTCACCGGGCATCGGCGTAGATCTTCCCGGTGCGACGGCCAAAGACATCAGTCACCTGAAGTTCTTTACCCTCGACACGGACGACACTACCGATAGCCCTGCCCGCAAGGAGCCCACCGATACCGCCTCTGGGACGGCGCGCATGGATGTTTCGGCGTACGTCGATAAGCGAGGTACGACGGTGGCGTACATCGGCAATCTGTTGCGTTCGACGCGCGCGAATCCGGCGCACTTTGACTGCTTTGGCCTGCATGAATGGGCGATGGTGTATCGCCAGCCCGAGCATCGTCACCCGGAGCCCCTGCGGCTGGGTCAGGCAGGCACGGACGAGGTCGTCGAGGCCCACACGGTTCGATGTACGCACTTCGACGCCTTCCGTTTCTTCACGCCCGACGCCGTGCCGCTCAACGAGTTTGCCCCGACGCGCGAGACACAGCCGCACTGTGAGCAGATGGGGTGTCTGCACGCCAACATGGACTTGTATAAATGGGCGACCAAGCTCGGCGAGGCGGTCCCCGGCGACCTGTGGCTGGATACTTTCGAGCTCGCGTGCAGTGCCCGTGAGTTGGATATGCGCGCCGCTCCCTACGATCTGCGGGATTGGGGTTTTGCGCCCATTCGCATCGAAACGCCCGAAGGCAAGGCCGAGTACGTCCGCCGCCAGCGTGAGCTCAGCGCGCGTGCCGATGTTCTGCGCGGCCGTCTTCTCGAAGTGGTAGATGTCGCCTTGTCCACGCAGTAAAGTTGGCAGGAGTTACGTGCGCGTTTGTGCTTTACGACGAGGTCTGCTGCGAGTCGACAGTGCCGAGCACACTCAGCATAGAAAGGGCTAGAACGACATGGGACGACACGCCTCGGGAGAGAACAACTATCGAGTGGCTAAGGGGCCTTTTATTGCCGTCTTGGTGGTAATTGTTCTGGTGGCTGCGGTTTTTGCCTGGGTTAATCTGCGCAAGAGCAACGATTCGTCGATTGATGCTGACCGTGCACGGTGTACGAAGGGTGACCTGACGCTGGTGGTGACCGCTGATCCTGCTGCGGTGGGCTCGGCACAGAAGCTTGTGCAGGACTATGGCGAGTCGAATCCCGTGGTGAGGGACTTCTGTGTGCGGCCACAGATTACGGTGGCGGGCTCGCAGGAGGTTGTGAACGCCCTGACTGAGGCTGGCGGTGCTGAAGCTGGTGAGGGAGCTCCGGAGGACCCCGCTGCGGATGAAGCTGGTACCGGAATTATGACTCCGGGCGTCTGGATTCCCGCCGATATCTCTTTCGTGGACCAGGCGAAGAACTCGGACAAGGTCAAGGTCAACAACCCCAAGACGTGGTTGCCGCCGATTGCCAGCGGCGTGGCCTTCACAACCAATCGTGCTGACCAGCTGAACAACGCCACTTGGGAAGAGCTTGCGGGATTGCGCGTGGCCGCCCCCGGTGGCTCCGATGCGGCACTGTCTGCGGTGATCAGTGCTCGACTTGGCGGTGGCCCGGATGTCGCTCGCGAACGCGCGGGCTTGGGTGAGGTCTACACCTCCAATACTCTGCTGACCATGCTCAGCCAGAACGTCGCTGATTTCGACGGCGTGGCCGCGACCCAGCCCATGCTGCAGATGGCCGGCGAGGGGCTGAAGCTGGTCTCCCCTGCGGATGCACCCCAGTTGCACGCGCCAGTTGTCACCTTTGGCTCCGGCGGCAAGATTGACGAGAACACGGCTCGCGCGGCCGAGGACTTCCGGAACTTCGCAGCAGATCATGGCGCCGACGGCGAAGCTGCTGAGAGCACTTTCAGCCCTGAAGTAGCGGAGAACTTTGGAGTGCTCTCGCAGATTCAGACGGATTCTTTTGCGCTGCCGCCAGCACTGGAGCAGCCGGACGCGCAACAGCCCGCAACTGCGGTGGGTTCGGCACTCCTGCTCGCTGACACCTCCGAGGGCGTCGATGTCGGGGCGCTGTCTGCGGCACTGACCGGCGCTATCGATGCGGCGCCTGGCGGCCGTTACGGCCTGTGGACATTCGCACCCGAGGTGAACCGCCTCGCGGAACTTCCCGCGCCCGATGACGAGGCCAACAACGGCGCGGACGCCGTAAAGGGTTCGCTGGCCGAACTTCCGGCCGGTGGTGAGGCACAGTTCTGGCCAGCGCTTATCGATGCCTACCAGGCCGCCCGCGACACCTACTCCCCGGACAAGCCCAACCGTCTCGTCGTGCTCACTTCGGGTCGCGATGCCTCGGGCGCCGATGCCGCCGAGTCCGTCGAGAGGATCAAGGAACTCATTAGCCCAGACCGCCCGGTAACGATTGAGGTCATCGTGCTTCCCGACGGCGACAGCTCCAGCCCCGAGCTGCAGGAAGTGGCAAATATGACCACTGGCTCTCTGCGCATTGCGGCCGACTACGGCGATGGCCTGGCCTCTCAGTTGGCTGCGGCTATCGGTACGGAGTAAGTAGCAAAAAACCGCCTCCATCTGGTCCAACCTCGGGAGAGGAAAAACGGAACCAGTTGTGGAAGGCGGTTTTTGTTTAGCTTGTTTCGGCTATTTGAGCGGCGTCCATAGCAGCGACGCCGCTATTCAGCCATACAGTTGGCTGTTAGGAGATGCGACGGCGACGACGCTCAGCCAGCTCGTCGATGCCAGTACCTGGGTTCTCCTGAGTACCGTCGATACGCTCGGACGGGAAGGAGGCGATGGTGCCAGTCAGTTCCTTCATAATGCCCGGGACAGCAATGCCGAACACTCCCTGGCCACCGTTGAGCAGGTCGATGACCTCTTCATTGGAGCGACACTGGTAGACGGTGCGACCATCGGAAACCAGCGTGATGGTAGCCAGGTCATCGACGCCGAGGTCGCGCAGGCGGTCGACAGCCAGACGGATGTTCTGCAGGGAAATACCGGTGTCCAGCAGTCCGCGGACAATCTTCAAAACGAGGATGTCGCGGAAGGAGTACAGACGCTGGGTACCCGAGCCCTTGGCGGTACGGATAGAAGGCTCCACCAGCTTGGTGCGTGCCCAGTAGTCCAGCTGGCGGTAAGAAATGCCCGCTACCTGACATGCGATGGGAACGCGGTAGCCAACCTGCTCGTCCGGTCCCATGTCGAACAGGGATTCCTGAACCGCGCGTGGCTCTTGCGAGTCCGACGCACGGAGCTCATTGTCGCCAAAGAGCGAACCGCTGTTGTCGTCGACCATATAAATTCTCCCGAGGTAGTTTCACTGCCGTTATTTATCTTTCGCCAAGGTTAATCGGCTGTCAATACATCACAGGACGACACGCCGAATCTCTAAACCTAAAGTTAAGGTTTAGAGTTTGGAGTCATAGTTTCCCCAGCTCAAGCACAACCCGGGAGAAAAACCGCAGAACGGGATGAAACCATAACTTACGAAAAGTTACCCCTTTTATGGGGTCATTCAGCGACACGCCGGAGGAAATAAGCGTCACAACTACCCCAAAAGTAGCCAGTTGTTCACTCCAGTCACACGTTTAACGGTCGCCATCGGAAGCTGAATCGGCGCCACCGTCGGCTTCACCATCAGACTTCTTGTCCTCCGCATCACCATGCGGCTCGGCGAAGTAGTCAGCATCAATGCTGTCGAGGAATTCCGCAAACTCCGACACCGATGCCTCGACGGAGTCGGTCTCCGACTCGTCGGCAAGCGAACCGCCATTGGTTGCGACGAGACGCGCCGCTACCGACGTGGCGTCGAGCACATCACGCGCGACATACAGCGGAACCTCAAGCTCGCTAGCGATAAGGATGAGGTCGGAGGGCCGCATATCAATCTCTGCGCCACCTTCGAGCACCAGGCTGGCGATGAAAACGCCCTCATGCACGCCCGTAATCTGGCCGCGCAGGGCGCTCTGCCCCACCATGTCCAGCGTATCGACGAAGACCTCATGCATGCCCGGGCGACGCTGCGTAGCGCCGGTCTCACGGGCGGAGTACTCCGTCGCCGTCGCCAAATCAATCCAAATCGGGATAATCCGATTGGTCTCTTCGGCATGCAGGAGCAGCACTGGATCGTCCTCAGGAGGATGCGCCATCCAGTCTAGAAACTTGACTTCTACGAGTTTTTCGTCCATAACAGCGATAATTGTAGCGAGCCGCTATTTACGCGGGACTACCGACTACTTCCCCAGGTCCTTGTTGACCTGGCGCTTGACCAAAGTGCCGTGCAGCGTGACCATCAGCGCAGTCATCTCACGGCCCATCTCCACAGCCTTCTGCTTGCCGCTAGCCGCACGCGACTTACTCAGCGGACTAGCAGCGAGCGACACCAAATCTGCCTCACGGGCCGCAGCGGTACGCACAGTTTTGAGGTGGCGGGCATCCAGACCAAACTCAGCCAGCTTGACCGCCGTCTCAGTGATGAGCAGGTCATCGCCATCGAACATGTTCAGCGTGTCCGGAGTAATCAGGCCGACTCGAACCAGTTCAGTGATGAACTTCTCGCTAGCGCCGGTGCGCTCTGCCAGCTCCGCCTGCGTCAGCGAGACCACTGCGGCTTCGCGGAACTGATCCGCCGTCACCAGTGGAGTGACCGATGCCAGCCCGTCGCCGCCAGCGTTGCCCGCATCAATTTCGTCGAGCTGCTCTTTAATAACCTTCAGCGGCAAGTAGTTATCGCGCTGAACGGTGAGAATGTAGCGCAGGCGGTCAATGTCCGCCTGGCTGTAGCGACGATAACCCGAGGAGCTACGCGACGGGCACAGCAGCCCCTCCGACTCGAGAAAACGAATTTTGGACAGCGTTACATCAGGGAACTCAACCTTGACTTCCTTCAGCACAGCACCGATGGTCTTCTTCTTGCCCACCGAGCGTGCTTGCTTCGCAGTGCTTTCCGACGAAGTCGGCTGCGAAACTGCTGATTTGCGTACTGCTGCCACTGGTCTTTTCCGAGCCTTTACAAAAATAAGGGGTTAATGCCGACAGGCGTCGACATTAACCGATGTCGAACTAGTTACCGATCAGGAAGACGAGGCGGAACTTACCGACCTGAACCTCGTCACCATTAGCCAGAACCGCGGAGTTCTTCGGCTCGCGGTTAACGTAGGTACCGTTCAGCGATCCCACGTCGACGACCTCGTAGGAGTCACCGTTCTTGCGGAACTCTGCGTGACGACGGGAAACAGTCACATCATCGAGGAAGATGTCGCTGTCCGGGTGACGACCAGCGGTGGTGACTGCCTGATCGAGCAGGAAACGCGAACCTGCGTTTGGCCCCCGCTTGACAACCAAGAGTGCCGAGCCCGCCGGAAGTCCTTCAACACCGGAGACCGTGGAGTCCGTGTTAGAGCCGGACTCCATTTCCTTCAGCAAATCTGCACGGAAGACCGAGGTGGTCTCGACCGATGCCTCTGGCTGGCCGCTATTGCTAGTCATATCTTTCCCTCCGGGATAACCTTGGGCGATTTACTCGTTACTTTTTAGATAATAGCGCCCCAACCGCTTTCGTGTTGTTATCTAATCCCAACCATGTTGTGACGCAGCTCACCAGCAGGGTATGTACAACATGATTGATATGCGTAAATACCGACATCTGAGAGCTTTCTCTGTGGGTGTACCTAGGCCGGTCACCTGAGAAATATTTTCAAATTGTTACCAAACCTGTGGTTACGGCTTACCTAAACATCGCTGCAATTGAGCCGACGACCGAGCCGCCACCATTGCTCAATGGGTTGTCGTTGACCATGTACGTCCACGTCGAGCTCGGGCGAGCAAGACCCGTGTCCTCTAGATGTGCGCCTTCGCTGTCGATTTCGACCTCTTGGAAGGTCTGCACCGACTCGGTAACGGCATTGTTCACCAGGCTCTTAAAGGCGCCGATGGCGGCGCGGTGGAACTCATCAATGGGGCTTTCCTTAGCCAGCGCGCGCAGGTGAATCGACTCCCGCAGGTCATCCAGATCCGCCAGGTGGTCTGACCATCCGCGATCCAGGTGGCTCAGCATGATTTCCCGGGCAGCATCCTCGGCGACATCGCGCCCGACTACGGATTCGACTTCCTTGGCCCGCGCCGATGCCAATTTGGACAGTTCTTCCCAGGCAGCATTCGTAGTCAGCAGTTTCTCTCGGCGCTCATCCAGAATCTCGCGCTGGTCACCGATGAGCTTGTTGTACTTCCACGTCGTCGCATGAATCGACAGCATGGTCGCCTCTGTCACTCGCTGTGCGCGGTCGATGAACTGGTAGGCCCTCTTATCGCGAACGCGGCCATCGTCCTCGGGCAGCACGCTCAGCGTCTCGCCAGCAGCGCCCTCGGAAATCACCGGATCATCCAGGGAGACAAAGAACACCGACGAGCCCGGATCGCCCTGGCGCCCGGCGCGGCCACGCAGCTGATTGTCCAGTCGGTCAGTGCGGTGCTTGCCCAGGCCAATAACGCATAGTCCACCGCGTTCGACCACCGCATCTCGGTTGGATTCATCTGCCCCACCGAGGCGGATGTCGGTTCCTCGTCCGGCCATCTGGGTGGACACCGTCACGCGGCCAATATCGCCAGCATTGGCGATGACCTGGGCCTCCAGCTCGTCATTTTTCGCGTTCAGCACCGAGGATTCGATGCCGCGCAGGACCAGCGCATCGGCTAGTCGTTCCGATTCCGCCACGTCACGGGTGCCTACGAGTATTGGTCGACCAGTGCCGTTGAGTTCCACGACCTCGTCGACAAGCGCGGCGAACGCGTCGTCGGTGGTGGCGTAGATGCGGTCGGGCTCGTCGTCGCGGATGCATGGGACGTTGGGTTCGATGACGGAGACGTGGAGTCCATAGAACTCGCGGAACTGGTCTCCTGCGGAGGTGGCGGTGCCGGTCATACCGCAGGTGATGTCATAGCGGCCGACGAGTTGCTGGATGGTCATGGAGTCGAGGATGCGACCGCCCTCCGAGACCTGCAGGCCTTCCTTGGCCTCTACCGCCGCTTGCAGACCGTCCGGCCAGCGCTGCAGTTCCGCCACGCGTCCCTTCGAAGCGTCGATGAGCTGGACCTTGCCGTCGCGCACGATGTAGTCGACATCGCGCTGCAGCAGCTCGTGGGCGTGCAGTGCAACGTTGACCTGAACCAGAGTGGTGCCGACGTGCTCGGCGTCGTACAGTGAGCCGATGCCAAGCAGCCGTTCGACGCGTGCGGCGCCGGTGTCGGTGAGGAAGACGTTGCGACGACCTTCGTCGACGGTGTAGTCGTCGCCGAGCTGCAGGCGGCGCACCACGTCGGTGATCTGTCCGGTCGGTGCTGTGCCCGGCTCATTGCCGGCAAGCACGAGCGGGACCAGCGCTTCATCGACCAACACGGAGTCGGCTTCGTCGATGATGGCGACATCAGCGGGCGACTGCACGCGGTCTGCAATGGTCGGCGCGCAACGGTCGCGCAGGACGTCGAAGCCGAGTTCGTTGACGGCGGCGTAGACGATGTCTGCCGCATATGCTTTACGACGCTCCCCCGGACCATCCTGCGGCGAAATAGCCGCCACCGAGAGCCCTAGGAACCCGAACAGCGGTTGCATCCACTGCGCGTCGCGGCCTGCGAGGTAGTCGTTGACGGTCACGGAATGCACGCGGTGGCCACGCAGCGCGAACCCTGCTGCAGCCAGGGCGCCGGAGAGGGTCTTGCCCTCACCAGTGGCCATCTGGACGACGTCTCCCTCCATGAGCGCCAGTGCGCCTTGCAGCTGCACATCGAAGGGGCGCATGGACAGGGTGCGCTGGGAGACTTCGCGGAGCGCGGCTAAAAGCTCCGGTGCGTCGGTGGCGTGTTGGCGGGTGAAGTCGGCGAGGTCGACGTCGGAAAGCGCCTGTACCTGCGACTCGAGCTCAGCGGCGCGTGCCACCAGCCCTACGCTGCGTTTTTGGTTGCGCCCCTGCTTGCCGCTAAGAGCCTTCCAAAACCAATTAAACCCAGCCATCTTCTACCCTTCCTGCGCGCGTGTGGTTGTCGGCGCGTTCTGACTCACCAGAGTAATCAATCTGGGCCGGCCTTCGGAGTGTCAATCGCCGCCAGCGAATTTGCACCATATGTCTTTAGTCACATCTTGAGTTTGAAACAATGGGTTTAACACTTGATGCGAGAATTTTCGGAAGGACTTGAATCCCCTATGGCAATCGAATTCATCCCCACCGCTGACCTGGTTGACGAGATCGGCCCGGACGTGCGTTCCTGCGATACCCAGATGCGTAACCTCGGCGGTCGCGTGGAGTTCTGCGGCAAGATCTCCACGGTCAAGTGTTTCCAGGACAACGCGCTGCTGAAGAAGGTCCTCTCCGAACCGTCGGAGGGTGGCGTGCTTGTCATCGACGGTGACGCTTCTGTGCACACGGCGCTGGTCGGTGACGTTATTGCGGGGCTCGGCAAGGACAATGGCTGGGCTGGTGTGGTCGTCAACGGCGCGATTCGCGACTCCAAGCTGATTGGCGAGATGGACTTCGGCTGCAAGGCGCTTGGCACCAACCCGCGCAAGTCCACCAAGACCGGCGAGGGCGAGCGCGACGTCGTTGTCTCCTTCGGCGGCATCGACTTCGTTCCGGGCGAGACGCTCTACGCTGACTCCGACGGTATTGTCGTGCGCTAGTAGCATCGCGCGCTAGACGGCAAACAAAAGCCGTAAGCAATAGCCGTAAACAAAGCCGCCGCCTCCCGGAATCTTCCAGAAGACGGCGGCTATTTTTGTCGGGCTGACCGGATTTGAACCGACGACCCCCTCACCCCCAGTGAGGTGCGCTACCAAACTGCGCTACAGCCCGCGTGCACGAAAGTGCAACGAGCTATAGGTTACATCATTGGAGTTTGAAGGCGAAAATCGCCCCAGACCCCTGCCCTGCCTACCGCATTACTGCAGGTAGATGGTCACTGGAGTGGATGTCTCCGCCATCTGTCCCTCCGGCGGATCGATCGAGGCGACCTTGCCCATAATCGCAGCCACAGAGTTGGTCGGATTGCCCTCGGCGTCGACGACGGTCACATTCTGGTAGCCGTTGGTACGCAATTCCACCTCGACCGATGCCGGACTCTTGCCCACCACGCCCTGCGGGATGGTGCCCCAACCGCTGCTGCGCTCACCGGGGCCAGGGATAGCTGGCGGCGACTCGCGAAGTTGGTCCAGCTCCTGCTCGAGGCGCTCACGGGTGTCGTTAATCGTGCCCGACGGGTCCAAACGATCGGTTGGGCTTGTCGTGGTTTCTTCCGGCGAGGTTGTCGTCGGCGTCGGGCTTGACGACGTCTCCTGCGTCGGCTCCGCCGTATTGTCGTTTTTGTCCTCGGTTCCGGAAGTAAAGGACAAGACCAGGGCTACCAGCGCGACTACGGCCACCATGGCGGCGATGGCCACAATGGCGACAGGCTTGCCCCAGCCCTTCTTAGAGTCATCATTGCCACTGTTGCCACGGTTATTACCGCGGTTGTTGCCGTTGTTCATGTCGCCGTAACCGCCTGCGCCGCCTGCGGAGTACTGCTGGGTTGCACCTGCCTGCTGGCCCGCCTGACCATAGCCGCGTTCTTCTTCAGAAAGCGGGGCCCAGTACTGGCCGCTACCCTGTGCGCCACTGCCTTGTGCACCGGCGGCACCAGCACCTGCACCGGCTCCGGCACCTCGCGAGTTCTCAAAACGTGTTTCATCGCCACGCTGCAGGAATTGTGTCTCAGAGGAGTCGCCACCGAAGTATTCGGTCGGCTGCTCGCCCGCGAAGTCGGCATCTGGGTTGTATCCGCGGTATCCCTCGTCCCGCGGAATGTAGCGAGTCGCGGAGTCATCGCCGTATGCGCTTGAGGAATCGCGTCCGTAGCTGTTGTCTCGGCCATCGTGCTGAGAGCCGTCACGGTTGTTGCCGCGCCTGACCATTGTCAGTTCTCCTTATCGCTAATTTACTGAAACTCTAAAATGCCAACGAAAAGCCCAAAATGCAATCGCCTAAATCACATTTTGGGCTTTTCTCAGCTCAATTCGAGCGACTAGCAGGCCTGAACGGAACTACCTGACGGTGCTTCCTAGCAGGTCCTAGCGGCGCTTCTTCTTCTCGCGGACACGCACCGCGATGCGCACCGGTGAGCCCTCGAAACCGAATTCTTCACGCAGCTTGCGCTCCAGGAAGCGACGGTAGCCGTGCTCCAGGAACCCGGTGGTGAACAGCACAATTACCGGCGGGCGCGAGGATGCCTGGGTGGCAAACAGCACGCGCGGCTGGCGGCCACCACGCAGCGGTGGCGGGTTCTGCTGCATAATCGCACGCAACCAAGTGTTCAGGCGACCAGTGGAGATACGCTTATCCCACGACTCCACGGCCTCCAGCATGGCCGGCTCCAGTTTCTGCACAGCGCGACCAGTCTTGGCGGAGATGTTCACCCGACGAGCCCACGGCACATGTGCGAGCTGCTCTTCAATTTCGCGCTCGAGCAGGTCGCGACGGTCCTCATCCATGAGGTCCCACTTGTTGTAGGCGACCACAAGTGCGCGACCGGAGTCGAGAATCATGCGCAGCACGCGCTGGTCCTGCTCGGTGATCTGCTCGGAAGCATCGACCAGGAAGATGACGACTTCGGCGTTGTCAATCGTCGAGCGAGTACGCAGCGAGGCGTAGAACTCGTGGCCCTTGGCGGTCTTGGTCTTCTTGCGGATACCAGCGGTATCCACAAAACGCCAGAGCGCCTCGTCCATCTGCACCAGGGAGTCCACCGGGTCAACCGTGGTACCGGCCACGTCGCTGACCACTGCGCGATCTTCACCGGAGAGCTTGTTCAACAGCGAGGACTTGCCCACGTTCGGCTTGCCCACCAATGCCACGCGACGCGGCCCGGTCGGTAGCGACTTCGCACGCGGCACCTCCGGGAAGGAAGCCACGACTTCGTCCATCACGTCGGCATTGCCACGACCGTGGAGGGCCGAGGTTGGGTGCGGCTCGCCGAGCCCGAGGGCCCAGAACTCCGCGACGTCGCCAAGCTGCGAATCCGACTCAAACTTGTTGGCAGCGAGAATAACTGGCTGCTCCGCGCGTTGCAGGCGACGGGCCATGACCTCTTCCGTGGCGGTGATGCCGACGGTGGTGTCAACGACCATAACAATCACATCGGCGGTCTCCATGGCGGTCTCCGCCTGACGAGCAATCGCCGCATGCATACCCTTGGCGTCCGGGTCCCAGCCGCCGGTGTCCTGCACCCAGAAGCGACGTCCGCCCCATTCACCCAGGTAGGAGATGCGGTCACGGGTCACGCCCGGGAAGTCTTCGACAACTGCTTCACGACGGCCAATGAATCTGTTAACCATGGTGGACTTACCAACATTCGGTCGTCCCACAATGGCTACGGTCGGAAGAGCTTCTTCCTCCTCGTCGCTGACGCCAAGCGCTGCGAAGGCGTTTTCCAGTTCTTCCCAGTCGGCATCGTCGTCGATCTGACCGGTTTCGGCGCGCTCGATGGCTTCGGAGATGATCGTCTCGTGGTCAGCGATCGTGCGGTCGATGAACTCATCTGCGCTGGTGTGGCTACCTGCGGTGCCCGGCGCGTTTTCGCTCCCCACGTTTGCGACCAGGTGTCCGGCAGTGTCGTCCTCGGAGTCGTCAGCGTCCTCGAACTCCTCGTTGTCGACATCGTCCCAGTCCATAGTGGACCCCGGGTAGCCGGCCTCAACGACATCGAGGACGTTTTCCACGACCTCTTCAATGTCCATCTCAGAGGTGTCCAGAATGAACGCGTCCTCGGCTGGCTTCAGCGGAGAGGTCGCACGGTTGCTGTCGAGTTCGTCGCGGCGGATGACGTCGGCAAGCACGGTGTCGAAGTCAGCCTCACGACCAGCAGCGATGTCCTGGTCGTAGCGGCGGCGAGCGCGGACCTCTGCGGAGGCGGTCATGAAGATCTTCGCCGGAACGTCCGGGAGCACGACCGTGCCGATATCGCGGCCTTCCACCACACAGCGCACAGCCGATGCGGCCAGCGAACGCTGGAGTGCGACCAGGTTGGTGCGCACGGCCGGAATCGCGGAGACCGCCGACACGTTGCGGGTGACCTCCGGGCCGCGAATCTCGCCGGAAACATCCTCGCCGTCGAGGAGGACCGCAGTGGAGTTCGGGTCATCGGAGACTTCCAGTGGCAGGGCGGCCGTCGCCTTGGCCACGGCTTCCTCATCAGTCGGGTCGATACCCTGGCGCAGCACCCACAGGGTGGCCACGCGGTACATTGCGCCGGTGTCCAAGTACTTTGCACCCAGCTCGGTTGCGACCATCCGGGAGACAGTCGACTTGCCAGTGCCGGAAGGGCCGTCAATGGCAACCAACAGCATGTCGTCAGTGTTCTGCTCGCTCATGTGGGCTCCTTCAGCTCCTTGGTTCTCTTCGTTCTTTTTCACTAGTGCCATTTACAGCCCCACCGCGTTGTAGAGGGAGGTCAGCTCAGCCCGGTTGAGTGCGCGGAGAGCGCCCGGGGTCTGCTCGCCCAGCTGGACAGTGTGAATCTTAGTGCGCACCAGGCGCTCGACCGGGAAGCCCGCAGTCTTGAGCATCCGGCGGACGATGTGCTTGCGGCCCTCGTGCAGCTCGATGCGGACGATGGAGCGGCCCTGCCAGACATCGATGATCTGCGCCATGTCCGCCTTAGCGATGCCGTCATCAAGCTCAATGCCCTTTTCCAGCTCACGCATGACCTTGGCATCGACCTCGCCGACAACGGTGGCCATGTAGGTCTTGGTGACCTCGTAGCTCGGGTGCATCAGGCGGTTGGCCAGCTCACCATCGTTGGTGAGCAGCAGCAGGCCCTCGGTGGGCGCATCCAGGCGACCCACGTGGAAGAGTCGCTGACCAGCGCTGATCTTCTCACCGATGATGTCGCCCACACACGGGCGGCCCATGTCATCGTGCATGGTCGACTGCACACCACGCGGCTTGTTCAGGACGAAGTACTGCATGTCCTCATTGACGATGACGCGGGAACCATCAACGCGAATCACAGACGTGTTCGGGTCCACCCGCACGCCCTGCCGCGTCACAATCTTGCCGTCGACCTCGACGCGGCCTTCGTCGATAAGCTTTTCCGCCATACGACGCGACGCCACGCCTGCCTGTGCCAATACCTTCTGCAGGCGCACGCCCTCGCCTGCTTCGCTGTGCACGCGCTTGCCCGAGCCGCGGCGGTTGTCGTCCACATGCTGGTGGCGCGCCGGGCGAGCGTTGGATACGTAGATGTCCTTCGCGTGGACGTTGGAGGTCTCCATCTTCGCGCCGCTGTCGCGACGGCTGCGGTTGCGCTGGGCGTTAGTGGAGCCGCGGTTGGATTGATTCTTACGGTTCTTGTGTGCCGGTGTGCCTTCTCGGCGAGCGGGTTTAGCCACTTGACCTACATCCTTTTCAAGCGTTGGAGAATGTTCTGTTTGTTAGAACGTCAGCGCCAGGCGACGCTGTTCTCTCCCCCGTGGGCCCAAAATTGGCCGGTGGAAGCAGGTTAATAAAGAGAATTACAGAGAAAGCCTCGCGCCTTGTCGTCTAGCCACCTTAGCACGTTTTTCGCAAAACGCCAGCTTAACGACGTCCCGCGCGGCCTCCACC
Organism: Corynebacterium sp. HMSC055G02; assembly: GCF_001809065.1. Lineage (NCBI taxonomy): Bacteria > Bacillati > Actinomycetota > Actinomycetes > Mycobacteriales > Corynebacteriaceae > Corynebacterium > Corynebacterium sp. HMSC055G02. The sequence continues at coordinate 40,628 of NZ_KV795632.1, read as the reverse complement.
TACAACGTCTTTTACAGCGCTGCGGCCCACTCTCGCACGCCCGGCAGCCACTGCGTAGCTTTCGCCACAAACTCCTGCCGGTCCAGCGCGCCAGCTCCCGCCTGCACCGACCCCAGCAGCGGCACCCCGGTGATGCGCGGCAGTTCCTCCAGGTTCGTCTCAATGATCGGGTCGACCTCCGCCGGCAACGAACCGCCCACCAGCGCCGTGACATTGACTCCACGGCCCCGCGCCACCTCGACGGTGAGCTCCGCCTCGTTCAGGCAACCCAGGTCCAACCGCGTCACGACCACCATCTGACTACCCGGCAACAACGCCGCCAGCTCCGGCAGCGCCCAGTCCTCGCCGAGCCGCACCAGCAAGCCGCCCGCGCCCTCCACGAGGACAACGCGGTTCGGCCCGTCGATAAGCTTGATCTTTTCAGCGATCTCCGTGGCGTTCGGCAGGCGCATTCCCGCGCGCTGCGCCGCCGCCACCGGCGCCATCGGCTCGGGGTAACGCACGAAGCCATGCAGGTTGTCGATCCCCGTCAGCTCCGCGACAGTGTCCAAATCACCGCCATTTGGGCCCGGAAAACCGGTCTGAATTGGCTTGACGACGTGCACCTCCTTACCCTCCTCGCGAAGTGCCGCCGCCAGTGCTGCCGTGCCGATGGTCTTTCCAATATCGGTACCGGTGCCTGTGACAAGGACGATGCTCATGGTGGTTGGTGCTCCTTTTGGTTGCGCTACTTGCGTTCTTCCTCGGCGGCGACGATGGCGGCGATGGCCTCGCAGATACGGTCGACCTCGTCATTGGTGCTGATGTACGGCGGCATGGTGTACACCAATTTGCCGAATGGCCGCAGCCACACCCCGGCATCGACAGCCGCTGCCGTGGCCAAGCCCATGTCCACCGGGCGCTGCATCTCCACGACCCCGATTGCGCCAAGAACCCGCACATCGGCCACGGCATCGCTGCTGGCTAAGGGCTGGAGCTGGTTGCGAAGTCGGGATTCGATGCGCGGGACATCCTCACGCCACTGCCCTTCTGCAATCAGGTCGAGCTGCGCGCAGGCCACGGCACAGGCCAACGGGTTGCCCATGAAGGTCGGGCCGTGCATGATGCCTCCGCCTGCGCCACTGGAAATGGTGCGAGCCACGTCGGCGGTGGTGAGGGTGGCTGCGAAGCTCATAAAGCCGCCGGTCAGCGCCTTGCCGACACACATAATATCCGGCACAATCCCGGCCGCCTGCGTCGTGAACAGGTCACCGGCCCGGCCGAAGCCGGTGGCGATCTCATCCGCGATGAGCAGAATCCCGTGCTTGTCACACAGCTTCCGGAGCCCCACAAGCAGCTCGTGGTCATGGAACCGCATGCCACCAGCGCCTTGGACCACCGGTTCAATAATGATGCCGGCGACGGAGTCGTCGATAAGCGAATCGAAGTGCGCGAGATAGCGTGCGCGCTCCTCCTCGGTTGTGCCGCGGGCGGGTGGTTTGTCGGCGAAGACCTGCGGAGTCCACTGCCCCGTCCACAGCGAATGCATGCCGCCCTCGGGGTCGCAGACGGTCATGGGCGCGCGAGTGTCGCCGTGATAGCCGCCGCGCCAAGTGGCCAGGCGGGTGCGCTCGGGATGGCCTTTGGCCTGCTGGTACTGCAGCGCCATTTTAATCGCCACCTCGACAGAGACCGAACCCGAGTCGGAGTAGAAAATGGCATCGAAGCCGGGGCCTGCGAGCTTTAGGAGCTTCTCCGCCAGTTCGATGGCCGGACGGTGTGTGAGTCCGCCGAACATGACATGCGACATCGTGGTGGCCTGCTTCTTCGCGGCTGCGATCAGCTTCGGGTGCGAGTGGCCGTGGCAAGCGGCCCACCAGCTGCTCATGCCGTCGATGAGGGTGCGGCCGTCGGCGAGGTGGAGGTTGACGCCCTCGGCGGACTCGACCAGCTTGGGCGCGACCGGCGACGGGATGGGGCCGTATGGGTGCCAGATGTGGTCGGCGTCGAATTGGGCGAGGTCGGCGATGGTTGGCGGGGTGTGCGGCTGGGCGGTTTCCGAGGCTGTCATGATACTCAGCATAATACCTGTACAGCGCCAGACTTGAACGCCGTTCGGGGTTGGTGGTGGAGCTTCTCGCAAGGATTACAGACAGTCTCAGTGACTTTACGACACCCATGTCACCTCGTGGCAGCTGTGGAGGTGGCATGAGGTGACACTCGTGTCGTGAAGTGGACTTAGGGCCTGTGGAAGCGGGCCGAGAGCGGTGCCGACGCCGCCTAGTACAGCCGCCCCGCTTTGCTCCACACCCGTCGGCGACGCATGGCCAACTCGGCCGCCTTACCTGTGATCGTGATGGGCTGCCGCGCGAAGGCGTAGTTACCGCGATAGCAACTACCACCATTTGCTAGGTGACGCCGGATTTCCGCGGCTGCTTGCCGCAAGGTGGCTACGGCGGAGCCGTCGAAAAGCTGTGACCAGACGATCCGGATGACATTCAACCCGAGGTTCTTCAGGCGCTTTTCGCGCTCCAGCTCCTTTGCGATTGCCACCTGCGTGTCCGCGACTCCACCGTCGGTGTATTTCATACGGCCGTCGAACTCGACGACCAGCCCAAGTTCGGGCAGGTAAAAGTCCACGCGTGCGATGAAGCCACGATCATCCCGAAAGGAAACCTGCTGAAGCAACGGAGCCCGAGAATCGTCGACAGCAGCTAGCCCCGCCTGGACGATTGCTTCTTTAGTGAGCGATTCCCCAATGCTTTCCGACGACGCTGTCGCTTGCCCCAACAATCTCCTGGCCTGTGCATTTCCCGGAGCACGCGGATATGCAGCCAACGTGGCCAACAGCTCCTCGGTGTCGGTGTGGCGCTGGAGGGCGGCGTCGGCAAGCACTAGTGCATTGTGCGGAGTGCGGGAACGGCAGACGTCGATGACGGACTTTGGGACATCGGTGACGAGGCGGCCATCGATTTCTACGATGTCCTCGGGGAGAATCCGGCCGGAGACGCGGATGAGGCGTTTGTGCGGCTGGTACGGGCCATTCGGTGTGCTTCGCGATTGCCCGCGCGTGCGGCCGGAGTTGGCGATTGCGATGGGAGTGTTGTGCGTAAGTAGAGGTAAACCGTGGAGAGCAGCGGCGGCATCGCGGGTGACTACGGTGGTGGTGCCGCGATGGACGAGCGCTTTGATTTCCAGGATGTAACGTTCGGTGCTGTTTAGGGTGAGCCACCTGTCGACCGGCACGTACGCGCCGTGTGCGAGCCACAGGAGGCTGCCGCTTTTGGCTCGCTGGCGGAGATCTCGGTCGGAGTGCTGGCCGATTCGGGAAATTGCGAATGTGCTGGGGCGGGCGCATTCGCGCTGCTGGCCGGTACGGATGATGTCGTCGGCGTCGTAGATCCACTGCGGCATCGGATTGCGCTCCTGAGGTCCAGGCAACTGCTGGTTGGTGGGTGGTGATGTGAGTGTTTGTGGGTTTGTGAGTGTTTGCGAGTGCTTGCGAGTGCTACGTTCTCATTTTTGGGCTCACACGGAGACTCAGGAGGCATCGATTTGGCATCGACTGTGGATAGTTTGCAGTTTTCGGGAGTTATCCACAATGCGTGTGGTGTGTGTGGTGGGTGTGGTGTGCGGTGTGGGTGTGGTGGGTGCAAAGGCTCGCAGTGAGCTGTAGCGAGCAGCATACCCAGCCCGGAATGCGACTTCACGACACCCACGTCACCTCGTGGCAGCTGTGGAGGTGGCATGAGGTGACACGCGTGTCGTGAAGTGGGTTAGCCGATGGAGCGAGCCCCGCAGCCCCGCAGCCCCGCGGCCCAGCTAGGCCCCCTGTCCAACCGCCCCAGAACCCCACCTAGTCCAACGGCTCGTCGATCAAGTCGACCTCAGGCAGCAGCGGAGCCAAATCAGGCAGCTGGTCCAGCGAATCAATCCCCAAAAGCTCCAGGAACAGCGTCGTCGTAACGTACAAATGCGCACCGGTTGCCGGGTCCTCTCCGGACTCCGCAATCAGACCGCGCGCGACCAGCGTGCGCATCACCCCATCGACATTGACACCGCGTACACCGGAGACCTGCGCACGCGTGGCCGGCTGTCGGTAAGCCACCACTGCCAGCGTCTCCATAGCTGCACGTGAGAGCTTCGACTGCGAGCCATCCAGCAAGAATCGCTCCACCGCGCTGGCGTGCGCGGGAGCCGTGTAGAAGCGCCAGCCCTCATCCGTTTCACGCAGCTCAATGCCGCTGCGACGTGCACGGTATTCGTACTCGATCTCGCGAAGCACGTCACGGACATCACTTGCGGAAACATCCAGCGCCCGCGCCATATCCTCCGCCGCCACCGGCGTATCGACTACCAGCAGAATCGACTCCACGCCTGCTCGCAACGGGTCAATGGGCGGCAATTGCGCCGAAGAAGCAGACACGGGCTCCACGGCCTGCTCGGATGGTGCGGAACTGGTTTCGCTCATGCGCGTCAGATTACGCAACCTCCCGCGCCGGGCGCTAATTGGCCGGGCGCTAATCAGCTGTTAGCGCCAGCCCAACCAAGCCCACGCCCGACCAAGCCCACGCCCGACCAAGCCCACGCTCAACAGCCCACGCCCAACAGCCAGCCCAGCCACCTACTCCCAGTTCGCCGCCGCCACGACGGCCGGGTCCACGTCCAGCCCGGTCCAGGCCACGTGGATTTCCTCCAGCGCCTCCTCCTGCTCCACACCGATCGCCTTGGCTCGGTAGAGCTCCAGCAGCGCCAGGAACCGTCCGACAACTTCCATGGACACGCGGCACTCCGAGGTCAGCTGCGTAAACGTCAGCCAGGTCCCCTCGCCTGCCAGCCGCAGCGAGTCCAGAATCTTGCCCGCCTGCTCAGGCACGGACACGGGCACACCGTGGATGTGTCCGACGCCAACTTCCTCCGGCGGCTTCGGCCGCATCACGACGGCCGCAAACTCGGCAAACTCCCCGAGAGTCATGCCCAGGCGCACGGGCGGCAGCAGCTCCTCGAACTGCTTGTCCGGCCCCACAGCTCGCGGATAGCGCCGCGGCGCGGTCTTCTGCCACTCCTCGAATTGGTCGGCTACCTTGCCATACGCCTGGTACTGCAGCAGTCGGGCGAACAGCAGGTCGCGTGCTTCTAGCAGTTCGAGGTCTTCTTCGCTGTCGACGTCGCCACGCGGCAGAAGTCGTGCGGTCTTGAGGTCGAGCAGCGTCGCTGCCACGACGAGGAATTCGGTGATTTCGTCGAGGTCGCTGACTGCGTCGAGGCTGCGCGTGTACGAGATGAACTCGTCGGTGACCGCCGCCAGCGCGACCTCGGTGACGTCCATCTTTTTGCTGCTGATTAGCTGCAGCAGCAGGTCGAAAGGCCCGTTGAAGTTCGCGAGCGCGACGCGGAAGCCGGTGATCTCTTCCTGCACGCCCTCGCTTGACGACGGTTCGGGAGTGTAACTATCCGGGGAAGTCACCTATTATTTGCGGCCTTTGCGCTCGATGACCTCGCGGGCCAGGTTGCGGTACTGTGCCGCAGCTGGGGTGTTCGGTGCCCAGGTGATGATGGGCTCGCCGGCGACGGAGGTTTCCGGGAAGCGGACGGTACGGGTGATGACCGTGTCGAAGACCTTGTCACCGAAGACCTCGATGAGGCGTTCCATGACTTCTTTGGCGTGGCGGGTCCGGCGGTCAAACATGGTGACCAAAATGCCCGAGACTTCCAGGTTGAAGTTCAGGCGGTCGCGGACCTTGGCCACCGTGTCGGTGAGTAGTGCCAGACCGCGCAGGGAGAAGTACTCCGCCACCATTGGGATGATGACGCCCTCGGAGATGGTCAGCGCATTGACAGTCAACAGGCCTAGCGACGGCTGGCAGTCAATGATGATGAAGTCGTAGTCATTCATCACTGGGCGCAGCGCGCGTCCGAGGGCCTGCTCGCGGCCGACTTCGTTGACAAGCTGAATCTCCGCAGCCGACAGGTCGATGTTGGCCGGAACGAGGTCCAGGCCGGAGACCTTGGTGTGGTGGATGGCATCGCGAACGTCGGTGGTGTCATCGACGATGAGGTTGTAGACGGTCAGGTCGAGTTCCTCATGGGGAACACCAAGACCGGCGGATAGTGCGCCTTGCGGGTCCAAGTCAACGAGCAGGACTTTACGACCGAACTCCGCCAGCGCCGCACCCAGGTTAATGGTCGAGGTGGTCTTACCCACGCCACCCTTCTGGTTACACATTGCCAGGATGACTGCAGGGCCGTGACTGTTCAGGGGTGCGGGCTCCGGCAGCTCACGTGCCGGACGACCGGTGAGACCGAGTTCAACTCGATCGGCCTCAAACAACCCTTCTTCAGCCACAGTCAATCCCTCTTCCTTGAAGATTTCTCATCAATTCTACTGCGCGATATATTACCGCCACATATTACCGCGAGTATTCAGCCCGTGGGTGAGCCCCCGCCCAGACTCGTCGCATATTCTCCGCGGTAATCATGGTGTAAATCTGAGTCGTCGTCACCGAGGCGTGCCCAAGCAGCTCCTGGACCACGCGCACATCGGCACCGCCCTCAATGAGGTGTGTGCCGAAACTGTGGCGCAGGGTGTGCGGGGAGATTCTCACGCTCAGCCCGGCGCGCTCGCCTAGCTCCGTCAGTGTATTTCCCGCCGACTGCCGAGACAGCCTGCGCCCCAGCGAGTTAATAAACAGCGCCGGCCCGGAGTTCGCCCGTACCCAGCTCGGCCGCCCGCGTGTCAGCCACGCATCCAGCGCCGCCATAGCCGGCGATCCCACGGGCACGATGCGCTCCTTGCCGCCCTTGCCGCGCAGCAGCACGAGGTTGGTTTCGCGGTCCACGTCATCGATATCCAGGCCGGTGACCTCGGAAACGCGCGCTCCTGTCGAGTACAAAAACTCCACCAGTGCACGGTTGCGCAAATCCGTCACGTCAGCGGTCTCATCGTCGGGGATGGACTCGATAAGCCGGGTGACCTCATCAACGCTGAGCGCCTTCGGATACCGCGAGGGCTGCTTCGGCGGCGCCACCCGCTTGGCGACATCCACATCCAACGCGCCCTCACCCACCGCAAACTTGTGGAAGCTCCGCACGGCCGACAGCGACCGCGTCACCGAGGTCGGGGCCAGTGCCGGCCTGCCCGCCGACTTATCTCCCCGCGCGAGATACGCCAGGAACTCCGTCACATCCTGCTCGGTGACCTGCGCCAATTCCACCCGCCCAATCTCCCGCAGGTAGGTGCAGTACTTCTCCAAGTCGCGCTTATAACTGGCGAGCGTATTCGCCGACAGGCCCTTTTCCACCGCGAGGTAGGTCACGAAGGCGTCGACTAGCGAATCAATCGAACTCATCGGATGCGTTTCAGGTCCGCGCCGGCGCCGAGCTGCTCCGTCCGGCGGTTCGCCAGAGCCGTCGGTCGAATGTCGAACGGCTCCGCGACCGAGCGCGGCGTCGCATCCCGCAGCAGCACCTCCGCCGCCAGCAAAATGCCGGACAGCGCGATGCCGTTGAGGATCTCTCCGCGCAGCGCCATCGCCACCGCCTCCTCGACCGGAACCCACGACGCAGTCATGTCCGCTTCCTCATCGTGGGCTTCCGGCTTATCGACGGCACGGAGACCCCGGGCCAGATAAATCCGAACCGCTTCCTCTGCAAAGCCGGGCGAGCTGAACATGTCGGTAAGCAGGGACCAGGACTCGGCCTCCAGTCCGGCTTCCTCAACCAGCTCCCGCTTGGCGGCCTCCAGTGGGTCCTCGTCCGCGACATCGAGAAGCCCGGCCGGTAACTCCACCAGGCGCTTCCCTGCCGCCTGCCGCCACTGATTCAGCAGGTAGAGGCGGTTATCCTCATCTGCGGCAACGACTGCAACAGCGCCGAAATGCTCCACGATCTCGCGGGCGGATACTTTCCCACCCGGCATTCGCACCTGGTCGCGGCGGACCGCGATGATAGGTGCCTCGAGAACAATCTCGGAATCGACAACGTCAAATTGGTGCGCCATGAGCTTCACTCTAATAGGTAGGCCGGATTGGCCCTCGCGGAGTCAGGGCTAGTTGCGCTTGAGGGCTGCGGCGATGAGGCCGTCGAAAAGCGGATGGGCGTTGGTGGGGCGTGACTTCAGCTCCGGGTGCGCCTGGGTGGCCACGAGGTATGGGTGCACGTCCGTGGGGTATTCGACGAATTCGACGAGTTTGCCGTCCGGCGAGGTACCCGAGATGACCAGGCCTGCCTCTTCGAGCTGCGCGCGGTAGGCGTTGTTGACCTCGTAGCGGTGGCGGTGGCGCTCGGTGACATCGGTGGTGCCGTAGAGGCCGGCGACAACGGAGTCTTCGGCAAGCTTCGCCGGGTAGGAGCCCAGGCGCATGGATCCGCCCAGGTCAGCCTCTCCAGAGACGGCCTGGAGCTGTTCCTCCATCGTGGCGATGACCGGCTCGGCCGCGTTCTCGTCGAACTCGGTCGAGGACGCACCTTCAACGCCTGCGGTGCGCGCCGCCTCGATGACGACACACTGCATGCCCAGGCAGATTCCCAGCAGTGGCGTGCCGGTTTCCTTGGCGTAGCGGATGGTCGCGATCTTGCCTTCGATGCCGCGACCGCCGAAGCCGCCGGGGATGACGATCGCGTCCACGCCGGCCATATTCTTCTTCAGCCTCTCGAGGGTTTCGCAGTCATCGGAGGCGACCCAGCGGATGTTCGCCTTCACGCGGTGAGCAAAACCGGCGGCACGCACAGCTTCCGCGACGGACAGGTAGGCGTCCGGCAGATCAATGTACTTTCCGACGAGCGCCACCGTCACCTCGCCCTTCGGGTTGTGAACGCGCTCAAGCAGGTCTCCCCACACGACCCAATCCATGTCCCGGAACGGCAGGTTCAGGCGGCGGATGATGAAGGTGTCCAGGTGCTCGTCGTAGAGAACCTTCGGGATGTCGTAGATACTCGGCGCATCCGGGCAGGACACCACGCCCTCGCGGTCGATGTCGCACATCAACGCGATCTTGTTCTTGAGGGAGTCGGGGACGTCGCGGTCGCATCGCAAAACGACGGCATCGGGAACCAGGCCAATCGAGCGAAGTTCAGCCACCGAGTGCTGAGTGGGCTTGGTCTTCAGTTCCTTGGAGGGGCCGAGGTATGGAACCAGCGACACGTGTAGGTAGAAGACGTTTTCGCGGCCGACGTCGTGACGCACTTGTCGTGCGGCTTCCAGGAAGGGCTGCGATTCGATATCGCCGACGGTGCCGCCGATTTCGGTGATGACCACGTCGGGCTTTTCGCCGTTCGCGTCGGCATTGCCCATAGCGACGATGCGGGATTTGATCTCGTCGGTGATGTGCGGGATGACCTGGACGGTCTGGCCGAGGAATTCGCCGCGGCGCTCCTTGGCGATGACCGAGGAGTAGACCTTGCCGGTGGTGACGTTGCCGCCGGCGGAGAGGTTGCGGTCGAGGAAGCGCTCGTAATGCCCCAGGTCGAGGTCGGTCTCTGCGCCGTCTTCGGTGACGAAGACCTCGCCGTGCTGGAAGGGGTTCATGGTGCCCGGATCCACGTTGAGGTAGGGATCGAGCTTTTGCATAGTCACTTTCAGACCACGCGAGGTGAGCAGGCGGCCGAGCGAAGCCGCAGTTAAGCCTTTGCCGAGGGAGGAGGCAACGCCTCCTGTAACGATGATGTATTTCGTAACCACGGGACTTCAGAATATCGCCTACGCGGGTATGAACGCAAGCGACTTTTCACAATGGCGGATGTTTATTTCATATTTGGGTAACTTTCTCGGGTTTTCCACAAAGCTTGACGACGTCCATAGCTGCAGCCACGGTTGCAGTGCGTGAAGCCAATCAAGACTTCAGCTGCGGTTGCGGTGCGTTGCCGGAATCGGGGCTACCCCCCCGGCCCGAACCATGCCTGCGGTGCATCAATGCAGAAACGCGACGATGCCGTTACCCTCGGGGCCATGACTGATTTAGCGAATAAGACCATTGCAGTATTGGCCACCAACGGATTTGAGGACTCCGAGCTGACGAGCCCGGCTGAGGCCGTGAAGGACGCCGGTGCGACCGTGCACATTATCTCCACCGAAGAAGGCTCCATTGAGGGCAAGAATGGCACGAAGGTGGAAGTCGATAAGCTGACCAGCAGCGTTTCTGCCGATGATTACGATGCTCTGATCCTGCCGGGCGGCACCATTAACGCTGACCAGATTCGCATCGATAAGGATGCCGTGGCCCTAGTGAAGGGATTCGCCGCAGCTAACAAGCCAATCGGCGTGATTTGCCACGGCGGTTGGATTCTCACCGACGCGGATGCGCTGAAGGGCCGCACGATTACCTCCTACATCAGCGTCAAGACCGACCTGGTGAACGCTGGCGCCAACTGGGTCGATGAGGAAGTTGTCGTTGACGGCAACCTGATTTCCTCCCGCACCCCGGCTGACCTTGAGGCTTTCAACAAGGCGCTCGTAGAGAACTTCTAACCCACTCGCCTGCCCCAAGACTCATCAAAGGAAGGCTGTTGCCATGACTTCGTATTGGGATAATCCAAAGTCACTGTGGAATCAGATCCCACAAAATGATGCGGAAGATACTTCCGCTCAGCAGCCCTCCGCGGCTGAGCAACCTCCCGCACCTGAACAGCTTCCGCCACAGCAAGGGCACTACCAGGGATTGCTCTCGCACAACACTATCGTTATCCAGCAGATTCGAAACTTCATGGCGGATGATTTCGACATCCTGGATACCGAGGGCAATTGCGTCGGCAAGATTGAAACTACTGGCGGCACGCTGAGCCGCATGTTTATGGGCTCTCGTCGTCTGACAGTGTCCGAACCAGACGGCACTCCGGTGTTTGTTATTACCGATCCGACCGATTTCGCCCTTGACAGCTACGAGGTCTACTACCCCGACCCGCAGGCGACATCCTCTGAAGGCAAGCAGCAGGTTGGAGCAGACTCATCGCGCCTATTGGCAACTATTCAGCAGAAGTTTGCGTTCTTTAAGCGGCGACTGGAGATTTCCATCCCCGGTTTTGCCAATTGCGAGGTCGACGGCGACGTCTGGCATTACGACGCCACTTTTATGATCAACGACGTCAGAGTCGCCCAGATGTCACGAAAGTGGTCGGGGTTTACAAATTTCCTATCCGGCAATGAGCGTTACATGCTCCAGCTCAAAGATGATTTGCCGCCACAATTGCGCGTGGCGATCATTGGTGCCGCCATTGCCCTGGATTTGATGGCGAAAAAGGCGCAATCCGACTAGCTGATTTCACTGTCGGCTCGCGCCTTTTATCAAGAGCTACTGCTCGCGACTATCGCTACCGCGATTCCGCAGCCTGAGCAATACGTCCGTCGATTTCCGTGATGCCATCAGAAACGGCATTGACATGTTCTGGGCGAACACCGGCATTGTCATTGATGCCGCCTTCCACAACGGCGGTTACCGGTACACATGGAACCTCAACATTGCGCCCCAGCGCGTTAGCTACCAGCCCAATTGCCCGTGGCGAGAAAGTCAGTCCGATGTGACCCGACAGGTCCGCAGAGCACCCATCCTGCAGCAGAATGTTGTTGGACGTTGGTGCCTGCCACTGGCTTGCAGCCATTGGAGTGACGGCTTCATCAACCTGGGTAGAAATTGCAACATAGTTGACACGTGGCTGCTCCAGACCGCCTTCATTCATCTTGGCCATGAACTCGCTATGCTGCAGCAGATCCACCAGGCTCGGGCTGACAATATACCCCGAAGCCTTATTGCCAGCATTGTCGAACTGGTCGAGCTGCTCCAAACCATAGGAGATACCGAGCAGCGATGTGCCGTGCAGGACGCCCGCCAGGGACACTACCGTGCCTACACCCCGGCCCTGCTCCTGCTTGGCGTAAGCGGCAGCCAAGGTACCACCAGCAGAGTGACCAACAATATCGACGGAGGTAGCACCAGTTTCAGCCTTGAGGGTGTCAATCTTTGCAGTCAGCTCAGCCAAGGCGGTGTCCAGCGGGGTCATGTTGCGCATGGTTGGAATAGATCCCAGCACCGAAAACTCATCAGGGCCTAGCTTGCCGACGTTAAATGCGTACAGACACTTCCCCATTGCCTTTAGCTCCGGTGCCATGCGGGCATAGGTCTGGTAGGCGTTCGAGTTCATGCCGTGGATCATGACCACCGGATTCTCACCAGGAGCAGGAACACACTGCACATTCGTGCCCTCTGGGCTGATGTTTTCCGTCATCCCCTGGTTGACCATGACAGTGGGGAAATCATTTGCCTTTGGACCCCACTCACCCATTTCAGTCCAGGACAGGACCTGATCATTATCAGTTGCCGAAGCCGGTGCGGCAGCCGCGATGGGAGCCGCCACCAGAGCGACACCAGCTGCAGCCAACAGTGCCGTGGCTGACCGTGCCAGCTTTGCAAATGCTCGTTGAGTGCCCATGATTACTCCTTGCCTAGAGCAGTGAATAGTAAAACGGTTCCAATAAGAACTACGGCATGGGCAAGAGCAAAAAACAGGCTATGAATCGCAATCGTACCCTGAAAAGCGGCCAACTAAAGCCCCTCAAAGGGGTTAATAAAATGTAATCTAAATATAACTATAACGCGATTCACCTACAGCTCCGTAGGTTATTAGAGTGATTTCGGTTACAGTCCGAAACGCGAGTGACTTCCGCTCCATCCCGTGCATACAGCGCCGACAGCAACTGCAAAATAGCTCGAGACCTGCAGGGCCAGGAACTTGCTCAAGTACCGATTCAGGACCCAGCTGAGGGAAAGCAAGGAAAATGCGATTCCAGCACCTGAATACTCCGGCACTAACGGATCATGAATGCCCGCATGCTCAAACATTATGAACAGCAATGAGTTCGCGGCCACAATGACCACTAGCACCGACATACTGGCGTGTAAATGCAGGCTGCGACGCAGCCAAGTCCTGGGAAACTGCTGGCTTCCCAAGGACGAAAACGAGAACAGTCGTTCTAATAGACCTAATTCCCAATCCGGCCTTCTTACTACCGTTCAGTGCATGACCACGTTTGATTCGCCAATTATTAGGGCGTTTTTCGCAGAAGATGTCATCGAGTCGGCACAGAAGCTTTCAGCGCAATCCCCGTTGGTCGAGGTTGCAGCTGGTGTCTACCGCATCACCGTCGATGATTTTGAGGTCCAGGTTGATGGGTTCACTTTTCCTGGCTGCACTTCATGTCAGTGCGATGACTTCCGTACAAGGAAGTCGTGTGCACACGTCTGCTTCGGCGTCGCAACAATGCTGGCAGAACGCCCCAGTCTCGAAGAAGACCTGTGGCCCGAACCTGGTGTGGCAATAAACCCAGACCTATTGGAACCGGATTGCTACTACGAGCTCAAAATGCTCCCCATGACATACTCCCCTTCGTGCCAGGGAGGTCGCACATTGGCGGAGTCAATATTGGATAAGGCGAGCCAATGCCACGGAGTCGTTGACGATGCCCGAATCACCGATGAGGTAAAACGCCTGTTCCAGGATTACTTCGAACTGCCAGGATCATGGGATCCCGATATTCGCAGGAAGGAAATTGAGGCGTTGATAGCCGAACTTCACGACCTCGGTGTTGACGACAAGGAGATTCGAACTCTCGTGTCAGAACACCCCGGGTATTCAGACGTAATTCCTCGTCGCTGGTGGCCACGGAGTTGGTGGATAACTCGGTTCTTTCCATCTAATTGGCGCCCACAAACATGGAGGCCACGCAGGTGGCAGATCCGGGATAGATGACGCTGGCCCGTACAACAAACAAAACACCTTTTCGCCTGCACTTACATTAAGGTATTTCACATGCACAAACGACATATTTTCGCCCTTGCACTTACAATTCCTGCACTATGCCTTTCGGCTTGCTCCAACGGAGAACCAGAAAAAGCACCGGAGCCGACTACAGTTACCAAAGCTGTCACCAGCCCAGAAAGCAGTACGGAATCGACGACGCAATCCACCACCAAGACCCCTGCCCCGTCGACTACCACAACCCGAACGACGGAAAGTTCCAAACCCACTGGTTACACCGGCGCGCCCAATGGCGAGCCAACAGCTATAAACAAGACGATTTCGCATTGCGCCAAATCTTCGCAGGGCCTCTATGAGCAAGGCACCACCTGGTTTACAGACGGTACTACCGGCTGGACACAGTATTGCGCCAACAATTTCTATGACGGCCCATCTACAAACACTGCCCCAGAGCCACAAAACAACGAGCCGTCCCCATGGGTTCAAGGACAAATTGACTGGTCTAATTGCTTAAACTCTGGATATTCAGAAAAAGAATGCCGCGCGATGTTGAATTAGATGACGCGATATTAACGGGCCTACACCTCGCTAGATGGCGCAAACATCACCGCTCTTAATGTTTCGCTTAACGACGGTGCGTTTGGCCCACATTTCTCATCTTGAGCTACCCATAAAAAATTCCACAGGAAAAAGAAACATGTCCAACGAAACATCCCCGCCACCTTTTAATTTGCCACGACTGCTCAGAGCCGACCAGTTTGCTGAGGTGGTTCATCAACTAATCTCCCCACCGAAAGATGGGCATCTGGAGTACGACCAGATAAGTCAGGGCGAAATAATCTCTAAGGCTGTTGAGCACATTGAATCCGCCCTCAATCATGCCGTCGACTCTAGAGAACGTAACGAAGACCCCGCACCATGGCCTAATTTTGAAGAAATTCTTCATGTCACGAACAAGGCAGTGGAAGACGCACTCGAAATTGCCAAATTAGCGGACGACTGGGACGGCTGCGAGATAGGTGGTGCCTGCGCAGACCTAATTCTGGATATCCACCCGAGAGTTGTCGCAGCTGCAAAGGTGCCGCCCACAGAACTAGCTCAGTGGTTTATAAATTATGACGGTCTAGCAGAGGCCTGGGATTATAAGCTCGATCCGGTGGCATATGCTCCCACACTCGGCCCCATTGGCATGAAAATTATCCTGGACTGGGTGGAACAGCTTCGAGAATCGCTGGCTGATCCGACGAACCGTTCAAATTGGTACCTAAAACAATTAGTCGACCACATGGATGAACGGTTGGCGGTGCTTTCGGAAACTGCTGATGAGTCCGCTAACCCTTCCGCGTCAGAAAACCACAACCACACTCACAATCTCGAGCACTTTTGATACCAAACCGGATTGACTTAGTGCACAATCCTCCTACAAAATAGAACTTGTGAAGTGGGCCGGAGCCGTTCGGTTATCAAACTATAATGATTAGCCTGACCCTGATTGGTCGGGCGTTTTCGGACGGTATTTACACGCCCGCTTCACACCCCATTCTTTTTAGATGCAATTGCGGAAACGGGGAGACGACATCGTGGACTCTCTGCAAAACTTTAGTTTCTCAAACACTCCCCAACAGGTAAAAGCTAGCGAAAAGCAAGTGCAAAACTCTGCCGGGGGCTTTACCTTCGAGCTCGATGACAAAGCTCGACTGCGTCGTTTCCTCATTCTTGGTGTCGAAGGTGGCACTTTTTACGCAAATGCAAGACACCTTGCGTTCGACAATGTTCAAATCCTCCAGCGTATGGCGGTCAACGACCCAGTAACCTTGGTCGACACGATTGTCGATGTATCCGTCAGCGGCGCGGCCCCAAAGCAGCAGCCTGCGCTCTTTGCACTAGCCTTTGCTGCATCGGTTCCCCAGTCTTCCCAGGCAGCGCTAGCTGCATTGCCACGTGTCGCACGAACAGGCTCGGCTCTGCTGCAGTTCGTCTCCTATGTAGAGAAGTTCCGAGGCTGGGGTCGTGGCCTGCGCCGCGCAGTTGGAAGTTGGTATTCCACGAAGCGCGCTGATGATCTCGCCTACCAAGTGGTCAAATACCGCAATCGTGGTGGCTGGTCGCACCGTGATCTTCTACGCTTAGCTCACCCTTCGACAAGCGACGAGAGCCTCCGCGCAACGTTTGATTGGATTGTGCGTGGCTCCAGTTCTACCTCCTTTAGCGATTCCACTGGTGACACTTCATCCGAGAACATCCCCACAATAATCGAGGGTTTTGCTAAGGCAAGCCACGCGACAACTTCCAGCGAGTGGGCTGCCCTTGTGCGTGGTTATGGACTCAGCTGGGAAATGCTGCCGGATGCAGCCCTAAACGAGCCCGACGTATGGGCCGCCTTGCTTGATACAGATGTTCCGCAAACAGCACTGATTCGCCAGCTCCCGAGGCTTACTCGATTAGGGCTACTTCCTGGTTTAGGCGGACGGACAAGCGATGTCGTTTCGCAAATTACGGATGCGGAGCGCTTACGCAAAGCTCGCATTCACCCTGTGTCTGTTTTGTCTGCTCAACGCACCTACGCCAAGGGACGGTCCTTCCAAGGAACGACGGAATGGGAGCCAACGGCCCGCATATCTGATGCGCTGGATGAAGCGTTCTATTTATCCTTCGGCGCAGTTAAACCTGCCAATAAGCGAACCCTACTTAGCCTAGATGTCTCGGCATCTATGCATTGGCCACTGGGCGGTACACCACTAACGGCTCGCGATGCGTCTGCAGCGCTTTCCCTTGTGACACTTGCCACCGAATCCGAGTCAATGGTTTTAGGCTTTACCACAAACAGCCTCACTAAGGGGTTCCTGCGAGATGTCGTCACCCCTCTCGACATTTCCCCATGTCAAAGGCTTGACGATGTCCTAGATTATATTGATGGGCTTCCCTTCGGCGGAACAGACTGCTCATTGCCAATGCTTTATGCACTGGAGAATTCTCTGGAAGTAGACACCTTCGTTATCTATACCGACAACGAGACTTGGGCCGGCAAGATGCACCCACACCAGGCACTGCAGCGTTACCGCAAGGAATCTGGAATCGACGCCAAGTTGGTTGTTGCTGGTATGACTGCCACTAAATTCAGCATCGCTAATCCTGACGATGCCGGCATGCTCGATGTTGTCGGTTTCGACGCCGCGGTGCCAAATCTTATTTCTGAATTCTCTCGCGGGTTTTAGTGCCAGGATTTTAGCGCCCACGCGAGCGTTCGCTGCGTTTCTCTGTGCGAGTAAGTGATGGAGGTCGAGAAATTTCTTGTTTCGCTCACCCCAATATGCGGATGATTTTCCTGGTAACGCGTTCCCTAAAAACTTACCTGTCGGGGCAGGTCACCAAATACCCCTCCGTCAAAGATTGATTACAAATCCCCGTAGTATTCGCGGAGCTTCGCTGCCATCAAAGAGCGGCGCTTCTGCAGGAAGTCGTGGTAGTTCTCAACAGTTGTGTCAACCAGCGACTCCGGAATGGCGTTGATTTCTAAGTTCCGGTCAAGGTCCTCGCGGGACGTAATCTCGCCAAGTGTCGGCTCACCGGACTCAATTTGGGAGAACACCTCGCCCAAATATTCAGAGGGCATGCGGTTGCCGATTCGAATATTTACTGCAGTCTCTGCAAACGCGTAGTTGGCCACCTGGTTGTAATCGCGCTTGTCGTTGACGCCGTTTTTGCGAAGATAGTCTTTCGGAACCAGGTGATGAATGTCGCCTTGGACTTCAATCATCGAGCTCACTAGCGCGTGCTTACTTAAGAACGCCGTTGCCTGTGCCTTCACCTGCGAAGCCATGAAGGTTCGGAATTGCGGGTTATTCACGCTCGAAGAATCGAAACGCTGCGGGAGTGTTACTGCCCAGAAGCTTTCTCCCAGCTCGCCTTCTTCAAGCTCCTTCAACGCTGCGGCTGCCCCGACTTGGTCGATTGCACGCAGGTCTCGCTCGAAAGTCGACTCGAAACTGCCTGACGCTCTGCCCGTCAACTGCGTCATGACAAACCATCGCCTAACGACGCTACTAACCTCCGGATCCGGTCGGTTGTCCGCACGCATGATTAGGAACAAAGCATATGCAAAGTTGACCGCGTTGCTGGAGGTAATCATATTTTTCTTGATAAAGCCTGTCGACCGCAGAATTACCAAGAACTTCTTGAACTCATACTTGTTAACGACGCGGAGTAGCGCTTGTTCGAACTTGTTGTACGCCTCCGGAATTCGCTCAGGGTAAAACTTTCTGATAACACATTCCCTCAGCTGATTGCACTACGCCTGGGAGTTCTTCCGCGCCGAGCTTGCTCGCACCTACAAGGACAATCCCCCAACCCCACTGCCAGGCGTCGAAGACATGCTAGGCACTCTCCACAACAAGGGCATCAAAGTCGGCTTGACGACGGGCTTTGCGCGCGAAATCGTCGATATCATTGTCTCCGCTATGGGGTGAGACAGCGGAATCATCGACACCGTTGTCGCCGGTGACGAAGTCGAGCACGGCCGCCCCGAGCCCGACCAGATTCTGGCTGCCATGGAGAAGCTCGATGTGACCGACAAGTCCGCCATCATTAGCTCTGGTGACACCGAAGCTGATGTTCGTTCCGCCCAGGCCGCTGGCGTCACCAGCGTCGGTGTGCTCACCGGCCACCTGACTCGCGAACAGTTCGAGTCCCTCGGTGCTGATCACGTTCTGGATTCCTCCGCGAACCTACTGGACATCGTCGGAAAGTAGGCCCTGGACTTTAAACCTGACCAAGTAAGTACACAACGCTGATGACAACTCCGAGTCCCCGAACGCCTTCCGCTTCTACTGCATCGGTGGAAATGGCCCAAGCGCTCGTCGGGCACGGCGGTAGCGACTTTCGCATGCAAGAAGTTCCTATCCCTGCTTTTGCAAGAAGGCGAAACCTTAGTAGAAATCACCACTGCTACGATTTGTGGCTCTGACCGTCACACCGTGCTCGGTCGCCGCAGCGCACCTTGCCCTAGCGTTCTCGGCCACGAGGGAGTCGGAGTCGTCCGCACCACCCGCAATCCAGATTTGCAGGTTGGCCAGCGTGTGGTGTTCTCTGTCACCGCTCCGTGTATGGAATGCGACCGGTGTAGAAAAGGCATGACCGCCAAGTGCCGGAAGTTTAAAAAGACTGGTCACGAGGCTTTCGATAGCGACTGGCCTCTTTCGGGTACCTATGCTTCCCACATTGTGCTGCGCAACCATCAACCAGTGGTAGTAGTCCCCGACTTGCTTCCCGATGTCGCGACCTCCATCGCCACCTGCGCCGGCGCCACTGTGATGGCTTGTATGGAGCAGGCTGGGGCTCTTACAGGTAAGAGGGTTCTGGTGATGGGCATTGGCATGCTCGGGCTCATCGCGGTCGAGGCAGCTGTTCGTGGTGGCGCCTCCGAGGTCGTGGCCGTTGACCGCAATCAGACACGCCTTGAATGGGCACGACAGTTGGGTGCGGTTGTGCCCGCCCCGTCAGCTGCTGGCGCCGATTTCGAACTAGGGTCTTTCGACATCACCCTTGAATTCTCCGGCAGCGAATTCGGCGGCGCTACCTGCATCAATAGCCTCGACATCGGCGGTCGCGCGGTGCTGGCCGGAAGCGTCGCCGCTTCCCCGACTTATGCCCTCGATCCGGAGTGGCTCGTCCGTGGCTGGCGCGCCATCGCCGGTGTCCATAACTACGAGCCACGGCACCTGGAGCAGACTGTGGAGTTCATAGCAGATTCCCAGATTGATTGGGACACCGTTGTGTCGGAGCCAATTGCACTGGAGGACGTGCCAGTAGAGGTACGGGCTACGCCAGGAATATTCTTGAGGGCAACTCTGCACCAAAAATAGTTGAGCAATAGGACTATCCCCCTATCAAACCGACAATCTCTATTTAGTTGTTCTCAACCGCAAACGATTTGTCTCCGAGTCCGATCACAGGAAGCGCCCCTAGCACTAACGCTCCGGTTTGAAACGGCCTGTACGCCCCAACCCACACCAATCTTTTTCACACATACGTTCCATTATAATTTGTTGACCAGGCTCTTTTATGGATTTGCGGCAATCGTGTGCGGCATCAACTACCACTTAGTCCGGCTTCCCGATTACCCTATGTCTCAGTGCCAATTGGGCACGCTCGACGCGAAGGAAGCTTTAGAATGATGAATAAGCCAACGATAGTCTCGACTTTTTCAGGCTGTGGTGGAATGGATCAGGGCCTGAAAGAAGTAGGGTACGAAACTGTTTGGGCAAACGACTTCTCCAAAGAGGCGGTTGACACTTACCGACACAACCTGGGGGACCACATTGTCCTGGGCGACATTACTGAAATTGACCCATTCAACGATCCCAGTATTCCCAATGCCGACCTGGTCACGGGCGGATTCCCCTGCCAAGATTTTTCCATGATCTGGAAAAGACCTGGCCTGGATGGAAAGCGTGGCACTTTATACCAAAACTTCCGTGACTTCGTAGCTTCAAAACAACCAAAAGCCTTTATCGCGGAAAATGTGAAGGGGCTGTTAACTGCGAATAAGAAAAAGGCCATTCAGGTTATTGTCGAGGACCTTGAAGCAGTAGAACCAGGCTACATTGTCAAACCACGGCTATATAACTTTGCCGAATACGGTGTCCCACAGTTCCGCGAACGAGTCCTAATCGTCGGCATTAGGCGTGATACCGGCTTCGATTTCAAGCACCCCGCTCCCACGCACGGACCAAGAGGAGATTTACCATATGTGACCGCAGGTGAAGCACTCGAAGGCGTTGAGCACGTCCCCTTTAACAACAACCATATGCGACAAATGCCTCGTACCCGTGAAATCTTGAAGAGAATTCCAGAAGGAGGAAACTTCGCCGACATTCCTAAAGACGACCCGTATTACGTCAAGGGAATGATTAGCCACGTTTACCGCCGCCTTCACCGTGACGAGCCCTCGAAGACACTTATTGCTGGAGGTGGCGGTGGCACATGGGGCTACCATTTTACCGAGCCACGCGCACTTACCAACCGTGAGCGCGCACGCATCCAGTCCTTTCCTGATGACTTTGAGTTTCTAGGATCTAACACCGAAGTACGACGCCAGATTGGCAATGCAGTACCCCCACAAGGAATGCATGCTATCGGCAAACGACTCATGCCACTCTTCACGGGAGACTATGAGCCGGTAGACTTGGAAGAACAGTTTGACCAGCTGCAAGCTATGACAATCCAGGAGCGTCTGCTATTGGCAGACGAGGAAGCGAACTAATAAATAGATGTCCTCCATCGATGTCAATCTCGTAAATAACTCGGTTAACGCCAAGGCAGATTACCCATTAAGTGATGTGTTTCTGCAACAAATATCTAAGGCTCACGCGATTGATATCGCTGTAGGATATATCAGTGAAACGTCACTCAAATACCTTCAAGAGCAAATTGAGGCTCATTCAGAAGTCGAACTTCGGCTTGTATGCGGTATGCACGCGAGCGAGGGCATGACAAAGTCCCAGGTGACGCATGCAAAGGCTCTGCATAATCTACTACAAGAGCAGGGTCGTGGTGGCGTATACCTAACCCCAAAGGCTTCGTACCATGGAAAACTTTACCGATTCGAACACGAAGGTTTCGATTCTGCCTATATCGGAAGTTCAAACTTATCGGGCATTGTTCCGAAATATTCAGAAACATTCGAGTTGGGAGTATATATCCAGGAATCTCCTCTAGAGATTAACAGCTATTGGAATAATGTCATCGAGCCTTTAATGCGGCCCATGCATGAGGTCGATGTACCAATTATCACCAACGAGCGCTCTCCCATGTGGGATGTAGATGAAGCCAAGGCAGTCTCTACATCATATGTAGCGAATGTGATGGCTTCACCAGTCAAATACACTTTCGAGATTCCCCTCAAGGTCAATCCGAAGAGCAGCTTAAATGCGCACATGGGTGGCGATGGAAAGAGGAAGAATAAAACCACTGGACTAAACCGAAGCTGGTTTGAGGGGGAATTGATTGTAGACAAAGGTATTCGCACCGAAGGCTACCCCAAGACCGGCACTTCCTTTACTGTGGTGACCGATGATGGCTGGGAATTTGAATGCCGAATCTCCGGCGCAGATGGCAAAAACCTCCGAAGCAAGGGTAAACTCTCAACCTTTGGTACTTGGATGAAATCTCGCCTAATCGAAGCCGGAGCCATTGAATTCGGCGAACTAGCAAATGAAAGCACTCTTGAACGCTTTGGGCGCAAAACAATGACAATGCGCTATCACTCCGAAATTGACGTTTGGTCTTTTGACCTTTCAAATATCCAACAATAAGGAATGGGATTCTCAAAAATGAAAACTCAAAAAAGTCAATTCGAACTATACCAATCTACGCTAAAGCCCCAAAGCCTACAAGATGCAGTTGAAGTTACTCGACAGAACTTTGTCGATACTGTTCTCGAAGATTACGATAACCTTAGCGACTTACAGGTATTGCTTTATGGCGACGTCCAAAGCGGTAAGACCTCTCATATGCTAGGCATCATCGCAGAAGCCTTAGACCAACAGTTTGAAACAGTTATCGTTTTGACGTCGCCAAATACTCGACTAGTAGACCAAACCTATAATCGAGTCTTTCAATCTCTCACAGGAGTGCAAGTTTGCAAGGCTGATTTAACTAACGAGTTTCTTCTTAACCAACACCGGACAGTACCCATGCCATCAATTATCGTCATGGGTAAAATCCCATCCGTGCTCGATAACTGGATAGAGGTATTCCGTCAGACGAAGTCTCTCCAAGGAAAGCCAGTCCTCATTATTGACGATGAGGGAGATGCGACAAGTCAAAATACCAAGGTTAACAACGACGATGTATCGAGGATTAACAAGCAGCTCACCGATCTGCGCAATCTTGCTACCGGATGCATCTTTATGCAGGTCACAGGTACACCACAAGCCATCCTACTACAAGGAGAGGACTCTGGCTGGGCCGCCAAGAAGTCACTCTATTTCATGCCTGGTGAAAACTATGTCGGCGGATCGGTATTCTTCGATGAATACCCTAACCCGTTTACTAGGATTTTTAGCGAATCAGCCAAATCTGAAGAGCTTTATTTGCGAACTGCCGTCCAAACTCACCTAGTCACCTGTAGCATGTTTGCGCTTTCAGGGAAACATACTTGCAATATGATTTCCCACCCAAGTCATAAAACTCCTGAGCATGACAAGTACCAACTCGCAATGAAGAAGATTGTCGAGGAAACACTCTCGAATATAAACGAGGAAAAGATTCGGCAGGAGTTGGAAAAATGCTATTCCCAGTTGCAGGAAACGTATCCAGACGCTCCTGCATTCGATGAAGTTCTAAAGATTTTA
Organism: Corynebacterium sp. HMSC055G02; assembly: GCF_001809065.1. Taxonomy (NCBI): domain Bacteria; kingdom Bacillati; phylum Actinomycetota; class Actinomycetes; order Mycobacteriales; family Corynebacteriaceae; genus Corynebacterium; species Corynebacterium sp. HMSC055G02. The sequence goes on along the minus strand of NZ_KV795632.1, from coordinate 17,550 downwards.
CCAACACTAGAATCATCGTTCAGTTATCCAATTATTAACGCTCGAAATGAAACCGCTGTGGGAGATTGGGAACATGGATACAATTTCATTACTGGCGGAAATTCACTAGGCCGTGGACTGACTTTTGATTGGTTGCAAACAGTTTTTTATGTCAGGGACACTAAAAAACCTCACGCAGACACCCTTTGGCAGCATGCTCGTATGTTTGGATATAAACGCCACCTTCCCTCAATGCGCTTATTTATGCCAGCTCAAATCGCAAAAAATTTCAAAGAAACCCATGAGGGTAATGAAATGATAAAGCAGCAGTTGGCACAGGGGCTTGATATTAACGAGCTTCGTGTCGTGCTTGGCGATAAGGTTGCACCTACCAGAGCCAATGTCCTAGATAATAGGATCGTTGGAAATATGGTCGGTGGCGTTAATTACTTTGCAGCGGACCCGGTCATACCAAATTTTGAAGAGCTTGATGAAAAGCTTTTGGGGATGGAAAAACGATTGGGGAATGACTGCGAAATTTCCACGAAGGCTGCAAGCCTACTCACACGATATTTCGAAACTCTCGACGGCGACCTAGATCTTGCGACCTTCAGGGTTGCGTTAGAGGAGTTTTCTGAGCGAAACCCACACTATAACGTCCGTGTAGTACTCCGCCTAAACCGTAAGGTCCACTTCGGAACTGGTGCACTCCTATCCCCCAATGATCAGAAGCTTGCCAGGGAAGAGAAGACTCGTCCGTTGTTGATTCTGTACCGAATTGAAGGCGTAGCAGAGACTGCAGATCCAGAAGTCGGCTCCTGGTCTCGCGACCCTATTTGGGTACCTAACATTAAGATGCCTGAAGGTCGCCAGTACTGGCTGGCAAGTAAAAAAGCAACCTCTTCATATAAATAAATGCAGTAATACGGATACTGTCGGTGGCGAACGCGGAGACTCTCGCAGATATAGTCTCAAACGTTTCGGCATACCCCCAGATACTCAGCCCTGACCTTACTGCTTTGGTCTTTGTTAGCACGTTGCGGTCATCCCCGATATTTGGGCAATCGCTATTCGGGCGTGCCCTTATAATCTTACGGTTTCGATAATCCCAATGGCGCCCCCCATGTACCAACGTATTTGATGCTGGTGCACGGGGATAGAGGCCGGCATCAACAGACGTTAAACAGCCGTGAGCGATTCTGTACATTAAGCCCGCGCGTTAGGCGAAGATGAGTCACAATTCTCCGGCAAGCCACTGGCCGAACTAGAATCCGCCCGTTAGTCGGTTTGATGGCACTGTATTTCGTTCGGCGGGTTGGCTTCACTACTTCTCCTGGTCGATAATTAGATATGCATTTACCGCCTGAACCTACCCTCCAAAGAATTAGAGCGCCATTTGGGTAATACCCCATGGCTTTCTGGCCATCAGTCATTTAATTAATTAAAAGCCAAGCCGGCCACAACAATTCTATGGAACGATAAATTCGCCTTCCCAAAAAAGTGAATAATCATCCGAACTTAGGTATTGACCAAACAGGTCTACCTACAAATTCCGCTTCCAAATATCTGTAGCCTTTGAAATTAGATCCTCAGTTCTCAAATTTGAATCTTCATTGGTCCAGACCTTATTCCTTAGTGCCTGCAGAAGTACGGAATCCCCATCGAAAGTATACTTTGCAATAGTTGAGGACTTAGATTCAAAATCTTGGTGATTTAGGCTGCTATTCACGTTCGACGGCAAGAATGCCAAATTACCGAGCTTGTAGACCCATACATTTTTGTTCGACTTCGACGAATGTCCATGCTGAGGTTCAATATGCTCGACTGAAGCCGCCTCCGAAAAATCGTAACCTGCTTGATTTGCTTTATATATTGTGGTGAGAAGATACACAATCTTATCTTTATCCTTAACAAGATCATCTGCATACCGTAGCTTTCTTAAGCCAGTCTTAAAAGCTCCGTCAGGAGGGCTTGCTTTGTGAGCATCTACGATAAAATCTTGGATTACTTTATGTGATTCTCCTCTATTTGAAGCAGAACTCAAAAGACACGAATACTTGCGATAAAGGGCACGATTCTTTGATGTCGAACTTACCTGTGCAATACTCCACCTGACTTGCAAATCGCGCATACTCTTAAGCAAATCGGAAAACATCTTATTACTAATGTCTCTTTTTAGATACCGTTCAACGGCCGCCAGCAAAAGAGGCAGAGGCTGCTTGGCCTGCATCGTCAAAATACCCCAGATATAGGCAGATGGATTTTCGAACTTATCTTCCCGATATTCCTGTTTGGGATAGTGCGTTTGAATAAGCGTCTTCCATGGATAGGAGGCTCCCTTGGATGCCGCAACTATTGATAGACATTCAACTATTTTGGCGTAACGTGCCATATCGCCTATCAAATCTTGCGAAGCAGCGCCGTAATCGGTGCAAGCTTTTATATACGAGTCAACGCTTCGTCGGATGCGCTTTTCCGTAATCACATCAATGTCTGGGTCTTTATCCTTGCCTTGAGAATTCCAAAAGTAGTATAGGAATTCCGGCCCTTTAATCGGCGCCGCCCCTGCTTTATCCGCCTCTGCAAGACTTTCCCAGATACTTTCCCATACCGATAATTCACTTTTTTCCTGCGATTTAGGTATGTGTGAAAAAAGTAAGTTTTTAACCAAGTCAGTCGACGTCAGGCTAAGCCCTCGATCATTTAATGTCTCAAAAATATTAAATGCGTTGTAGCGATCTTCAACAGTAACATATACAAATGTCGACGAAAGAACCTTGTCCCTAATTTTGTTTAGAATCGCCCTTTTATCATCATCTTCGCTACCACTTTCTTGCAGAGCATTATCAATATATTTTAATATCTTTCGAAATGCTGCGACCTCTAAACCTGGTTCAGCGATACTCGACTTCATCGAGTCTGATACGGGATCATAAATATATGATACAAGGGATTTTTGCGTCTGCTCATTATATAACCTATATTGTGGCTCGCCTTGTAGATCGACATATGAAATATAGTTGCTCAGCCCATTGAATTCTTTCATAAAATTCAGTTCTTTATATTTTTTAGCAAGAGCATTCAATGTTAGGAAAATCGTAGTCAGCCGTTGTTGTCCATCCACTACTTCATGCTGCTTATTGTCAAGCGCAATTATGACAATCGATCCAAGGAAATGTTGATCGGCTGATAAAATCACATCTTTCCAATAGTCATCAATATTTTGATCCCCCCATGCATAGGGGCGTTGATACCACGGAATGCAGTGTTGACCGTTTTCAAAGATAGAATCTACCGTACGATCATTTGCATCAATCTTCACTTGTTTTCCTTTCTAGTAGAAAATGTTTGTCTTATATTATTGCTTTTATCTGACAGCATTTCCTAGATATATCTTAGATGCTCCTGAAAGTTCTTCCTACTTATAACTTTCGTTTAGGAACGATACTACGCTTATCTGCCCTGCCGAGTCTGAAACGACTCCAACGGTTTTCACAGCGACTGCAGAGTGCTGTCGATTCTCAAGCGCCCCAAACAGGCCATCCCGCCAATCCATCCCAGCCTCATTACTTGGTGAGGCGTTCTTGCTTCCGATAGCTACATCCCCCTCCGGAGCTCCAGCAACATCAGTCCCCACCACTACGTGACCAGCAGCATCGTCACCAGCACCAAAGCCCTCAGCAAGCGCCACCGCCAGATCCGCTACCAGGCCCGCACCGAATTCCGGGTCCTCGCCCTTATCAATCGCAGCGCGTGACACCGTGCCGTGATTGCCAACAATCACAATGCCAGCAGCCGGGCGAAGCGTCCCTTCCTCATACTCGACAAAACCGCCACCCTTCAGAGCCTCCAGCAACAGCTTTCGGTCAGCAGCAGAGGCTCGCTCTCCCCCATCCTTATCCAACTCCAACACGGGAGCCAACGCCTGACCAGCCTGGCGGCCCGGCTCGCGGCGCTCCGGGTCCAGCTGCACATCAGCCGGCAGCGAGGTAGAAACCGTGTCCTTCAGCTCATCCGCTCCAGCGGCAGTGAGGAACTTATCGGTCAGCTTCAGCACACCAGCATCCGGAGCACCAGCGGCACGCAGGGTCTCGGAAACCCCCGCAAGCTGCTCATCCGTAGCGTCAGGAGTCGCGATAACAAGGACCGGCACGTCTTTTAGAGAGTCCTTAACGATCTCCCCGACGATGGGCTCGATGATGCGGTTGGCTTCATCGGCACGCGCTTGCTGCGCATCGGCACGTGCGACGGCCTCATCGCGCTCAGAGGCGGCACCAGTACCAAAATCAATGCCAGCACCAGCGGGGTTTAGCACATAAGCACCCAGCGCAGCACCTGCCGCAACACCGAGGGCAGCGCCTGTCACACCGGCTGTAAACTTCCCGCTCCTGCGCTTCTTCGCCATCGCCCGTCCCTTTTCCTTTCGCCGACGCCTCAATCAGCTCTGACAGCCGAAAACTTTAGGCGCTCATAGTGCTCTAAATACTGCTAAAACTACTTAAACAGCCCCTGGAACCACAGTGCAATGGAGTTCCAGGTATCAATCAGATTCTCGCTGACAGAACCATCGCCAGAGGTACCAGCAATAGCGAAAATCACCGCAACAGCGACAAAGATAGCCAGGATTGCCCAGGCCACACCGAAACCACGGCTATTGACCTGGTAGAGGTCGGCGACCATGCGACCGTCGACAAGCTTCTCCCCGACCTTCAAACGCGACAGCAACGCCGACGGCACACCGCTCTGGTTCTCAGCGTGGTAGATGCTGTCGATGTTCTGTGGGGCACCAACGGAGACGACCATGTCGGCCTCGTGATGCGCGGCGAAGACCAGCGCCAGGTCGGTGGCGGAATCGGACAGCGCCGGGAATGTCATGGCGCCAATGCCGAGATCCTGGATACGCTCAAGGCCTACCGCGTGACCGTCCGGGTCGGCCGGCAGAATTACGCAACCGGCGGACCGCAGCGCCTCGGAGTTGATGTTCTCCGGATCGCCGATGATGTAGTCCGGCTCGTACTTCAGGTCGAAGAGCGTGTCGGCACCTGCATCGACGCCGATGAGCAGCGGCTCGTACTCGCGGATGAAGTTCTTTAGATCTTCCAACGTCTTGCGGTGTCCCTCACCAGGGCTGACCACAACGACCTTGCGGCCACGCAGCGGCTCCGTCTCGTCCGGAATGCCCAGGCCATCAATGTACAGCGGGGACTCGGTCTTGGCGAACTCCACCAAGTTGCCGGAGAGCGCCTCCAGGCGGTCGACCATGCTGGTGCGGCCCTCATCGAAGGCGCGCTCGAGCTCGTCCTGGTCGACCTCGTCGCCCTGTCCAATCAGGCGGTCACCGTGGTAGAGCTTGCCGTCGTCAAGCCTGCCGTTCTTGCCGTCCTTGAGCTTCTCGAAGACCTCGTCGCCGACGTTCTGCACCATCTCGATGTCGGCGTCGCGCATCATCTGCGGGCCGTAATTCGGCACAAAACCCGTGGTGAAGGCGTCGGTGTTCACCACTGCGGCGACCTTCGCATCAATCAACTGCTGTGCCAGTGGACGCGAGATATCCGGCGCATCGATCACCACGATGTCGCCTTCGCCCATGCGCTTCAGCGCACGCTCCAGGCGGGAACCGTCCCGCACAGTCCCCGAAATGCCAGGAAGATCTTTTTCGTTCCGAGAGAACAGACTCATGGCACTTAGTCAAACATAAGTGCAGCTACTTGGCCGCGAAGGCGCGCCGAGCTTGATCCAGAAGATCTTGCGCATGCGCGCGTCCGGAGTCCGAATCGTCCAAACCCGCCATCATCCGCGCGAGCTCGTCGATCCGCTCCTCATCGCCCAGGCTCGTCACCTTCGATGACACCGCACCCGAGCGCGCATCCTTGCTGACCACCAAGTGGGTATCCGCAAACGCCGCCACCTGAGGCAAGTGCGTGACGACGATCACCTGGTTATTCACCGCCAACTGCTTCAGGCGCTTGCCAATTTCCACAGCCGCGCGCCCACCAACACCGGCATCGACCTCATCGAAAACCATCGTGTGCCCGGCCTGTCCTTCGGCGAGGACAACTTCCAAGGCCAGCATGATGCGGGAAAGCTCACCGCCGGATGCGGAGGAAGCCAGCGGGCGCGGCTCGGCACCCTCGTGGGCACGGAGCTTGAACTCAATGTTGTCCACGCCTGCGGGGCCAAAGGTGTCGGCCTTGGTGATCTCCACCACCAGCGAGGTGTGCGGCATGGCCAAGCCCTTGAGTTCCTTGGTCACGGCCTGTTCCAGGTGCTTCGCGGCCTTTGCGCGGGCCTTGGAGAGTTTCCGCGCGGTGGCGCCGAGTTTCTTCTCCGCGGTTTTGATCTCCGCTGTGAGTTTGTCCAGGGCTTCGCCGGAGACATCCAGCGTGGCGAGCTTGCGCTCCGCCTTATCTCTCCAGGCCAAGACACCTGCGATGTCCGGGGCGTACTTGCGGGTCAGGTTCTTGATCTCCTGCTGGCGCTGCATGAGCTTGTCCAGGGACTCGGTTTCCTCCGGCAGACCGGAGAGAAACGCGCCGAGGCCAGCGGAGATCTCAGAGAGCTGGCTGGTCAGTTCATTGAGCTGGTTGGAAAACTCGGTGAGTTCATCGTCGTCTGCGGCGGCGAGCTCGTTCGCGGCGGCGCCGAGGAGTTCGGCTGCGCCGGAGTCCTCGGTGGCGGCATCCATGCCGGTCGTGCTCACGGCAGCGGCACCATCAATGGAGGCAAGCGCCACGGCTGCAGCGTCGCGGAGACCATCCAGATCCTGCATGCGGCGGATCTGGGAGGCCAGGTCCTGGTCTTCGTCCGGCTCGGGTGAGACCGCATCGATTTCTTCGATGGCGAAGCTGAGCTGGTCGGCACGCATGGCCAGTTCGCGGCGCTTGGAGGTCTTCTCTTCCAGTTCTTTGGCCAGGGCGCGCCAGTGTGCACGCTGCTGCCGGTAGGTTTCCAGCGTTGGTGCGATGGTGTCGGCATCCATGCGGTCGATGGCCGCACGCTGCTCATCAGCGCTTTGCAAGCGCAGCTGATCATTCTGGCCATGAATGGCAACCAGACGGGTGGAGACATCCGCCAACGCCGCAGCCGAGGCACTGCGGCCTCCAACCCACGCCCGGGAGCGGCCCTTCGCGGAGACCTGACGGGCAAGCAGGTACTCGTCATTCTCATCGCGTTCGCCGCCGAGTTCAGAAACCACAGCATCGATGGTCGCTGACTCTTCCTCCGAGAGGTGCTCGGTGGACACGCGACCTTCCACCAACGCCTTGTCTGCGCCGGTGCGCACGCGGCCGGCGTCGGCACGCGCGCCACAGAGCAACTTGAGACTGGTGACCACCATGGTCTTACCCGCACCGGTTTCACCTGTCAGTACGGTCAGGCCTGGGCTGAATTCAAGCGTCGCGTCCGGGATAACGCCGAGGTCGCGGATGGAAATCTCAGTCAGCATGGCGCCTGCAATCAGTCCTTCCCTTGAAGTGTGGGGTCTCGTTTGCCGTGTTTAGGGGCTATTGGGCTTCGGCGGGGCCGCGCCACCCGGACGTCGGCAAGCGGAACTTGTGCACCAGACGATCGGCGAACGGCTGATCGTCCAGACGCACCCAGCGCACCGGTTGCGCGCCGCGCTCGATTTCGATGCGGCTGCCCGGCGGCATGGTGATGTTGCGGAAGCCGTCGAGCCCCGCGACCGCCTCGGCGGTGTCGTGGTTGGTCTCAATGGCAATGGTCGAATGCGGGGAGATCACCAGCGGGCGAGAGAACAACGCGTGGGCGTTGTTGGGCACGACCAGCATGGCGTCGAGCTCTGGCCAGAGTACGGGGCCTCCTGCGGAAAAGGCGTACGCGGTGGAGCCGGTCGGCGTGGAAATCAGTACACCATCGCAGCCGTAGGAACTCACCGGACGGCCATCGACTTCCAAGATGACATCCAGCACGCCACGGCGGTTGACGTTTTCGATGCTGACTTCGTTCAGCGCCCACCCGGAGCCGATCACGCGGCCGGTGGTGTCACGGACGGTGGCGCGGATGGTCATGCGGTCTTCGATACGCCAGGAACGCTTGATGACGCGACTAATCGCCTCCGTCATAGACTCCTGCTCCCACTCGGCGAGGAAGCCCACATGCCCCATGTTGATGCCGAGCACCGGCAGGTCAGCGGAGTGTGCAATGTCTGCGGCACGCAGGAAGGTGCCGTCGCCGCCGAGGACGAGGACGAGTTCGCATCCCGACGCCGCCTGCGGGGAATGCCAGTAGCGCGGGTACTTGCCGAGCGTCGGGTGCGCGGCCAGTGCCTCCGGGTTCTTACCAGCCAGCACGCGGATGTCGATACCCGCGGCCTCAAGCAGCTCGGCAGCCTCAGCGGCCATTTCCAGGTTGGCGCTACGGCCGGTGTGCGGGACCAGCAGAATCTCGCGCTTGCCGGCGCTGGTCTTGGGCTTGCTATCCCGTGAGTGAGTCTTCGCGCTGGTCGGTGAGCTGGTCGTTGAGCTAGTCATTGTGCGGCCCCTCCTCGACGGCCTTGGCAATAGCCGCAGCCATAGTCTCGTCCCCAATGTCGCTGGCACCGCCGTCTTTCACCAGCCACAGGAAGAACTCCACGTTGCCACTAGGACCCGGCAGTGGGCTGGCCACAGCCGCGCGGAAGGACAACCCCAGCGTGCGGGCGTACTCGGCGACTTCCTGGACAACTCCCTGACGCAGTGCATCGCTGCGCACGACTCCACCGGAGCCAAGGCGCTCCTTACCCACCTCGAACTGCGGCTTGACCATCGGCAGCAGGTCAGCGCCCTCGTCGAGGCAGGAGACAATCGCTGGCAGCACCAGCTTCAAAGAAATAAAGGACAGGTCGCCGACCATGACATCGGCTGTGCCGCCGAGAATCTCGGGGGTCAGCGTGCGGACATTAGTTCGGTCGAGCACAACCACCCGCGGGTCATCCTGCAAGCGCCAAATCAGCTGACCGTAGCCGACATCGACGGCGTAGACGGTGTCGACATCGCGGCGCAGGCACACATCGGTGAAACCCCCCGTGGAGGCACCGGCATCCAGCACTTTCCGGCCCTTCAAGTCCAGCCCTTGCGGTTCGAAAGCTTCCAGCGCGCCGAGCAGCTTGTGTGCTCCGCGCGACGCCCAGTTCTCGTCTTCTTCCAGACCACTGACGCGAATGGACACGTCCCCTGTCACCGCAGTCGCCGGCTTAGAGGCGACAAAACCACCGACCTCTACTCGGCCGGCTTTAATCATGTCCACTGCCGCTTCACGGGAGCGAGCAATCTTCCTTCGCACCAACTCCGCATCGAGCCTGCGCTTAGGAGCTTTCTTTGCCACCGCGTTCACTTTCCTTCCCTGCGTGACGAGCCCAGGGCCTCATACAAAATCTCATGCGCCCGCTCAAACTGCGCGACTCTCTCCTGCGGCGTCGGGGCAGGTGCTGACAGTGCGGCCGCCACCTGCTCGCGGACGTCCTCCGGAGTTACCTCACGCGCGCCGGGCATCGCCGCCGGGCTAGGCGCAGGGCTCGGTACAGATGCAGGGCCGGGTTTCGGCCCCGGCACAGGACCAGCGCCCTGCCCCGGCTTCGGTGCAACCTCACTCATCGGCTATCACTTCCGCCAGGCAGCCAGCGCCGCCTCAGCAGCCGGGCCCTCCGCGCGGACCTGCGCGACCTCGACTGCGCCAGCACGACCAGCCTCAGAGTTCCACACCACATCTACGACCGTCAGCAGAGCCGCCACCGCGGCCTCCGCCGGGTTCACCAACCGAAGATCTTCCATGTCACCGCCAGAAAGAACGATGACACCGGCCTCCGCGTCGTCGTAACGCGCGGTGAAACCAGCCTGCGGAGCCGGACGTGCCTGATCCAGCTCACGATTCAGCGCAGTCATGTCAGCACCGATGAGCGTCGGGCGGTGCTCAGGCGGCGCCGCAACGACATCCATATGCGTGGAAACGCCTGTGACCACCATAAACGTGTCCATCTTTGCCGCATTTCCGCCCGCGATGTCGGTGTCGAGGCGATCCCCAATCGCCAGCGGATTCTTCGCGCCCACACGCTCCGCCGCCTTAATAAACATCGGCGGCTTCGGCTTACCCGCCGACAGCGGCGCCACGCCCGTGGTCGTAGAAATCGCCGCAGCGACCGAACCATTACCAACCAGGAAACCGCGCTCCGACGGCAGCGTCGTATCCAAATTCGACACCAGGAAGCGCGCACCTCGCGACACCGCCAGCGCCGCCTCCGACATCTGCTTCCACGTCATCTCACGGTTGAGCCCCTGGAACACCGCCGCAGGGTTGTCATCAGCGGAATCCACGAGGTTGTACCCCGCCTCACGAGCCAACTGCTTAAACGACTCCGCACCCAACACAAAAACGTTCGAGCCCGGCTCAATGACCTCCGCCGCCATCTCAATGGCCGCCTGCGCCGACGTCATCACATCGTCCGCGTGAACGTCATAGCCCAGCCCATTGAGCTGATCCGCCACCGTCTGCGGCGCGCGCGAGGCATTGTTGGTAATAAACACCATCGGCAGCGCCGCCTCAGTCAGCCCCTCCAGCGCGTTCGGAATCGCCGCGCCACCCTCGTAAATCGTGCCATCCAGATCCAGCAGAGCGGCATCATAGGAAGAAGCGACAGAAGCCATGGGGGTTCATTTCTCCTTTTACGAAATAGGAACGCTTTACGACGAATTGTAGATGCGCAGCCCGATTGCGCCAGCGGTGCGTTAGCGGTGGCTGATGTTGCGAGCCGGCAGCTGGGCTGATTACTTGCTCAGCTCTTCGATGCGCTCACGAGCATCGAGCATCTGGTCCACATCGATCTTGGCGCAGCGGGTAAACCACACCTTGGCATCATCTTTACGACCGGCCTCCACCAGCGCATCAGCGTAGGCGTAGAACAGACGAGCTGCTTCGAAGTCCTCGCGGTCCGGGTTCAGATCCTGGGTCTCCAGCTCAACCAGAGCCTCATCGATCTGGCCCATATCTCGGCGAGCACCGGCGGCGACGATAGCCAGCTCAGTCTTGGACTCGTTGTCCAGCTGCTTGGCTTCCTCGGAGCGAGCCAGCTCGATGGCCTTCTCTGGGCGGCCGAGGCCGCGCTCACAGTCCGCCATGACCGCGAGCATGCCCGGGCCACCGGAGATGCGGCGAGCCGCACGCAGCTCCGCCAAAGCTTCCTTCCACTCACCTGCGTGGTAAGCGGCAACACCAGCGGTCTCACGAACGACACCGACGCGACCAGCGCGGTCCTTCGCTGCGCGGGCGTGCTCCAGGGCACGCTGCGGGTCTTCAGCCATCAGGATTGCGGACATAATCATGTGACGAGCAACCTTGTCGGCGTTGTCCTTAGCCAGGCTCTTCAGATCCTGGCGCACGCTCGGGTCGAGCTCGTCTGCGCGAATGTCATCTGGCAGCTTCGGCTCGTTCTTACGGGCCTCAATGCGCTCCTCGCGGAAGCCTGGGCGCTGCGGGCCGGTGCGGTGCGTACGCTTCTCATCCTGGAAGCGGCCACCACGGTTGGAGCGACGTGGCTTGCCACCACGACGGTCGAAGTTGCGACCTCCCTGGCCACCGCGCCCGCCCGGGCCGCGACGATCATTGCGGTCATCGCGATTGTAACCACGACCGCCACGGCCACCGCGCTCATTGTGGTCGCCGCGGTTAAAGTCACGATCATCGCGATCATCACGACGGAAGCCCCGCGAACCACGGGAATCGCGGTTACCGCCATGACCACCGTGACCACCACGGCCACGACCACCTGGGCCACCACCCTGTCCACGACGATCGTTGCGGTTGCGCCCGTTAAAGCCGCCCTCGCCACGACCATGGGAACGGTTAGACCCGCGGTTTCCGCGATTTCCTCGGCCTTCGCCGGAACGAGGACCTTCGTGCTCAGCCATGAAGTCGGAGCTCCTTATATGTAATGAGTAAAAGAATTTATGTGTTTTCAGGCTACCAGTAACCTCGGATTGCCTGGTGGTCTACCTAAAAGACCAAACTTTCATACTACTGCTAAGACCTGCCCACATTCCAGCCCAGCAAACGTGCGGAACCTGTGGCCTTCCCCACTGCCTCCGACAAATCCCAGACAACCAGGCCCACCCAGTCGTCAGTGGTGAACTGCGCGGTGGCGGTGGTTCCCTCGACGCGGAGCTCATGCTCGGCATCCGAAAGCCCGTCTGGCACGGCGAGGTTGGCGCCCAGGGCGTCGTCAAGCAATGCCTTGAGTGCGCGGGCATTACCCTGCTCAGCGCGATGTGCGGCGCGGCGGAAAATGGTGAGCGCTTCCTTGGCGGCGTCTTCGGGTGTCACGGTGGTGTCGACGGCGAGGTCAAAGAGGCCTTCCTGCTCGAAGGTTGCAGCCTTGGGCGTCTTGGGCTCGGAACTAGGCGCGGCGGGCGCGGTTTTTGTCGGCGCCGCATTCGTCTGCGCGCGACTACCCGCGCCAGCGAACCCTGGCCCCTCGGGTACGGCGGTGCCCTTCTGATACGCAGTGGCGGCGGCGCGGGCGCGCTGATCAGCGGCCTCGTTCATGTCGTGGCCGGAGTGCCCCTTAACCCACTCGAGGTGAATATTGCGGCCAACGAGCAGCTGGTCGATGTCCTGCAAAATGTCGACGTTGAGGACAGGTTTACCGTCGCGCTTCTTCCAGCCCTTGCGCTTCCATCCCGGCATCCACTTAGTGACGGAGTTAATCACATACTGCGAATCACACAGTACGAAAAGCGGCTCGTCGGGGATGTGCGCGGTGGCGCGGAGCAGCTCGGCAAGAGCGGTGAGCTCCCCGCGGTTATTGGTTCCCTCTTTCCATCCGCCGGCGGCCCAGCAGCTGTCGTCGATATACCAGCACCACCCGGCAGGTCCGGGGTTGTGCAAGGCGGAACCGTCAACGGCAGCAGTAATAGTCATGAGGCTAGATTGTATCGGCTGCGTGGGACCGGCCAGGAATTGCCTTAAGAGCCGTAGCAGGCGACCGGGCCGTGCGGGCCCTGGACGATGTCAATCTGAGTGTTGAAGATCGGGCTCAGAACCTCCGAACGCATCAGCTCTGCGGTTGGGCCGTGCTCTACAATCTGGCCGTCTTTGACCGCACAGATGTAATCGGCGTAGCGAGCCGCGAAATTGATGTCATGCAACACCACCACCATGGTGCGACCCAACTCGCGCACTGCAGTGCGCAGGTACGACATGATGTCGACCGAGTGAGAAATATCCAGATTGTTCAACGGCTCGTCGAGAAGCACGTAATCCGTCTCCTGACAGAGCACCATTGCGACATACGCGCGCTGACGCTGCCCACCGGAGAGCTCGTCGAGGTAGCGGCCCTGGAGCGCCTCAAGATTGAGGAACTCGATGTACTGGGAGATGATGCGCTCGTCCTCAGCGGTCAGGCGCCCCTGGCTGTGCGGGAAGCGGCCGAAACTGACCAGCTGGCGCACGGTGAGACGCGTGACGAAGTGGTTGTCCTGGCGCAGAATCGACAGCACCTTCGCCAGATCCTTCGACTTGGTCTTGCCCACGTTGTATGGACCGACGTTGATGTCACCGGAATCGACGGCAAGGAGGCGGCCAATCATAGTCAAGAGCGTGGACTTGCCCGCGCCGTTCGGGCCGATCAGAGCCGTGATTGCGTTGGTTGGAATTTCCAGGTCAACGGGGCCAATTGACACCTCGCTGGTATAGCTCTTGCTTACACTGTCGAGGAGAATCATAGCCGTCCCTTCTTCAAAACGACGTAGAGGAAGATCGAACCGCCAACCAGCTCGATAATGATGGACACCACGCCCTGGGCATAGAAAACGTGATTGAGGATGAAATACGCACTGGCCAGCGTGACGTAGCCAATCAGCGCCGCCATCGGCAGCACAAAGCGGTGGTCATAGGTATCCGCAGCCTGGTACGCAATGGTCGCGACCAGGAAACCGAGGAATGTCATCGGGCCGACCATAGCCGTCGATACTGCCATCAGCACCGACACCGCGACCAGCACAGTGATGGACCGAACCTGGTAGTTCACACCCAGATTCGTCGCGACTTCGCGGCCGAGCGACATGACGTTGAGGGCCCGCGAATGCAACGCGATCACCACGATCGCCCCTATCACGAGCGGAATCGCCACCGGGAAAAACTCCGGGTCAGCGTTGTTGACAGAGCCGAACAGCCGCGCCGTCAGCAGGTCAAAATCCGAAGGCGTGAGCATGCGCTGCATGAACGTCGACAGCGAAGCCAGTCCGCCACCGATGACAATGCCCACCAGCAGCATGCTGTGCATATCCGCGCCCTGCCCGGTCAGCAGCCACGCATACAGCACCAGCGACAGCCCCACCATCAGCGCGAGCTGCAGCACAAACGCGCCAACCGAGCCAGCTTTCATCAGGCCGGTCGCACCGAAGAAGTACACTGCAGCGGTACTGATAGCCACGTACAGCGCCTCAAAACCCATAATCGACGGCGTAATAATTCGGTTATTCGCAATCGACTGGAACGCCACCGTCGCGACGGCATGGCAGCAGGCAACCACGATCATGGCAATTACGGCATCAAGACGCCGGCGCGCAATCAGCCAAAAACCATCCGTACCGAACGGCAACGGGTTGTCCCACGCAAGCAGGCCCGCCGTAAACAACACCGCCAGGCCCGCCAGCGCAGCAATGATAATCCAGTACCTGCGCGCAGCGGCGGCCGTGCTAAACGACGTCGTTTGCGGGCCAACTTGGTTGGTTCTAGCTGTAGTTGAACTGAGATTAAGCACGACGCCGCTCCACAATCAGATAGACGAAAATGGCAGCACCCAGGATGCCGAGAATTACCGATACCGGGATCTCGAACGGGGCGATAATGACGCGGCCAATCAAGTCCGCGACCGTCACAATGGCAATGCCCACCAGGCATACCCAGGGCAGATTGGAGCGCAGATCATCGCCACGGAACATGGAGACAATGTTGGGGACAACGAGGCCCAGGAAGGGCAGATTGCCCACCACTACCGTAACCAGGCCCGTTGCAATGGCAATCAGGCCGGTGCCCAGGAACACGATTCGCTTGTAGTTCAGACCGACGTTGGTGGCAATGTCCTCACCAAGCCCCGCAACCGTTAACCGATCGCTAAATACGAAGACGATTGCAACCACGATGACGACCAGCCACAGGAATTCGTACTGCCCTTTATAAATGGCAGTAAAAGAGCCTGCGAACCACACGCCTAGCGACTGCAGCATGTCCGTCTGCAACGCAAAGAAAGTCGAAATCGAACTGACTACCGCACCCAACATGATGCCCACGATGGGCACAACCAGACTTGACTTCAAAGCGACACGGCGCAAGAACAGGAAGAACACTGCCGTGCCGATGAAAGCGAAGATGATTGCCCCGCCCATCCGGCCAAGTATCGAGGCCGAAGGAAAGAAATACATCACGAAAATCAGGCCGAGACCAGCCCACTCCGTGGTTCCCGTGGTGGTGGGTTCGACAAACTTGTTGCGCGTAAGTAGCTGCATGACCAAGCCACACATCGCCATCGCGGCACCCGAGAGCACCAGTGCAATGGTGCGCGGAATACGCGTAGTGGCGAACATCTCCCAGCCGTCGTCGGCGCCCAGGATGTCGTATTGGCCTACAAACAGCGACATAGCCACCAGGACTGCCACAAAGGCAATCCCGATGGCTAGCCGGGAATCCAGTAACTTCTGCATAGAGTTGGTGAGGTACTCCTGTGACTGGTCAGGGAACTATTAGGCCTGCTCGAAGGCGTCGGCAAGCCCGTTCAGAATCTCCGTGTACGTGATGATGGACTCGTTGGTGTAAGTGTCCTCTGGGGCGTAGTAGATCTTGCCCTCCTTGACTGCCTTCACGTTCTTCAGCGGAGCGGCTTCCTCGACCACAGACTGTGCCGAACGGTACTCATCGGTACCGCGGACAGAGGTGCCAGCATCGCGGTCAAGCACCATGATGAAGTCCGGGTTTGCCTCAGCGATGGACTCGGCGGAAATCTCATCACCCTGGTGGTCATCGCTGGCCTTGTCGACCTCCAGCGCCGGCTTCATGCCAATCAGGTCGAACAGCGGGCCGAAGGTACGACCAACAGTCGGAGCAATGTAACCGAGGGTGCCGCCCGACGAGTTCAGCGCCATGACCTTCACGTCCGGGTTGTAAGCCTTGCGAGCGCGCTCCAGAGCCTTGTCAAAGTCTGCGATGAGCTGATCGGCTTCCTTCTCCTTACCGAAGATGGTGCCCAGGCCCTTAGCGTGGCGCTTGAGCTCCTCGTCCAGCGGCTTGCCCTCGCGCGGCTCAAACTCCACAATCGCGGAGTTCGGAGCGAGCTTCTTCAGGTCATCGTAGTACTGACCGAAACGCTGACCGTTCACAATCAGGTCCGGGTCAGCAGCAGCAACAATTTCGAGATTCGGCTCGCGGTGATTGCCGATGTCCTGAACGTCAGGATTGTCCTTGTAGTCGGAAACCGTGAACGGGATAATCGGTTTAGGAGCTGCAGCCAGCTTAATACCCCACTGATCGAGCATCTCGAAGGAACGGTTATCCGTGGCCACAACAGAGTCAATCTCGGCAGGTACGGTCTGCTCACCATGATTATCAGTAACGGTAATAGTAGACCCGTTGCCTGCAGCTGCAGACTTATCCTCGTTACCGGCATCAGTAGAACAAGCACCAAGAACAAGTCCAAGGCTCGCAACAGATGCAACTACGATATTGCGAATACGGCCGGAGTTAGAACGCGCCACTTAAAGGCATCCCTTCGGTCACAGTAGGATTGTTAAACAAACGCCACTTAGACGCCGTTACCCAATCACTTACTTAGGTAATCATTACCTGTGAAACATTAGCTTAGGGTTCCCTATTTAACAAGTAAATACGTTATGAAATTACGCAATATTTAGGGCATATTTCGAACTTGGCTTAGCGTTGGCTAATTTGTGCTGGTAAAGGCACAATTGCAGCGTTCGCTAACGGGGGTAACTTGTGCCCTACGGAAGGTAACATGTGCACTATCGACGTATGTTTGGGTCTCGCTGGGCGTAGTTGGGCCTAGTTGACAATGAGCTTGCGAGCTTTGCTTGCGAGAATGGGCTGCGCTTGAATACGGGCTGTACACGCGATTGGAGGCTATACGTGTGAGTACAGGCTGCAGGCATAAATACGGGCTGCAAACGTGAAACTGTATGAGTTTATGACACTCTCAAGCGATCTTTCGCGCTATTTCTGTCATAAACGCAGTCAGTAACTTTAATTAGCCCACAGCCGCTGCCATAGACCCAGGAACTAACCCCGCATTCACCCGCCAATGACAGCCATAAAGGCAGTCAGTAACTCACATTGGGGTAAGCAGCGAAAGGTGCCAACCGGGCGATCCTCTAAGCGGACACGCCTGTGTCCATTAACCCGGACACCCTTTGCCCCCTTAAGCCTCAAGACACCGGTAAGCCCGCCTTCCGCTACCGAGCAGACCAACCCCTATTTAATCCCGTTTACTCGTGGGTAACAAAAAGTGGGCCGCAGCAGCCCACCCCACACGGGAACTGGCTACCACGACCCACAAACAAGATTATTATGCCGGCG
>NZ_KV795631.1:0-2857 GCF_001809065.1 Corynebacterium sp. HMSC055G02 | reverse complement strand
GCTTGTTTGGTTGTCGTTTGCGTGTGTGTTGCTGGTGGGTGCCGGGGGCCTTTGTTTGTTTTGGGTCCTTTTGTGCTTGCGGGTGATGGATTGCGTGGCGGCGCCTTTGTTTGGGTGCTTTTCGCGTGGTTTTTTCATTTGTGGGAAAGATCATGGTTGTTCTCTTCTTTTTTGGCCTCGTCGGTTCGAAGGGGAGAACGTTTTATTTTTGGATAACGGCCAGGCCGCATGCATTGTTTGTGTGTGGTGGTTGTTTGTCTGTTTTTGTCAGGTTTTTGGGCCTTTCATTGTTTTTTGATTCTTCTGATTTGAAGGGTTTTTGATGGAGGGTTTGATCCTGGCTCAGGACGAACGCTGGCGGCGTGCTTAACACATGCAAGTCGAACGGTAAGGCTCCAGCTTGCTGGGGTACACGAGTGGCGAACGGGTGAGTAACACGTGGGTGACCTGCCCTGCACTTCGGGATAAGCCTGGGAAACTGGGTCTAATACCGGATAGGACCGCACCGTGAGGGTGTGGTGGAAAGTTTTTTCGGTGTGGGATGGGCCCGCGGCCTATCAGCTTGTTGGTGGGGTAATGGCCTACCAAGGCGGCGACGGGTAGCCGGCCTGAGAGGGTGGACGGCCACATTGGGACTGAGACACGGCCCAGACTCCTACGGGAGGCAGCAGTGGGGAATATTGCACAATGGGCGGAAGCCTGATGCAGCGACGCCGCGTGGGGGATGACGGCCTTCGGGTTGTAAACTCCTTTCACCATCGACGAAGGGTTTCTGACGGTAGATGGAGAAGAAGCACCGGCTAACTACGTGCCAGCAGCCGCGGTAATACGTAGGGTGCGAGCGTTGTCCGGAATTACTGGGCGTAAAGAGCTCGTAGGTGGTTTGTCGCGTCGTCTGTGAAATTCCGGGGCTTAACTCCGGGCGTGCAGGCGATACGGGCATAACTTGAGTACTGTAGGGGAGACTGGAATTCCTGGTGTAGCGGTGAAATGCGCAGATATCAGGAGGAACACCGGTGGCGAAGGCGGGTCTCTGGGCAGTAACTGACGCTGAGGAGCGAAAGCATGGGGAGCGAACAGGATTAGATACCCTGGTAGTCCATGCCGTAAACGGTGGGCGCTAGGTGTGGGTTTCCTTCCACGGGATCCGTGCCGTAGCTAACGCATTAAGCGCCCCGCCTGGGGAGTACGGCCGCAAGGCTAAAACTCAAAGGAATTGACGGGGGCCCGCACAAGCGGCGGAGCATGTGGATTAATTCGATGCAACGCGAAGAACCTTACCTGGGCTTGACATATACAGGATCGCGCCAGAGATGGTGTTTCCCTTGTGGCTTGTATACAGGTGGTGCATGGTTGTCGTCAGCTCGTGTCGTGAGATGTTGGGTTAAGTCCCGCAACGAGCGCAACCCTTGTCTTATGTTGCCAGCACGTTGTGGTGGGGACTCGTAAGAAACTGCCGGGGTTAACTCGGAGGAAGGTGGGGATGACGTCAAATCATCATGCCCCTTATGTCCAGGGCTTCACACATGCTACAATGGTCGGTACAGTGGGTTGCCAGTCCGTGAGGGCGAGCTAATCCCGCAAAGCCGGTCTCAGTTCGGATCGGGGTCTGCAACTCGACCCCGTGAAGTCGGAGTCGCTAGTAATCGCAGATCAGCAACGCTGCGGTGAATACGTTCCCGGGCCTTGTACACACCGCCCGTCACGTCATGAAAGTCGGTAACACCCGAAGCCAGTGGCCTAACACATTTTTGTGGGGGAGCTGTCGAAGGTGGGATTGGCGATTGGGACGAAGTCGTAACAAGGTAGCCGTACCGGAAGGTGCGGCTGGATCACCTCCTTTCTAAGGAGATTATTTTTTCTTTGTGTCATGTGTCATCGTGTTGGTGGCGTGTGGCTATTTTTTGTTTTTTGGGTGGAACACCTACTGGTTAGATCACTGAAGTGGTGGTCTGCGCGTGCGTGTGATGACTTTAAGCGTTTGTGCTTTCCTTTTTTGTGTTGGTTGGTTGTTGGTGCGCTGTTGGGTGTCTGGGATGACACATGTTGTTGTTCCTGTTTACAGGTTGCTGCGTGCTGCGGGCAGGCTGCTGTTTGGTGGTTTGTGTGTGGTGTGTGGGTGTTGTGTGAGAACTGGATAGTGGACGCGAGCATCTTGTTTTTCTGTAAGTTCGATTTTGTCAAGCAGTTTTTCTGTTTGTGATTGTTCTTAGTTATTTGTTTGTGTGTTGTGTTGTAAGGGCGCATGGTGGATGCCTTGGCATAGTAGGCCGATGAAGGACGTGAGAGGCTGCGATAGGCCTCGGGGAGCTGCCAACTGAGCGTTGATCCGAGGGTGTCCGAATGGGGAAACCTGGCCGTCGTTGTGGGCGGTCGCCGTTAGATGAATTCATAGTCTAATTGGTGGTTACGCGGGGAAGTGAAACATCTCAGTACCCGTAGGAGTAGAAAACAATTGTGATTCCGTTAGTAGTGGCGAACGAACGTGGATGAGGCTAAACCGCGTGCGTGTGATACCTGGCAGGGTTTGCGTGCGTGGGGTTGTGGGGATGCATTGTGCAGGGTCTGCTAGTCCTGCGTTGTGTTGTGTGGGTGTAGCGGAAGTGGATTGGAATGTCCTGCCGTAGACGGTGAGAGTCCGGTACGTGAAACACCCGTGCGTGCAATTGGTGTGTTGCCCGAGTAGCAGCGGGCTCGTGGAATCTGCTGTGAATCTGCCGGGACCACCCGGTAAGCCTAAATACCTGCTTATGACCGATAGCGGATTAGTACCGTGAGGGAATGGTGAAAAGTACCCCGGGAGGGGAGTGAAATAGTACCTGAAACCATGTGCTTACAATCCGTCAGAGCCCTTTTT